>CAISGR010000297.1 GCA_903884945.1 uncultured bacterium
CGCCGGCGTCGCCAAGGCCATCGCCCTGATCGAGGAGGCTGCCGCGGCGGGAGCCAAGTTGATCGCCTTTCCCGAATGCTGGATCCCGGGCTACCCCTGGTGGGTCTGGCTCGACTCCCCCGCCTGGGGCATGCAGTTCGTCCGCCGTCACGTCGAAAACTGCATCACCGCCGACGGTCCGGAAGCCCAGCAGATCGCGGCGGCCGCCAAGGCCAACGGCATCTTCGTCGTGCTCGGCTACAGCGAGCGTGATGCAGGCAGCCTCTACATCGCGCAACTGCTGATCAACGCCGAGGGCGAAATCATCGCCGCCCGCCGCAAGCTCAAGGCCACCCATGTCGAGCGCACGGTGTTCGGCGAAGGCGACGGCAGCGACATCAAGGTCCACGACACCGCGCTCGGCCGCATCGGCGCGCTGTGTTGCTGGGAGCATATGAACCCGCTGACCAAATACGCGATGTACGCCCAGGACGAGCAGATCCATGTCGGCGCCTGGCCGAGCTTCTCGCTCTACGAAGGTGCCGCCTATGCCCTGGGGCCGCAGCTCAACACGGCCATCAGTCAGGTCTACGCGGCCGAGGCGCAATGCTTCGTCATCGCCGCCTGCGCCACGGTTTCGCCGGAGATGGTCGAAATGATGTGCGACACCCCGGTGAAGCGGCACTTGCTGCAGGCTGGCGGTGGCTACGCCATGATCTACGGCCCCGACGGCTCGCCGCTCAACGCGCCGCTGCCGCCCGACCAGGAAGGGCTGGTCTATGCCGAGATCGATCTCGGCATGATCGCCTATGCCAAGGCGGCAGCCGATCCGGCCGGGCATTACTCGCGGCCCGACGTCGCCCGGCTGCTGTTCAACCCCGAGCCGACGCCGCGAGTGCAACGCTTCGGCACGACCGCGACGACGCGCGACCGCCACGCCGCCTTCGCCGAGGCGGCGAAGCCCGATACGGAAACGCTGCCCGCGGCGCCGTCAAGTGATACGCTGCTCCGGCTTGTTCCCTGAGCCTCGCCCAAGAAAGACCAGATCATGGCCTCCGCGATCCCCAGCCACCTGCAATGCCCGCGCAGCCGCGCCCGCCGCGTCGAAGACGATTACCAGCCGCCCTACCCCGCCTGGACGACGGTGCCCGATCCCGGCTTGAAACAGGCGGTGATGGGCTATTTCGGCGTGCAGTCGCGGGGGGCCGGACAGGCTGCGCCGGCGCGCGCGGCCCTGACGCAAATCCTCGCCCTGTTCACAGGAGCCGATGGACCCGCTCATGTCGACACCGCGCATGAGATCGATGGCCAGGGCTACGACACCCATCTGGCGATCGCGTATTGGGCGGACCCGGCGCAATTCGCCCGCTGGCAAGCCTCCCCGGCCGTCGCCGACTGGTGGGAATCCGACGCCAGGCTCGACGACGGGCTCGGCTATTTCCGCGAGATTCTGACGCCCCGAGTCGAGCATTTCGAAACGCTGTTCAGCGCCCCCGATCGCCTCGAGGGCGTCGGCATCCTCGTCGGCAACCGCAGCGCCGAGCCGATCCAGGAGCACGGCTACTGGGGGAGCATGCGCGACCGCCTGCCCGTGTCGCAAACCGACGCGTTGGCGCCCTCCGGAGACCTCTCGTCACGTCCCGCGGCGGGGCGCATTCGTCTTGCCGGCCACGAGCATATTGCGGTGATCCGCTCCGGCCAGGACTGGACCGACACCACGGGTCGCGAGCGCGACATGTATCTGACGGAGATGGAGCCGATCCTGCGCAAGGGCATGATGTTTCTGCGCGATCACGGCCGCGGCATCGGCTGCTACGCCAATCGCTACGCCCAATTGATCGATCCGGCCGCCGGGCCGATCGAGAAGAGCTTCGGCCTGAGTTTCTGGCGCTCGCTCGAGAACATGGAGA
>CAISGR010000298.1 GCA_903884945.1 uncultured bacterium
CAAACCTGTACCGATCGATGCGCTGGGACGGGCGCGGATCACCCTGCGCGCGGCCGGGCTCGTAGTCGGCCTGCTGGTGACCGTGCCGCTCCATTATCTCTGGCGGCTGCTGCGCATCGGCTCGCCCTGGCCGAAGATCTTCCTGGCCTGGGCGGCCCGCATGGCCGGGGCGCGGGTCGAGCGCGTCGGCGTGCCGCTGAAACGCGACGTCTTCTATATCTCCAACCATCTGAGCTGGATCGACATCCTCGCGATCGCCGGACAGAGCGGCACGGCGTTCGTGGCGAAGGAAGAGATCCGCGCCGCGCCGGTGGTCGGCTGGCTCGCAACGCTCAACCGCACCGTCTTCGTCAAGCGCGAGAACCGGCTGGGCGTCGCCGAACAGATCAACCAGCTGCGCGACGCGCTGGAGGAGAACTGGTCGGTCACGGTCTTTCCCGAGGGAACGACGACTGACGGCAAGTCACTGCTGCCGTTCAAGACGCCGATGCTGCGCGTGCTGGAGCCGCCGCCGCCGGGCGTACTCGTCCAGCCGGTGCTGCTCGACTATGGCGCGGTCGGCGAGGAGATCGGCTGGATCGGGGAGGAAAGCGGGATCGACAACGCCAAGCGCATCCTGGCGCGACGCGGCAGCTTCCGGATGCGCGTGATCTTCCTCGAGCCCTTCTATCCGCACGACTTTCCCGGCCGCAAGGCGATCGCGGCGGAGAGCCGGCGGCGAATCGAGACGGCGCTGGTGGAATCGCTCGGCCATGGGCTGCGGCCCTTTGCCTTCGACGTCGGGCCGGTGAGCTACGCGGCCCCCGCCGCTGCACAGGATGCGTCATAAGGCCGCCGCGCGCGCCGATTTGTATCGCCCCTGCCCCCGGCCTATAGGCCCGGCATCATGAAACCCGCCCCCAAGACCTTCCACGTCAAGTCCTTCGGCTGCCAGATGAACATGTATGACGGCGATCGCATGAGCGAACTCATGAGCGCCGAGGGCATGAGCGCGGCCGATGCCGACAGCGCCGACCTGATCGTGCTCAACACCTGCCACATCCGCGAGCGCGCGACCGAGAAGGTCTATTCGGACATCGGGCGGCTGCGGAAGCATGGCCGGACACCGATGATCGCCGTGGCCGGCTGCGTGGCGCAGGCCGAGGGCGCGGAAATCGTGCGGCGGGCGAAGGTGGACGTGGTGGTGGGGCCGCAGGCCTATCACAACCTTCCCGAACTGGTCGCGCGCGCCGCGCGGGGCGAAGCTGCGCTCGATACCGACATGCCGGTCGAGACCAAGTTCGGCGCGCTGCCCGCGCGCCGCCGCGTGCCGCCCTCCGCCTTCCTGACGGTGCAGGAAGGATGCGACAAATTCTGCACTTATTGCGTGGTGCCCTATACGCGCGGCGCCGAGGTCAGCCGGCCCTGGGCCGCGATCGTCGACGAAGCGAAGGCGCTGGTCGATGCCGGTGCGAAGGAGATCACGCTGCTCGGGCAGAATGTGAATGCATGGGAAGGCGAGGACCCGGCCGGCCGGGTGCAGGGCCTGGACGGACTGATCCGCGCGCTCGCCGACATTCCGGGCCTGGCGCGAATCCGCTACACGACCAGCCACCCCAACGACATGCGCGACGGCCTGATCCGCGCCCATGCCGAGGTCGAGAAGCTGATGCCGTTCCTGCACCTGCCGGTACAGGCCGGCAGCGATCGCATCCTCAAGGCGATGAACCGCAGCCACACGCGCGACAGCTATCTGCGGCTGCTCGATCGCGTGCGCGCCATGCGGCCCGACATCGCCTTGTCGGGCGATTTCATCGTCGGCTTTCCCGGCGAGACCGAGGCGGATTTCGCCGAGACGCTGAGCCTGGTCGACGCCGTCGGCTATGCCCAGGCGTTCAGCTTCAAATACAGCCCGCGCCCCGGGACGCCGGCCGCGGACATGGCGGACCAGATCGCGCCCGAGGTGATGGACGAGCGGCTGCAACGCCTGCAGGCGGCGATCAACCGCGACCAGGAAGCGTTCAACGTCGCGAGCGTCGGGCGCCGCTGCCAGATCCTGCTCGAGCGCAAGGGCAAGCTGCCCGGCCAGCTGATCGGGAAATCGCCCTGGCTGCAGTCAGTGCATCTCGTGGCGGATGCGGCGATCGGCGACCTGATCGACGTGTCGATCGAGGCGGCATGGCCGAATTCGGTTTCCGGCGTGGCAGTGACGCGCGCAGCGGCTTGACCTTCTTCCCGCGCGGCGCGGGGATCAGACGGACGCTATCGCCAGCCGCCCTCGCGCTTACGGGCCGAAGCACAAACGTGGGAAGGACTAGCGCATCAGTTCCCGACGTTTTGAGCCCTTTTTTTGGCTGCCGCATGGATAGCGGCTCTAAGGCGAGCATCCGCATCGGATCGCATCTCAATTGACTCTTCCAGTCGCGCGTGCGGCTTTGGGCGTGCGACCACTGCTACGCGGGGCGAGTCGCCTTCTTGGTTTGGAACCTGTCCAATTGGTCGATTTCTCTCCGGCACGCCTGAAAATTCGTCGCGCGTATCAGCACTTGGACGAGCTTAAGGCTATCATCACCGCGTACTTGGCAGAAAACCCTATTGACGAGAAGCCGTCCACCGCAGTGCATGAGGGTCATCAGGTTTCGAGCGTGAAATTCAAAATCAATGCGCTACCCGACATCGTTCCGGCAGTAATCGGTGACGTGATCCATAATGCGAGGGTCGCATTAGATGCCGTCGCCGGAAGCATGGCAGAGGCTGAAGGCAAAAACCCTAAAAATGTCTATTTTCCTTTCTCAGAAAACGCGGGCGTTCTCGATGATCGTGTAAAGCAGACAAAGTTCTATTTCTGCGGGCAAGACGCGGTTGATTTTTTGAAGACGTTAAAGCCCTACAAGGGCGGGAACGATGATCTGCGAGGGCTTCACGATCTTGATAACGTGGATAAGCACCAAGGGCTTTTGGCGGACGCAACGTATGGGATTGCTGTGCACCCCAGCAACCCGTTTTTCAGAGCCCACGTTTATGATCCACGCCAGCCCGTTGCGATTGTGACTGTGCAGTTCCCGCCCATTGATCCATTCAAAGGAAGGGACCTACTCCCTTGCTTGAAAGGCTTAGTGGAGCTTAGCGAAAGCGTCGTAGAAGCGTTTATCGCTTTGAAGAAGAAGCCTTAGCCCCCTGCTCATTTTGATCTTGCTGATATCGAACGCCAGCCCGTCGGCATCGACACTACCGATTGCGGTGTGTTTTGCCAAAGTGATAACTCCCCCGATGGGAGAGGGAACGGCACGGCTGGGCGAAAGATCGGGACTGTTGCCCGTTTCCCTCTGTCCTCCCGGCGCGCGCTCTGCCATCTTGGCGGTGGATGCAGCAGACTCGCCCTTCCGTCGGAACACCGCCTCGAACGGCAGGTTCCGGCGACTCGCCGTCCGCCCATGGCACCCGCCGCCCCCTCCCGCCTGAAGGAACCGCATGAGTCGCAAGCCTGTCCCCGCCCAGTCCGGTGATCGCAGCCGCGCAGAGGTCGTGTTCGACAAGCCCCAGCTCATGCCGCAGCTTTTCGGCGAGTTCGACCAGAACCTGCTGCTGCTCGAGAACCGGCTCGGCGTCTATATCACCGCGCGCGGCAACCGTGTCGGACTCGAAGGCAACGCCGAGTCGGTCGCGGCGGCGCGCGACGTGCTGCAGGGGCTCTACAACCGCATCGTCCGGGGCGAGCGCGTCGATCCGGGCCTGGTCGACGCCGTGATCACCATGTCGTCGGAGCCGACGCTCGACGGCATCATCCGCGCCGACATCGCGGGTCCGCCGCAGATCATGATCCGCACGCGCAAGAAGACGATCGTGCCGCGCACCCTGGCGCAGCAGCATTACATGCGCGAACTGCTCAACCACGACATCATCTTCGCACTCGGGCCGGCAGGTACCGGCAAGACCTATATCGCGGTCGCGCAGGCGGTGGCGCAGCTCATCACCGGCAGCGTGCAGCGGCTGATCCTGTCGCGCCCGGCGGTGGAGGCGGGCGAGAAGCTCGGCTTCCTGCCCGGCGACATGAAGGAGAAGGTCGACCCCTATCTCCGCCCGCTCTACGACGCGCTCAACGACTGCCTGCCCGCCGAGCAGGTCGAGCGGCGCATCCTGTCGGGCGAGATCGAGATCGCGCCGATCGCCTTCATGCGCGGCCGTACCCTGGCCGATGCCTTCATCATCCTCGACGAAGCGCAGAACACCACCCCGGCGCAGATGAAGATGTTCCTCACGCGCTTCGGCGAGAACAGCCGCATGGTGGTGTGCGGCGACCCGAAGCAGACCGATCTTCCGGGCGGCATGGCTGCGTCCGGCCTGAACGACGCGGTCGCACGGCTCGAGGGTGTCGAGGGGCTTTCGATCTGCCGTTTCGGCGCCGGCGATGTGGTGCGGCATCCGATCGTCGGGCGGATCGTCGAGGCCTATGAGGGCAAGGATGCCTGAACGAAGGATATCCCGATATGCCGTCGGGCTATCCTCCGGAAACGCCGGTCCGGCGCTGATCGCAGCCCCTGTGTCGTGGCGGGAAGCCATTGTCACCCCGATCCGCGATCTCCAGGCGTAACTCGCGCCACACCTCCATGATCGCTATGACAGAACCGACCTCGCCTGAAAGTCCTTATGCTCGAAACCGCCCTCTCGATCGAATCGCCCTGGCCGGACTCCACCGACTGGGAAGCCCTCGCGCTGCGCGCCGCCACCGCCGCGATGGAGCGCACGCCGCATGGCGAGATGCTGCGTTTCCCCGTGCTGGTCGAGATTTCGGTCCGCCTCACCACCGACGCGGAAGTCCAGACGCTCAACGCGCAGTATCGCCAGAAGGACAAGCCGACCAACGTGCTCAGCTTCCCGATGGTGCAGGCCGATCTGCTCGACACGATCGACCAGAATTCCGACGACGGCGAAGTGCTGCTCGGCGATATCGTGCTGGCGCACGGCGTATGCGCCGCGGAGGCAGCCGAGCGAAAAATCTCGCTGGAGGACCATGCGACGCATTTGATCGTGCATGGCACGCTTCATTTGCTAGGCTATGACCATGGCGAAGACCGGGAGGCCGAGGCGATGGAGAGTATCGAGACCGATGCGCTCGCCGCCCTGGGCCTTCATGACCCCTATCTGATCAGCGAGGACTGAACGATCACCATGCCCGACGGCGACAGTAGCACCGGCACCGGCCTGAAAACGGACGGCGCCGGCCCCCAGGAAGGCAGCATATGGCGCTCCTTCCGTGCCTTGATCTTCGGCGATCCGGGCGACGATTCGCTCCGGGCGCAGCTCGAAGAGGTGATCGACGCGCATGAGGACGAGCCGGGCCCGGATGCGGCCGGCGATCTTTCCCCGCTCGAGCGCCAGATGGTGCGCAACCTGCTGCATTTCGGGGAACGCGATGCCGGCGATGTCGGCGTGCCGCGCGCGGATATCGTGGCGGTCGAGGAGAAGACCAGCTTTGCCGACCTGGTGAAGCTGTTCGCCGAAGCGGGGCACAGCCGCCTGCCGGTCTATCGCGAGAAGCTCGATACCATCATCGGCATGGTCCATATCAAGGACGTGTTCGCCATCCTCGCGACCGGCGCCCCCCACCCCGAATCGCTGGCAGGACTGATCCGCGAGCCGCTGTACGTCCCCATGTCGCGCGGCGCGCTCGATCTGCTCGCCGACATGCGGACCAAGCGCGTCCACCTCGCGATCGTGCTCGACGAATATTTCGGCACCGAGGGCCTGGTGACGATCGAGGACCTGATCGAGGAGATCGTCGGCGATATCGAGGACGAGCATGACGATGCGCCCGAGGCGCTGCTGATCCCACTGGAGGGCGGTGCCTGGGAAGCGGATGCGCGCGCCGAGCTCGAGGATGTCGGCGAGGCGATCGATCCGCGCCTGGCCGAGGTGGACGGCGATATCGACACGATCGGCGGGCTGGCGGCGGTGCTGGCCGGCCATGTGCCGCAGGCCGGCGAGTGCATCAAGCACGAGAGCGGCTGGACGCTGGAAGTGATCGAGGCGGAGCCGACCCGGGTGGAACGGCTCCGGCTGCATCCGCCGAAGCGCAAGGAAAGCGAAGGATAAGCCGGGCGGCGGAGCCCAGCCGCCCGGATACTGCTATCCTTCGCCGGTTGCCCTAAGCGCGGCCACGATCATACGCGCCGTCAGGGCAGCGGTTTGCGGGATCGGCAGGCGCGCCCGCGAGAGGCTGCGATGGCCGAGGCCGAACAGGCAGGCCAGGAGCAATTCCTCGGCCGCATCGAGATCAACCTCGGACAGACTCGGGTTCGCGCCACGCGCGAGATCGCGCATGATCTCGCGATAGCGACCGCACAGGCCCTCGATCGTCGCGGCGACATCAGGATTGCGATGCGCTTCCGCCAATATCTCGAAGGTCAGCGCTTCGTCTTCCTCCACCATCGAGAGCAGGGTGATCTGCTCGACGGCCGCCTCGATCGACAGGGCGCCCGCTTTCACCCGCGCGCAGATCGCCTCCATCTCGCCAAATCGGTGGTAGGAATCGTCATCGACGATGGCGAGGATGATGTCGTTCTTGTTCTTGAACAAGCGATAGACCTGGCCGACGCTGACCTTTGCCACCGTGGCCAGTTCGGACATCGGCGTCTGATGGAAGCCCTGCGCCACGAACAGCTGACGCGCCGCGGCGATGATCCGTCCACGGCTCCCGATTTCTTGCTGCACTGCAGTCACTGATCCTCCATCATTCATTCTTTTTGTCTTGACCTGAGCATCGCACGGCTCCTAGGGCGCGGCAAGCGGAATGAACGTTCATTCCGCTGGTCCTGATATAATGGCCGCGATGGGAAAGTGAATATGCGCCGTCTCGATCTGCCCTGGCTTGCAACCCTCACCGCCGCCGCGTTGCTGGGTGGCTGCAGCGCACAACAGCCCCCCGCTCCCCCGCCGCCACAGGTCGGCGTGGTCACGCTCAAGAGCGAGTCGGTCACCCTGTCGCGCGAGCTTCCGGGGCGGATTTCCGCGGTTGAGACCTCCGATGTGCGTCCGCAGATCAGCGGCGTGATCAAGCGCCGGCTGTTCACCGAAGGCTCGATCGTGCGCGCCGGGCAACTGCTCTACGAGATCGAGGACGCGCCTTATCGCGCTGCCCTGGCCAGCGCCCGGGGCGGCCTGGCGCGGGCCCAGGCGGCGATCAATTCGACCCGGCTCCAGGCGGAGCGCTATCGCGGGCTGGTCGCGATCAACGCCGTCAGCAAGCAGGATGCGGACAATGCCGAGGCGGCCGCGCAGCAGGCCGTTGCCGATGTTGCAGCGCAACAGGCAGCGGTGCAATCGGCGCAGGTCAATCTGGGCTTCACGCGCATCCGCGCACCGATTTCAGGCCGGATCGGACGCTCGCTCTACACCCCCGGCGCGCTCGTCCAGGCGGGCCAGACCAATGCGCTGGCAACGATCCAGCGCACTGACCAGGTCTATGTCGACGTCACCCAGTCAGCCGCGCAGATCCTCGACCTGAAGGAAGCGCTGCAGGCGGGCGGCGTGACGCAGGGCGGCGCCGACAGCGCGCGGGTCCAGCTGCTGCTCCCCAACGGCAAGACCTATCCGATCGAGGGGCGGCTGCAATTTTCCGAGGTGACGGTCGATCCGGCGACCGGCGCGGTGACGCTGCGCGCGACCTTCGCCAATCCCCAGGGGTTGTTGCTGCCCGGGCTGTATGTTCGCGCCAAACTGGTCGAGGGCATCCGCCAGCAGGCGATCATGGCGCCGCAACAGGGCATCTCGCGCGATCCGCGCGGCCGCGCGACGGCGCTGGTGGTCAATGCGCAGAACAAGGTCGAGCCGCGCACGGTGACGACCGACCGTGCGATCGGCGACAAGTGGATCATCACCGCGGGGCTGAAGCCGGGCGACCGGCTGATCGTCGAGGGCCTGCTCAACCTGGCGCCGGGCACGCTCGTCCGGCCGGCCGCGCCGCAGCAGGTCACCGCACCGACGACCGGCGGGAACTGAACCATGTCGCGCTATTTCATCGACCGCCCGATCTTCGCCTGGGTGCTGGCCATCATCCTGATGCTGGCCGGCGTGCTCGCGCTCCGCTCGCTGCCGACCGCGCAGTTCCCGGAGATCGCGCCGCCCGCCGTGACGATCAACACGCTCTATCCCGGCGCCGATGCGCAGACGCTGGAGAACACGACGACCCAGATCATCGAGCAGCAGATGAAGGGCATCGACCATCTGCGCTATTTCTCGTCGACCAGCGATTCCGCCGGCAACCTCACGATCACGCTGACCTTCGAACAGGGGACCAACCCCGATACGGCGCAGGTGCAGGTGCAGAACAAGCTGGCGCAGGCGACGCCGCTGCTGCCGCAGGAAGTCCAGCAATCCGGGCTACGGGTGAGCAAGTCGACCGCGAACTTCCTGCTGGTCGCGGCGGTCTATTCCGAGGACGGCAGCCATGACCAGATCGACCTGGGCGATTTCGTGGCGACCAACCTGCAGGATCCGCTGAGCCGGATCACGGGCGTCGGCAACACGCAGCTGTTCGGCTCGCAATATGCGATGCGGATCTGGGTCGACCCGTTCAAGCTCTCCAATCTCAGCCTGACCGTCGCCGACGTGAAGGCAGCGATCCAGGCGCAGAACGCGCAAGTCTCCGCCGGCCAGATCGGCAGCCTGCCGAGCGTGAAGGGCCAGGCGCTCAACGCGACCGTCACGGCGCAATCGCGCCTGCGGACGCCCGAACAGTTCCGCCAGATCCTGCTGCGCTCCGGCACCGACGGCTCGACCGTGCGCCTGTCCGATGTCGCGCGGGTCGAACTCGGATCCGAGAATTACAGCTTCGAATCGCAGTTCAACGGCAAGCAGGCGGCCGGCTTCGGCGTGCAGCTGGCGCCTGGCGCCAATGCGCTCGACACGGTGAAGGCAGTGAAGGCGAAGGTCGCCGAATTGTCGAAGCAGTTCCCGGCGGACGTCAAGGTCGCCTATCCGCTCGACAATTCGGAGTTCGTGCAGCTCTCGGTCGAGCATGTCGTGCACACGCTGATCGAGGCGATCATCCTCGTCTTCGTCGTGATGTTCCTGTTCCTGCAGAACTGGCGGGCGACGCTGATCCCGACGATCGCGGTGCCGGTGGTGCTGCTGGGATCGTTCGCGGTGCTGCAGATCGCGGGCTTCACCATCAACACGCTGACGCTGTTCGGCATGGTGCTGGCGATCGGCCTGTTGGTCGACGACGCGATCGTGGTGGTCGAGAATGTCGAGCGGCTGATCCAAGACGAAGGGCTGAGCCCGAAGGAAGCGGCGCGCAAATCGATGGACGAGATCAGCAGCGCGCTGGTCGGCATCGGCCTGGTGCTCGCCGCAGTGTTCCTGCCGATGGCATTCTTCGGCGGGTCGACCGGCGTGATCTTCCGCCAGTTCTCGATCACGATCGTCTCCTCGATGGTGCTGTCGGTGCTGGTCGCGCTGATCCTGACGCCAGCGCTGTGCGCCACGATCCTCAAGCCGGCCGATCCCGAGCACAAGGAGCGCAAGGGCTTTTTCGGCTGGTTCAACCGGACCTTCGATCGCGGCACGCGCAGCTATGGCCGGGGCATCGGCACGATCGAGCGGCGCTGGGGCCGGTCGCTGTTCGTCTATGGGCTGATCATCGTCGGCATGGGGCTGATCTTCCTGCGGCTTCCCTCCGGCTTCCTGCCGGACGAGGACCAGGGCATCATCTTCACCCAGGTCGCGCTGCCGACCGGCGCGACCATCGAGGAGACCCAGCGCACGATGGACCGGGTGCGCGAGCACTTCCTGGTCGCCGAGAAGGCCAATGTGGAATCGGTCTTCACGATCAGCGGCTTCGGCTTTGTCGGCCAGGGCCAGAATGTCGGGCTCGCCTTTGTCCGCATGAAGGACTGGAGCGTCCGACCGGGCACCCAGAACGGGGTCGCGGCGATCGCGCAGCGCGCCAACATGGCGCTGAGCGGAATCCGCGCCGGCATGGCGATCACCTTCGCGCCGCCTGCCGTGCTCGAACTGGGCAATGCCAATGGCTTCGACTTCCAGCTGAAGGATATCGGCGGCGTCGGCCATGACCGGCTGCTCGCCGCGCGCAACCAGCTGCTCGGCATGGCGATGACCGACAAGCGGCTGATGCAGGTACGCCCGAACGGGCTGGAGGATACGCCGCAGCTGAAGCTCGACGTCGACCAGGCGGCGGCCGGCGCGGCCGGGCTGACCCAGGCGGACATCAACGACACGATCAGCACCGCGCTGGGCGGCACCTATGTCAACGACTTCATCGATCGCGGGCGGGTGAAGAAGGTCTATCTGCAGGCCGACGCGCCGTTCCGGACGACGCCCGAGGCAATCGGCGACTTCCGCGTGCGCGGCTCGACCGGCGCGATGGCCCCCTTCTCGTCCTTCGCGACGACCGAATGGATCAACGGCCCGGCACGACTCGAGCGCTACAATGGCGTGGCCTCGTTCGAGATCATGGGATCGCCCGCGCCCGGCGTGAGCAGCGGCGCCGCGATCGCCGCGATGGAGGAGCATGCCGCCAAGCTGCCGCCGGGCATCGGCTTCGAATGGACCGGGCTGTCCTATGAGGAGCAATTGTCGGGCGGCCAGGCGCCGGCGCTCTACGCGGTATCGCTGCTGATCGTGTTCCTGTGCCTCGCGGCGCTGTACGAAAGCTGGTCGGTGCCGATCGCGGTGCTGCTGGTGGTGCCGCTGGGCGTGATCGGCGCGGTGCTCGCGGCGAAGCTCGCCGGGCTGAACAACGACATCTACCTGCAGGTCGGGCTGATCACGACGATCGGCGTGTCGGCGAAGAACGCGATCCTGATCGTCGAGTTCGCCGAGGAGCGGATGCTGGCGGGAATGGGCGCGGCGCAAGCGGCGCTGGAGGCGGCGAAGCTGCGGCTGCGGCCGATCCTGATGACCAGCCTCGCCTTCACCTTCGGCGTGCTGCCGCTGGCATTGTCGAGCGGGGCGGGCGCCGGCGGCCAGCATGCGATCGGCTGGGCGGTGGTGGGCGGCATGCTCTCGGCCACCGTGCTCGCGATCTTCTTCGTGCCGCTGTTCTTCGTGCTGGTGAAGCGGCTGTTCCGCCAGGGCGCGGCGACACGCGCCGCGCCGGACGCGACCGCCCCGACCCCAACGACAAGCGACGGCGCCACGCCGCAGGAGGCCTGAGCCATGACCGACCCCAAGCTGATCCTGGCGCTGTGCGCCGGCCTGGCGCTCGCCGGGTGCGACATGGCGCCGCGCACCCTGCGCCCGGCCCTGCCCGTGCCCCCCGCCACCCCGACCGGGCCGGCCTATGCCGCAGCGAACGCCGACGGCACGGCGGCGATCGTGCCGGCGGACACCACATGGAGCGACTTCTTCACTGATGAGCGGCTGCGTAGCGTGATCCGCACGGCGCTCGCCAACAACCGCGACCTGCGGGTGACGGCGGCCAATGTCGAACAGGCGCGGGCGCAATATGGCGTGCAGCGGGCGGGGATCTTCCCCACGCTCGGCGGCACGGCCAGCGCGACCTACGCCAAGAGCCCGCTCGCGACCACGGCCGCGACCCCGGCCGGCCGGACCGACACCTACAGCGCGAATGTCGGCGTCTCGGCGTGGGAGATCGACCTGTTCGGCCGGCTGCGGAACCTGAGCCGCGCGGCGCAGGAGCAGTTCTTCGCCGCCGAGGAGAACCGCAATGCAGCGCAGACCGCGCTGATCGCCGAGGTGGCGACGGCCTGGGTGACGCTGGCAACCGACCAGGAGCGGCTGAAGATCGCGGGCGACCTGCAGGCGGCGTTCGGCAAGACGCTCGACCTGACCCAGGCGCGCTTCGCCGCGGGCATCGTCTCCGAGCTCGACGTGCGCCAGGCGCGCACCACCTTCGACCAGGCCCGTGCCGACGTGGCCGATGCGACCACGCGCGTGGCGCAGGACCGCAACGCGCTCGACCTGCTGGCCGGCGCGACGGTGGACGAGGCGCTGCTGCCCACCGCCCTGCCCGCCCCTGGCGCGACCCTCGCCAACCTCCCCGCCAACCTGTCCTCGGCGGTGCTGCTGCGCCGGCCCGACATCGCGGCGGCGGAGCACCAGCTACGCGCGGCCAATGCCAATATCGGTGCCGCGCGGGCCGCGTTCTTCCCCAATATCTCGCTCACCGCCGCGTTCGGCACCATGAGCCTGGGGCTGTCCAACCTGTTCGGCAGCGGGAGCCAGTCCTGGTCAGTCGCGCCGACGGCGAGCCTGCCGCTGTTCGACTTCGGCAAGAACAAGAGCAATCTCCGCTATGCCGAGGCGACCCGCACCGCGATGATCGCCCAATATGAGGGAAAGGTGCAGACCGCGTTCCGCGAAGTGGCGGATGCGCTGGCGCGGCGCGGGACGATCGACGGCCAGCTGGCGGCCCAGACATCGCTGCGCGACAATGCGAGCGCTGCCTATCGCCTGTCCGAAGCGCGGTTCGGCGCGGGGATCGACCCGTTCCTGACGACGCTGGATTCGCAGCGATCGCTCTATTCAGCGGAACAGAGCCTGGTGGCGAGCAGGCTGGCGCGCGAAAGCAACGCGATCGAACTCTATCGCGCGCTGGGCGGCGGGCTGCGCTAGGAGCGTTTCCGCCCCCGCACCATCAGTTCAGGTCAGGACCAGAACAGGTGGTAGCACAGGATATAGCCGATCCCGATCAACGCGAGCCCAAGGCAGGCGCGATCCCCGATCTTGTCACTCTGGCGCATGGTGCATCCTCTCGACGCGCGCGGCTTATACCGCTTGGGACACAGGCTATCGCATAACCGGCCGGCGTGAAACGCCTATTCCTCACGGGCCGAGGCTGTTCCTACCCATGCCGGGTTGGCGCGCGGCGCCGACGAGGCAGGCCGCGCGATCGATCGCGCGGACATCAGCGATGGCCGCCGCCGCTTGCCCGGGCCGGGCGGGATGGGCGGACCGATCGGGGGGCGCGGCGTGACGGTAGTCCCCTGATCTGCAGGAACAGTGAATTCACGCGTGCGGAACAGGGAATCGGGACCGCCCGAACAAGGATTTCGCTGGCGGCCAATCACGGGCGCCGGCGAGGGCGATCATGCCGTCCGGCAAGCGCCGCGGCAAGGCGCCATGCCGCGCCGGGCAGCGACGGCGCACCGTGGGTTTCTGCATGGGGTTGAATCGAGGGAACTGGCGGCGGCGGACGGCGCCCAGCAGCGCTTCATTATCCAGTCTGGAGGCACGACGTGCCGGTGCGGGCGAGCACCCGGCAGCTTGATCACGCCGCGGCGTGCCCATGATCCGCGAGACTCCGGCCCGCGTGATGCGAGGAGCGCAGCGGCGCTACGCTCCTCGACCTCCCTCAATAGTCCATCGCCGGCATCGGCGCGGGCTTTTCCTCCTTCGGCAACTCGGCAACAAGCGCTTCAGTGGTGATGAGAAGCGACGCGACCGAGGCTGCGTCCTGGAGCGCCGTTCGCACCACCTTCGCCGGATCGATCACGCCGGCCTGAACCAGATCCTGATACTCGCCGGTCGCGGCGTTGAAGCCCCAATTATAGTCCGTGCTCTCAAGCAGCTTGCCGACGACCCAGGCGCCGTCCTCGCCGGCATTCTCGACGATCTGCCGCGCCGGCGCGCGCAGCGCGCGACGGACGATGTCGATGCCCGATTGCTGGTCGTCATTCGCCGCCTTCAGGCCCTCGAGCGCCTTCAGCGCGCGCAGCAGCGCGATGCCGCCGCCGGGCAGGATGCCCTCCTCGATGGCGGCGCGGGTGGCATGGAGCGCGTCGTCGACCCGGTCCTTCTTCTCCTTTACCTCGACCTCGGTCGCGCCGCCGACCCGGATCACCGCGACCCCACCGGCCAGCTTGGCGAGCCGCTCCTGCAGCTTCTCGCGATCATAGTCGGACGTGGTCGTCTCGATCTGCTGGCGGATCTGCGCAATGCGGCCGTCGATGTCGGCCCTGGCGCCGGCCCCGTCGATGATCGTGGTATTGTCCTTGTCGATCGCGACCTTCTTGGCGCGACCGAGCATCGTGACGGTGACGCTCTCGAGCTTCGTGCCGAGTTCCTCGCTGACGACATTGCCGCCGGTGAGGATCGCGATATCCTCGAGCATCGCCTTGCGGCGATCGCCGAAGCCGGGCGCCTTGACCGCAGCGACCTTGAGCCCGCCGCGCAGGCGGTTGACGACCAGGGTCGCGAGCGCCTCGCCCTCGACATCCTCCGCGATGATCAGCAGCGGCCGGCCCGACTGGACGACCTTCTCGAGCAGCGGCACCAGCGCCTGCAGGTTCGAGAGCTTCTTCTCGTGGATGAGGATATAAGGGTCGTCCAGCTCCACCCGCAGCTTTTCGGGGTTGGTCACGAAATAGGGCGACAAATACCCGCGGTCGAACTGCATGCCCTCGACGGTTTCGAGCTCGGTCGCGAGGCTCTTCGCCTCCTCGACCGTGATCACGCCCTCGTTGCCGACCTTTGCCATCGCCTCGGCCAGGATGCGCCCGACCTCCTCGTCGCCATTGGCCGAGATCGTCGCGACCTGCGCGATCTCGCTGTTGGCGCTGACCTTGCGGGCATGGCTCTCGAGATCCTTGACGACGGCGGTGACGGCGAGGTCGATGCCACGCTTGACGTCCATCGGGTTCATGCCGGCGGCGACCGCCTTCGAGCCTTCGCGGACGATCGCCTGGGCGAGCACGGTAGCGGTGGTGGTGCCGTCGCCCGCCTTGTCGTTCTGCTTGTTGGCGACTTCGCGCAGCATCTGCGCGCCCATATTCTCGAACTTGTCGGCGAGTTCGATCTCCTTGGCGACGGTGACGCCGTCCTTGGTGATGCGCGGTGCGCCGAAGCTCTTCTCGATCACGACGTTGCGGCCCTTGGGGCCCAGCGTCACCTTCACTGCATTCGCAAGCGTATCCACGCCGCGCAGCATGCGATCACGCGCGTCCGACGCAAATTTCACTTCCTTGGCAGCCATCTGGCCAAACTCCTTTCAATGCCTTGTGATGTTGGGGAAAACAGGCGCTCAGGCGGCCTGTTTGAGCTGTGCGACCGGCTCGATCACGCCGAGGATGTCGCTCTCCTTCATGATGAGCAGGTTCTCGCCGTCGATCTTGACCTCGGTACCGGACCATTTCCCGAACAGGATATGATCGCCGGGCTCGACCGACAGCGGGAGCAGCGTGCCGTGGTCGTCCCGGGCACCGGGCCCGACGGCGACGACTTCGCCTTCCTGCGGCTTTTCCCTGGCCGTATCGGGGATGATGATGCCGCCCGAGGTCTTCTCCTCGGCTTCGATGCGGCGGACGACCACACGGTCGTGCAAGGGGCGGAAATGCATGCATAACCTCCAGATGCAAAACATGATGTGACAAGCCTGTTGCTTATCCAAGCGACAGGCGCCGCGGAGCTAGGAGAGGCGATTTTCCTGTTCAAGAGGTGGGTTCAAAAAATTTGGCACTCCAAGCCGAGAGTGCCAGCCCAGTTACCCCCGGACACTTGACGCGGCTCGATTCCGCACCAAAAATTTCCAGCAGCGGTGTTGCCGCGCCAACCGAAACGAGCGACACACGGAAAGGAGTCATGGCCATGTCGCAGCCATTTTCCCGCTTTCTGCATCCCTTCGACGTCGCGCGACATCCGAGCATGGAGCCGGAAGTCAAGCGCGCCATCCTCGCATCCTGGGCTTCCGACCGGTCCGCGGTGCGGGACCAGCCGGCGCTTCGCAAGCCACCCGGTGCAAAACATGCCGTACCAATCGACGATGTGCTTGCCGCCATGCGAACCCTCGACCGCAACGATCAGCGGGGGCTCCAACGTCGATGAGTGATCGCGCGTTCATCGCTCAGTTGCAGGGCTATGGCCTCACAGTGGCGGAGGTCCATTATTATCGCCCCGATGCGCCATCGCTGCTGCAATTGTTCGTCTGGCAGGAATATGACGTGGCGCCGGAATTTCCGGTGCTCTTCGATTTCCTCGACCATTGGCGACGCGAGATCGAAGCCGGGCTACACTCGGTCCGCATCGCGCATCAGCAATTGATCAAACCGACTGAGTGGCGCGTGGTCGACGGGGTGATCTCCATCCAGTGACGCGGTGTCCACCCCGCGCCAGCAAGCGAAGGCCGGGTTTCGGGAGGATGCGCCGGGGACCTGGACGGCACCGCGCCAGCCCGTCCGACGAGCCAAGCAACACTCACTTGGCCGACCTTTCCGGCAGCAGGGACTTGTCGAGCCGGGCGGCGACGCCGACGCTGCGGCCGGCCAGGTTGGGAATCGAGAAGCGCACGGCGGTGCCCATGACCTGCGCGACTTCCGACAGCGTCAGGCCGTAATCCTGCTGCAGCCACTGGATCATGCCGGTGCTCGCCACCCGCGTCGCTTCGTCGAGCGAGCCGGCCTGGCCGAGCGCCATGATCTCGCGCGGCGATTCGACGCGCGGCATGGCAATCGACCGGCCCTTGATCAGTTCGACGGAGAATTCGACGTCCATCGACGTCTCGAGCGCATATTGGCTGGTCTCGCCATCGCCCTGGAGCGCGTGCGCGTCGCCCAGATACAGCAGGCCGCCGGGCTGCTGCACGGGCAGATAGACGGTGTTTCCGGCGATCACCTCCGGAAAATCCATGTTGCCCCCGGCCCGCCCGGTATCGCCGGTGGAAAGCGGCGGTGCGCCGAAGCCGGTGGCGAGCGCAAGCCCGCCCAGCATCGGGCGCAACGGCACGCGATACCCCCGAAGCCGGCCGGTCGCACCGTCAGGCGTCGCATAGCCGGCGGCGCGATCCAGCCGCCACCGGACCGGCCGGCCCAGATCGGCGGCCCTGGCGGCCAGTCCGCTGCCCAGCGCCCGGCCGACGATCGTATCGAGGCTGTCGGCCCAGTCGCGATTCGGGGTCAGCTTGAGGATATGGACAGCGATCGTATCGCCTTGCCGCGCACCAGCGATGAAAAAGGGACCGGTCTGCGGATTGCCGAACAGGGCGCGCGTGGCCCCCGTGGCGTCGATGCCGCCCGAATCGATCGTCGTGGTGCGCACGGTGTCCCCCGGCCAGACCGTGAGGACGGGCGCGCGCTCCGCCGAAAAGCTGTTGGCGAAGCTCGTCGGGACGAACTGGTGGACCTGCGGGCCGCCCGGCGGCCGGTCCGGCACGCGCCTGCCGGTAAAGGCGTAGCGCAGCCGCCGCGACGCATCGTTGTTGTCGGGAAAGTCGGCCATGCCGCGCAGCCCCGCGCCGTCGAGCCGCGCTTCGAAGCGGTAGATCGCGCCCTGCCGGTCCGTGACGGTGAAGTGCAGAAACCCGTTCCAGGCCGTCCCCTCGAGCGGGTCTCCATCCCAGTTCCCCGACAGCGTGCCGTTGGCGAGAGCCAGATCGAGCGTGGAATATTCCGGATTTCCCCAGCGATCGGTGGTCAGGACCCACTGGCCGGCCGGCGAGGTCGCCGCGAGCGCGGGCTTCCCCAGCAGCAGTGCAGCGACGGCCAACAGAAGGATACGCAGCATCTCGACCTCCAGTGCGAATGATTACACTTGTAGTCGATGCGGTACATTGCGCAAGGTGGTGGGGCCGGGGAATTATCGGATAGGCCGGCGACAGCCGTCGTTGCTCGGATATCGCCGTTCCGGCACGAGCCGCAACCGATCGGTTGCGTCCCCGGTGCGTCACCACGGGATGGGTGCGGCTTCCCAGCCCGTGAACGTTCCCGTCGGGCCATCCGGGCCGAGCAGCGCCACGCGAACCACCTCGCGCGACCCGTCCTCGACTGACTCGGTACCGGCATAGCCGTTGAGGTTCGTGCTGGTGAAGGCGGGGGATACCAGATTGAGCTTGATGCCAGTCCCCTCGAGCTCGATCATCATCGCGAGCGATATGGCGTTCAGGGCCGTCTTCGACGCGGGATAGACCGGGCCGAAGATCGCGCGATAGGGAAAGGCCGGATCGGCGTTGCGCGTCAGCGAGCCAACCCCGCTGGAAACGTTGACGATACGCGCGTCCGAGGACGCCCGCAGCAGCGGCAGCATCGCCTGATAGACGGCAAGGACACCGAACACGTTGGTCTCCCACACGGCGCGGACTTCATCGAGCGAGACGTTGCTCGGGGCAGTCGATCTTGCATGCTCCTCGATGGAAATGCCCGGCTTGCGCCCGGTGTTCGAAATGGCGGCGTTGTTGACGAGCAGATCGAGGCGGCCGAACTCGCCGCGGATCGTCTCCGCCGCGGCGTCGATCGACGCCCGATCGGTGACGTCGATCCGAAGCGCCCTGGCGCCCGGCCCGATCGCCCGAGCCGCGGCCTCGCCGCGGCCAGGGTCGCGCGACCCGACAAAGACGCTGACGCCATGCGCCACGAGCTCCTTCGCGACCTGGAAGCCGACTCCCTGGTTGGCCCCGGTGACAAGGGCGATGCGTGTTTCAGTCATATCGGGTTCCTTGTTGACGTGCACATGATGGGGCCGCGCGGTCAGGCCGCGCCACGCTCCGCGAGCGGACGCCGGCGCAGCGACGCCTGCAGAATCGCAGGCGGCGAATATGCCGAGGCGCCGAGCGGGGCGACGTCCACGCCCGGCGGGACAATCTCGTCGATCCGGTCGAGAAGATCATCCGTCAGCACGACTCCGGCACCGTCCAGCAGCCCCTCGAGCTGCTCCATCGTGCGTGGACCGATAATCGCACAGGTGAGCGCGGGATGCGCCACGACGAACGCCAGCGCCATGTGCATCAGCGACATGCCCGCGTTCTCCGCCAGCGGGATGAGCTGCTCGACCGCGCCGAGGCTGCCTTCGTCGGCCAGTGCCTTGGCGAAATATCTTGCCCGGACCGTATCCGGTGTCCGCTCGCCCTTGCGATACCGGCCGGTCAGCATCCCCTTGGCCAGCGGGCTCCACGCCATGACGCCCATCCCGTAGCGCAGGCAAACGGGCAGCACCTCGCGCTCGATCGAGCGGTTGAGGATCGAATAGGGCGGCTGTTCAGTGCGGAAGCGCGCGAGGCTGCGCCGCTCCGCGACCCCTTGTGCCTCGACGATGTCGGACGCCGGGAAGGTGGAGGCGCCGATCGCCCGCACCTTGCCTTCGCGCAGGAGATCCGTGAGCACCGACAGCGTCTCCTCCACATCGGTATCGGGCGCCGGCCGGTGGACCTGGTAGAGATCGATATGGTCGGTCTGCAGCCGGCGCAGCGAATCCTCGACCGCGCGGGTAATCCAGCGCCGCGAGTTTCCCTGCATGTTCGGATCGTCACCCATCGGGCCGTGCACCTTTGTCGCGAGCACGATGCGCTCCCGTCGCCCTTTCAGGGCCTTGCCGACGATTTCTTCCGACTCACCCGCACTGTAGCGATCGGCGGTATCGATGAAGTTGATGCCGGCATCGAGCGCCCGGTGGATCATGCGCACGCATTCGTCATGATCGGGGTTGCCGATGCCCCCGAACATCATGGCGCCCAGGCAATAGGGGCTGACCTTTATGCCGGTTTGGCCGAGCGAACGATATTGCATGATACTCTCCTGCATGCGCGAAGCTTGCCGCCATCGCGGCAGTGCGATAGCAAGCTTCAAACGGAACACGCTCCGCTTAATACGGAACATGTTCCGTTTATCAAGAGAAATGCGATGGACGATTCACCGATCGAGCGCGACGCACCAGGAATCGGGCGACCGGCGGAGCGCCGGGTCCGCGCCGACGCGCAGCGTAATCTCGTCACCCTGCTGCAGGCGGCAAAGGAGGTCTTTGCGGAACGCGGCGTCGATGCGCCGGTGCGCGACATCGCGGATCGCGCGGGCGTCGGGGTCGGCACCGTGTACCGGCACTTTCCGCGGCGGCCCGATCTCATCGCTGCGGTCTTCCGTCAGGAACTCGATACCTGCGCCGATGCCGCGGACGCCCTGGCCGCCGAGCATCCGCCCTTCGAGGCATTTGCGATCTGGATGCGACGCTTCGTCGACCTCGCGGCTACCAAGCATGGACTTGCGCAGGCGCTGCACTCGGGCGACCCCGCCTTCGAGGCCCTGCCCGCGCATCGCGAGCAACGTCTCCGCCCCGCCTTTCGCAGATTGTTCGAGGCAGCGGCGGCGGCCGGGACGATCCGAAGCGAGATCGAAGCCGACGAATTCCTCAACGCAGCGGCGAGCCTGTGCATGTCGGCCCGGGACGGCCGCACCGAAGCCGCGCAGCGCATGGTCGCCACGCTCGTCAACGGACTCCGCTATGGCCCGGATGAAGACGCGCACCGATCCGCCGAACCGGAACATCGCCCGTCCTGACCCCGCGCTGCGGGGTTAGGCGTCCGCCGTCCCGGCGCGCGCAGGAACCGGGCCGCCGTCCCGCACCCGCCCCCTTCCCTCCAGCCATCCAAGGAAGGCCGCGAATACCGGGGAAGGCTTGCGATCCCGGCGGTAAAGCAGGTTGATCGGCCAGGCGACCTCGGGCTCGAGCGCGATCGTGGCGACCGAGCCGCGCGGCAGCGTGGCGATGATCTCGTCGTCGAGAAAGCCG
This sequence comes from uncultured bacterium, assembly GCA_903884945.1. Classification (GTDB taxonomy): domain Bacteria; phylum Pseudomonadota; class Alphaproteobacteria; order Sphingomonadales; family Sphingomonadaceae; genus Sphingomonas. Next base: position 20,449 of record CAISGR010000298.1, read on the forward strand.
ACGGCATCGCTGTTGCGGACGAGCTCCGCCGCCGTGCGCTGGGTACCGGCCTCATGGATGATCGAGGGCTGGACGCGGAACTCGCGCATCATCGCCTCGACCGCGACGCTGCTGTTGTGCGAGCGAACGGTGAGCACGAAGGGCAGCCCCTCGAGTTCGCGGAAATGGACGCTCGCCCGGCCGGCGAGGCGGTGCCCCGGCGCGACCGCGAGGCCCATCGTCCGGCGCCCGATCGGCAGCGTGGCGAGATCGATCCCCGGCGGCGGCGGCCCGATCACCGCACCGAAATCGACCTCCCCGGTGATGATGTCCTTGAGCACGAGATCAGGCGCGGTGACGCGCAGGTCGGCACGCACCTGGGGATGCTGCTTCATGAAGGTGCCGACCAGCGCGCCGAACTCGGCCTCGGCCAGCACCGGGATGGCGGCGGCGGTGAGCGCGCCGTGGAGGCCGGCCTTCAATTCGCGGATCGTGTTCTGGATCGTGCGCAGGCCCGCGAAGTTCCGCTCGACCGAGGCGAGCAGCACCTGGCCCGGCTCGGTCAGCGCCATGCCGTAGCGGCTCCGCTCGAAGAGCTTGAAGCCGCACGCCTGCTCGAAGGCGAGGATCACGCGGGTGACGCTCGGCTGGGTCGTGTGGAGCCGCTCGGCGGCGCGCGTTGCCGAACCGGTATCGGCAATGGCCCGGAAGATCTCCAGTGCCCGGACGTCGATCGGCATCATCGCCAAACATCCCCATATGCATGCAAAGTGCAGCGACCGGCACTTCGAGCGCAGCGCCTTGCAACCATATCATCGGCGTATGGATCGACCCGCAACAGGAATTTGATCGTTTCGCCCGCGACTCCCAGAAAGTCGCCCGCCGACGCCCATGGATCGGCGCGGCTGCATTGCAGGAGAGAAGCATGACTATCGGCTTCAGCAACGATACCTTCCTGGACAGGAACGGCGTGTCAGCCGGAAATGACCAGGGCGGCAACGCGATCAAATTCACGACCCAGGACGCCGACTACCGGGTCTACATCCCCGGCAAGGACACGAGCAAAAGCACCACCACCATCAACAGCGCGGGCCAGCTGGTGGTCACGCTGTCGATGGACCACATCATCGGGACCGAGCTCAGCAAGGACGACCACGCCACCGCGACGATGACCTTCGACCCTGACGGGACGTTGGTCGAGAACGACATGGCCGTCACCTTCGATGACAGCGAACCGCTGACGATCCCCAAATGGCTGGTCGCTGGCGTCGACGCCTCAGTGGCGCTGCTCGGGGTGCTGGGCGCGGTCGAGACCGAAGGCGATTCGATCTACGACGCGGCCAAGACGATCAAGGACATCGACGATTTCGTCCAGACTTTCAACAACATCACGGCGAACATCCGCAAGTTCACCGATGACGGCGGGAGGCTCTACTTCCCCGCCGTGGTCGCGCTGGAAATGAACAGGGCGTGCTGCTCGGTCACGGCCTGAGCGCGCGATCTTCACTAGGACAGGAGATGGAAAAATGGCGGTGATAAGCTTCGACCATAACGCCTTTGGCGATGCCATGCATACCGAGAGCCTGATCACGCTCGACAGCTACAATTCCACCAGCCACGGCTGGAACCTCAATGGCGGCAAGACCATGGGGTATACGCTGGAGGGCTATACCTACGAGACCTGGTACCATGATGCGACGCGATGCCGCGACGACTGGGCCATCCTGGTTTCGTGCAAGACCGATCACAAGCGATCGGCCAAGGACGACCATATGGTGCTGATCGCGGCGTTCAACCGGGACTACCATCTGGTCGCGGCACAGGCCTCCGTGCAGACGATCCAGTATGACGACAGCGGCGTCACCGATGTGATCTGGGCCAAGCTGAAAGACGGCCAGGTGCCCGACGCGAATACCGACGTGCAGGTGGCGAACGATGTCTCCAACGCACTGGTGACGATGATCACCGATATGCTCGACGGCACGGAGGACAACGGCTTTTTCGACTTCCGGCTGGTCGCCTATCATAGCCTGATGTGCATGGTGAAGGCAGTGCGATATCAGTGACGGGACACGGTGCCGGCGCCCTGCGTCGCCGCGCGCCGCCCCATCCCGAGAGCGGGTCCCCGGCGGCGCACGCCCCGGGGACCCTTTACCAGCCTCAGGCCAGATCGAACCGATCGAGCGCCATGACCTTGCCCCAGGCGGCGACAAAGGCATCCACGAACGCGCGCTGCGCATCGTTCGTCGCATAGGCTTCCGACAGCGCGCGCAGCTGCGAGTTCGCGCCGAAGATGAGATCGACGCGGGTGCCGGTCCATTTCTGCTCGCCGGTCTTGCGGTCGCGCGCAACGAACAGGCCCTCCCCGGTCGCCTCCCACTTCATGCTCATGCTCGTCTCGAGCAGGTTCACGAAGAAGTCGTTGGTCAGCGTCTCCGGGCGGTCAGTGAACACGCCGTGGGCCGCACCGCCATGGTTCGCGCCGAGCACGCGCAGGCCGCCGACCAGCACGGTCATCTCTGGTGCGGTCAGGGTGAGGAGCTGGGCGCGATCGACCAGCAGCTCCTCGGCCGAATAGACCGAGGCCTCGCCCATATAATTGCGGAAGCCGTCGATCTTCGGCTCGAGCGGGGCGAAGCTGTGCGCATCGGTCTGCTCCTGCGTGGCGTCGGTGCGGCCCGGAGCGAAGGGCACCTGCACGTCGTGCCCGGCCTTCTTCGCCGCCGCCTCGACCGCCGCAGCACCGCCGAGCACGATCAGATCGGCGAGCGACACGCGCTTGCCGCCGGCCTGGGCCGCATTGAACGCCTGCTGGATCTCCTCCAGCTTCGCCAGCGCCGCCGCGAGCTGGGCCGGCTCGTTGACCGCCCAGTCCCTTTGCGGGGCGAGGCGAATCCGCGCGCCATTGGCGCCGCCGCGCATGTCCGACCCGCGATAAGTCGAGGCCGAGGCCCAGGCGGTCGCGACGAGTCGGCCGATCGACAGGCCGGAGTCGAGGATCTTCGCCTTGAGCGATGCGATGTCCGCCGCGTCGACCAGCGGGTGATCGACCACGGGCACCGGATCCTGCCACAGGCGCGGTTCGGCGGGGACCTCGGGGCCGAGCAGGCGTGGATAGGGGCCCATGTCGCGGTGCGTGAGCTTGTACCACGCCTCGGCAAAGGCATGGGCGAACTCATCGGGATGCTCGTAGAAGCGCCGCGAGATCTTCTCGTACGCCGGATCGAGGCGCAGCGCGAGATCAGTGGTGAGCATGGTCGGAGCATGGCGCTTCGACGGATCATGCGCATCGGGCACGGTGCCCTGCGCCTCCGGATTCTTCGGCTTCCATTGCTGCGCCCCGGCCGGGCTCTTCGTCAGCTCCCAGTCGAACTCGAACAGGTTGCGGAAGAAATGGTTGGACCATTTCGTCGGCTCCTGAGTCCAGGCGCCTTCGAGGCCACTGGTGATGGTATAGGCGCCATTGCCCTCGCCGAAGCTGTTCTTCCAGCCAAGGCCCTGGTTCTCGATCGGCGCCCCCTCGGGCTCGGGCCCGACATATTGCTGCGGATCGGCGGCGCCGTGAGTCTTGCCGAAGGTGTGCCCGCCGGCGATCAGCGCGACGGTTTCCTCGTCGTTCATCGCCATGCGCGCGAAGGTCTCGCGGATATCGCGCGCGGCGGCGATCGGATCGGGATGGCCGTTGGGGCCTTCCGGGTTGACGTAGATCAGGCCCATCTGCACCGCGGCAAGCGGGTTGGCGAGTTCGCGATCGCCGGAGTAGCGCTTGTCGCCGAGCCATTCGCGCTCGGGGCCCCAATAGATATCGGCCTCGGGCTCCCAGATGTCGCACCGGCCGCCGGCGAACCCGGCCGTCCTGAAGCCCATCGATTCGAGCGCGCAATTGCCGGCGAGGATGAGCAGATCGGCCCAGCTGAGCTTGCGGCCATATTTCTGCTTGATCGGCCAGAGTAGGTGGCGCGCCTTGTCCAGGTTCGCGTTGTCCGGCCAGCTGTTGAGCGGGGCGAAGCGCTGTGTGCCCGAACCGGCGCCGCCGCGCCCGTCGCCGATGCGATAGGTGCCCGCACTGTGCCACGCCATGCGGATGAAGAGCGGGCCGTAATGGCCGTAATCGGCGGGCCACCAATCCTGCGACTCGGTCATCAGGGCGAAGATGTCCTGCTTGACCGCCGCGAGATCGAGGCTCTTGAACTCCTCGGCATAGTCATAGCCGCCCGTCATCGGATCGCAGGCCGGCGGATTCTGGTGGAGGACGCCGAGGTCCAGCTGGTTCGGCCACCACAGCCGGTTGGTCATGTCGAAAAGGACAGCCGCGCCGTCCACCTTGCCGCCGTCCATCGGGCATTTCGCTTGCTCGGTCATGGCATCTCCAATGCTGTTTCTGGTTGTTCCACGTTGACTATGTCACCCCCGTCACGATCGATGAAATGGATTAATCCGCACGCTCTGATCGGATTCGTGATATTTGCACCGGACGGCGACGGGCCCCGGACCGGCAGCGGAGCATAGCCTGCCGATGTGACGATCGTGCGCGCGGCGACGCGTGAAGGACGGCGGGGCTGGAACAAGTGGACCGGCACGGCGTAGGGGCGGAAGGCGCGCGCGACCGCGCCTCTTCCTTTAGCCCTTTCGCTGGCGTAACCTTATCTCATGCGCAAACATCTCCTTATCATCCTCGGCATCCTCGTGGTGGCCGGCGCCGGCTTCTGGCTGTGGCTGAGCGCGCCGGACCGGGCGCAGTTGCCGCTCGACGCCGTGACCGGCAAGCGCCCGCAGATCACCCCGCCGCGAATCCAGACCTTCCCCACGATCAAGGTCGCCGACGCAGTGGGCTGGCCGCAGGGCGCCGCGCCGACCCCGGCGGCAGGGCTGAGGGTGAAGGCGTTCGCACGCGGGCTCGACCATCCCCGCTGGCTCTACCGCCTGCCCAACGGCGACATCCTGGTGGCCGAAACCAATTCGCCGCCGCGCGAGGGCGGCGGGATCGCCGGCATAGTGATGGGGCACCTGATGGACAAGGCGGGTGCGGGCGTGCCCTCCGCCAACCGCATCACGCTGCTGCGCGACGCCGATGGCGACGGGGTGGCGGAGAGCCGCACGGTGCTGCTCTCCGGGCTCAACTCCCCGTTCGGCATGGCGCTGATGGGCGGCTATCTCTATGTCGGCGACACCGATGCGCTGGTCCGCGTGCCCTACAAGGACGGCGACACGCGCATCACGGCCAAGCCAGAGACGGTGATCAAGCTCAACCCCGGCGGCAACCACTGGGCGCGCAACGTGCTCGCGGCGCCGGACGGCAAGACGCTGTTCGTGACGGTCGGCTCCTCGACCAACATCGCGGAGAACGGGATCGAGGCGGAGAAATTCCGCGCCAACATCCTGCAGGTCTATCCCGAGGCGAAGACCTTCCGCATCTATGCCGCCGGGCTGCGCAACCCCAACGGCCTGGCCTTCGAGCCGCATTCCGGCGCGCTATGGGTAACGGTGAACGAGCGCGACATGCTCGGCTCCGACCTTGTCCCCGACTATATGACCGCGGTCGAGATGGGCGATAATTTCGGCTGGCCCTGGTATTATTGGGGCGGCTATCCCGACAGCCGCGTCGACCCGGGCTATCCGGCGCTGCAGCAATATTCGAAGCGGCCGGATTATGCGCTGGGGCCGCACGTCGCGGCGCTCGGCCTGGCCTTTGCCGCCGACGCCAAGCTCGGGCCGCGATTCGCCAATGGCGCCTTTGTCGGCGAGCATGGCTCGTGGAATCGCGTGCCGGTATCGGGCTACAAGGTGATCTATGTGCCGTTCGGCGACACCGGCTATCCGGTGAAGGGCGCGCGGCCGGTCGACGTGCTGACCGGCTTCCTGAACAAGGACGGCGCGGCGCAGGGCCGGCCGGTAGGCGTGATCACCGACCGGACCGGCGGGCTGCTGGTGGCGGACGATGTCGGCAACGTGATCTGGCGGGTGAGCGCGGCGCAATAGCCGCGGCGGCGTATCGACCGGGTATCCGGGCCGCGGCGCTCCCCCCGAAGCGGCCGCGGCCCGTGTCGCGCCGCGCGGTGGTCCACCGCCGTCGCTCCCCCTCCCAAGATCATGGCGCATGTTGCGCGCCGTCTCGATCAGAACTCGCCGGCGAAGCTATAGCTTCCGTGCAGCTGATTGATAGTTTAGGATAAATGCCGTGTTACCCATAACGGGTAGTGCGGCCGGCCCGGCTTTCTGACCAAGAGGGGCACGCCGATGAGTGAGCGTATCGTCACCAATCCCGCCAGGATGGCGGAAAACTGGCGCGTCGCGATGACGGCGCTGACCAACCTGTTCCTGACGACGCATCGCACGCTTTCCGGCCACCCGCCCCAGCTGGGGCCGACCGAGCTGCTGATCTACATGACCGTTTCCGTCGCCAATGTGCAGAAGCTGATGCGCGAACGGAATATCCCGGGCGACTATGCCGCAACCGGCATCCTGCCGCGCGAATGGGTCGTGCCGATCTCGCGCAACGCGATCGCCACCGCCACGCACCTGCCGCGCGAGACCGTACGCCGCCATGTCGCGACGATGATCAGGACGGGCCTGCTGGTGGAAGACGAGCGCGGCGGCGTGACGCTGCCCGTGGGGGTGATCAAGGAACGCGGCTTCGAACCGCTGCTCGAGGGAATGCTCACCGATTTCGCGCGCAGCGCCGAGACCCTGCTGCGGATCGGCGTGCTTCGGATCGAGAAAGACTGATGCCTATTCGAGCAGCTTGCCGCCGTCGCGGGTGAGCTTGTCGCGAATCTTGCCGGCGAAGAGGCGAAGCATCGGGGGCAGATCGAAGCTGGCATGGATCCGCGTCTCCAGCACCTCGAGCCGGCTGGCGACGCGCTGCCCCATCGCCTCGAGCGTGAAGACGAGCGTGTCGCCCTCCCAGCGATGCTCAGTGACCGTGCCGCCCGGCACGAACGAGGCGAGCTTGCCAATGCCCCGGTCGATTCGGGCGCGGGCGCCGGCAAGACCGAGCTTGTGGGGAATATCGACGCTGATCGGATCCGACATGACTTGCTTCCTCAGCGCGCGAACAACATGGCATCATCGGCGAACGCCTTGAACTCAAGCGCGTTCCCGCTGGGATCGCTGAAGAACATCGTCGCCTGCTCGCCCGGCTGGCCCTTGAAACGGATATGCGGCGCGATCCCGAAGGCAATGCCCGCGGCTGCGAGGCGCGCGGCGAGCGCTTCCCAGTCGGCCATGGCCAGCACCACGCCGAAATGCGGCACGGGCACGTCATGGCCATCCACCGCATTCGCTACCGCCACCGGCCGGGCGGCGGGATCGAGATGCGCGACGATCTGGTGGCCGAACAGGTCGAAATCGACCCAGACATCACTGCTGCGCCCCTCGGGGCACCCCATCACACCGCCGTAAAAGGCGCGTGCCGCGGCGAGATCGTGGACCGGAAAGGCGAGATGGAAGGGCCGGAGCGTCATGCGCGCGGTGATAGCGCCAATCCCAGCAGTTCGTCACCCGGCTTGTTCGCCGGGCAGGTTCCTGGAACTAAATTACAGATTCAAGATTTTAAATTACTTCCAAATTCGTCGCGATCGCAATATATAATTTATCCTAGCCCCAGATTATCTATATATTGCGCATCTTGCCTGCAGCGGGGCTTCTGCTATGGCGACACCCACCAGTCCTGAGGCGATATCGCAGTCGCGTCACGATCCGTGGAGGGTGACGAGGGCGTTTCGGCGTCGGCGCGGCCCTTGCGGGGGCGCCGCCGCGTCAGTGCCCGACATCCCTCGCTTGGCTCCTGGCTTTGCGCCTCGGGTGGCTGGCGTTGGCGGCGCCCTGGAACATGCCTGCGATGGTCCGCCGAATGGCAGCGGCAGCGCCTCCCTTTCAGGCCACTCCCATCCCGGGCTTGTTCGCAGGCCGGCCGTTCAGCATAGCAGGGCGCCACGGCCTTCGGGCCTGGCGGATGCCGGAACTGGTCCGGCCCGAACGGAAACGGGATCGCCGGCTTGCTGCAAGACCATGTTCGAATGCTGGCCCGGACCGCGCAGGCGCGCCCCGCCCTGCTCTCCTTCCTGCTCGGCGCGGTCGCGGCGACGGGGCTGCCGCCGCTCGATCTCTGGCCGGTGACGCTGCCGTGCCTGGCCGCCTGGATGTGGCTGGTCCATGATGCCCCGGGACTGAAGCCGGCGCTGCTGCGCGGCTGGCTGTTCGGTGTCGGGCATTTCGCGCTCGCGCTGAACTGGCTGCAACATCCCTTCATCTACCAGGACGCAATGCCGCACTGGCTCGGCTATCTCGGCGTCGTCCTGATCGCGATCTATGTGGCGCTCTATCCGATGCTCGCCGCCGGCCTTGCCTGGCGATTCGCCAGCTCGCGCTCGACCGGCGACGCGGTGACTCGGCCGGGGCCCGGCTATATCCTGGTATTCGGGGCGGCGTGGATCGTCACCGAATGGCTGCGCGGCACGATGCTGACCGGCTTTCCCTGGAATCCGCTGGGCGCGATCTGGGTGCCGACGATCGGCATCGCCTGGCTCGCGAAGTGGATCGGCACCTATGCGCTGTCCGGGCTGACGGTCGTGCTGGCCGGCGCGCTGCTGCTGCCCTTCCGCCTGAGATGGGCAGTGCCGGCGTTCCTCGCGGCGGGCCTCGCCGCGGTGTTCTGCGTCCTCGTGGCAGCGCCGCCCCGCCAGATCGTCCGGGCGACCGATCCGCTGGTCCGCATCGTCCAAACCAATCTCGGCGAGGAGGAGCGCCCGACCCCCGACTATCCCGAGAACAACCTGCGCGCACTGGAGGCGCTCGGCGGCGCGCCCGGGACGCATCCGCGGCTGATCGTGTGGCCCGAGGGCGCACTGCGCTTCCTCGTCGAGGACGGCTATCCGCCGAACTATTATTATTATCGCGGCGCGCCCCTCGCGATTCGCCACCGCATCGCGGCCGCGCTCGGCCCGAACGACCTGGTGCTGACCGGCGGCAACGCGCTGCAGTTCGACGCGCTCGGCGAGCTCAAGGCGGGCACCAACTCGATCTTCGCGCTCGACGCGGCGGGGGGCATCCGCGCCCGCTACGACAAGGCGCATCTCGTGCCGTTCGGCGAATATCTTCCGCTGCGCCCGCTGCTCACCATGTTCGGGCTGCAGCGGCTGGTGCCGGGCGATCTCGATTTCGCCGCCGGGCCGGGGCCGCGCACCACCGCCCTTCCCGGGTTCGGCCGGATCGGCATGGCGGTGTGCTACGAGATCATCTTCTCCGGCCAGGTGATCGATCCGGCGCAGCGCCCCTCGCTGATCTTCAACCCGTCGAACGATGCGTGGTTCGGCAACTGGGGGCCACCACAGCATCTCGCCCAGGCGAGGCTGCGCGCGATCGAGGAAGGGGTGCCGATCATCCGCTCGACTCCGACCGGCATCTCGGCGGTGATCGACGCCGACGGCCGCCTGCTCGCGACGATCCCGTTGCACATGGCAGGCGCGATCGAGCTTCCCCTGCCCGCCGCGCACGCCCCGACGCTGTTCTCGCGGCTCGGCAACTGGATGGCATTGATCGTTGCAGGCGCAATGCTGTTCTTCGCCGTTGCCATCCGCCGGGCGGCTCGCTAGTGCGGCCATATAAGGAAAGCTTTATATGCGGCTTCCGGACGTGCCGGCGCCGCCCAGCCAAGGGTAGACTTGATGCGCGCTTCGTTTCTCTTCACCTCCGAATCGGTATCCGAAGGCCATCCTGACAAGGTCGCCGATCAGATTTCCGATGCGATCGTCGATCTGTTCCTGTCCAAGGATCCCTATGCGCGCATCGCGTGCGAAACGATGGTGACGACCCAGCGCATCATCCTGGCCGGCGAAATCCGCTGCGCCGGCATCCAGGACGATCATGGCCATCTGACCCCGGAAGCCCGCAAGGAAGTCGAGGACGCCGCCCGCGCGACGATCAAGCGCATCGGCTATGAGCAGGCCGGCTTCCACTGGGATACCGCCGACTTCGCCTGCCACCTGCACGGCCAGTCGGCCCATATCGCGATGGGCGTCGACGAGACCGGCAACAAGGACGAGGGCGCCGGCGACCAGGGCATCATGTTCGGCTATGCGACCGACGAGACCCCCGACCTGCTGCCCGCCACGCTCTATTATTCGCACCGCATCCTCGAGCGGATGGCCGAGGACCGCCACTCCGGCAAGGCCCCGTTCCTGGAGCCCGACGCCAAGAGCCAGGTGACGCTCGAATATGAGAATGAGGTGCCGGTGCGCGCCACTGCGCTGGTCGTCTCGACCCAGCATTCGGCCGAGCTCTCGAACGAAGCGGGCCAGGCCAAGCTGCGCGACTATGTAAAGGGTATCTTCGAGGAAGTGCTGCCCAAGGGCTGGCTGCCGGCCGACGACAAGATGTACGTCAACCCGACCGGCCTGTTCGAAATCGGCGGCCCGGATGGCGACGCCGGGCTGACCGGCCGCAAGATCATCGTCGACACCTATGGCGGTGCAGCCCCGCATGGCGGCGGCGCCTTCTCGGGCAAGGATCCGACCAAGGTCGATCGCTCGGCCGCCTATGTCGCGCGCTATCTCGCCAAGAACGTCGTCGCCGCCGGTCTCGCCCGCCGCTGCACGATCCAGCTCAGCTACGCGATCGGGATCGCCGAGCCGCTGTCGGTCTATGTCGACACGCATGGCACCGGTACCGTTGCCGAAGCCAAGCTCGAGGAAGTCCTGCCGAAGCTGGTGCGCCTCACCCCGAAGGGCATCCGCGAGCACCTCAAGCTCAACGCCCCGATCTACCAGAAGACCGCGGCGTACGGCCATTTCGGCCGCAAGCCCGAGGGCGATTTCTTCACCTGGGAAAAGACCGACCTGGTCGACAAGCTGAAGGCCGCCGTCGCCTGATCCACCCGGGATTTCGATACCGAAAGGGCCGCGCCGGGCATCCCGGCGCGGCCCTTTTTCGTTGACCTGCCTCCCGGCACCGCTGCCCGCCACGCCCGATGCGGGAGGCCAGCAGGCGACCAGGCACTGAAGCGCGCGCCATCGCCGCCCCGACACTCATGGGCTGCAGCTGCGGCACAGCGGAAGCCGGCCTTTTTTCGCCATGCGCAATGTTCCCAAAGCAGCTATCACTCCCGCTACCGCGGCGGAGACAAGGGGAAGGCGCGCAATGGCCATCGTCGGAAACCCGCCCGCTTCCGCCGGCGCGAACGGCTTCGACATCAGGATGGCCTTCCAACCGATCGTCGATACCGAGACACGCACCGTCTATGCCTATGAGGCGCTGGTTCGGGGCGCGAACGGCGAAAGCGCTACCGACGTGCTCGCGGGGATCGTGCCCGAGACACGCTATCTCTTCGACCAGCAATGTCGCGAAGCGGCGATCGAGCAGGCAGTGGCA
>CAISGR010000299.1 GCA_903884945.1 uncultured bacterium
ATCGGCCGCGCCGAAAGCCATGGCTGTATCCGCCTGACCAACTGGGATGCCGCCCGCCTCTCGCTGATGGTCAAGCCCGGAACGCCGGCCGTCTTCCAGGAGTGAGCCCGTGAAGAAGCTCGGCTGTGGCCTCCTCCTTGTCCTGTGCATGGTCGGCGGCGCGTTCGTGGCGCTGGTCCTGTTCGGTCGAACGCTGCCCGACGCGGCACCGCGTTCGGTGGCCATGGCCGCAGCCACCCGATCGGGCGAGGTAACCATCGTCCAGCCGAGTAGTTCGCCGTCGCCCGCGGTGCGCCAGGCGGGAGCCCCGCTTGCCATTCCGGTTGCCGGCGTCGCCGCCGCCTCGATCCAGGACAATTGGGGGGATCCGCGCGACAACGGGCTGCGCGCGCACCACGGTACGGACATCATGGCGCCGGGTGGTACGCCGGTCATTGCGGCGGCGCCGGGTACGGTGGAGAAGCTGTGGACCAGCGCCGCAGGCGGGACGACGGTCTATGTCCGTTCGCCGCGACGGCTCTGGACCTATTATTACGCGCATCTCGCCGGCTATGCGCCCGGTTTGCATGAAGGGCAGGTGGTTCGCGTCGGCGACCAGCTTGGCTATGTCGGCGATACCGGCAATGCGGGAGCGGGCAATTTCCATCTGCATTTCGGCCTCGCGCGCACCACCCCGGACCAGCATTGGTACGAGGGCGAGGATATCGATCCCTACCCCTATCTTGTCGGTAAGCCTGTCGCGCGCTGAGGGTCCAGGTCGCGCCCTCGCCACCGCGGCATCGGACTGTCGCCAGCGTCTGGGCCGCCATTCCGGTTCGGGCGCGCCCCTCGCGGTGATCACGACCATTGCGAAAAGGGGGTTTGGACCTTAAAGGCCCCGCCTTCGCTCTTTCCACAACAGGCATCCCCATGAAGATCAACGCGGTCGAGATTCGTCCCGGCAACATCCTCGAATATGAAGGCGGCATCTGGCGTGCGGTGAAAATCCAGCACACCCAGCCCGGTAAGGGCGGTGCCTATATGCAGGTCGAGATGAAGAATCTGATCGACGGCCGGAAGAACAATGTCCGCTTCCGCTCGGCCGAGTCGGTCGAGAAGGTCCGTCTGGATACCACCGATTTCCAGTTCCTGTTCCGCGAGGGCGACCAGCTGACCTTCATGGACAAGGGCAATTACGAGCAGATCACGCTCCCGGCCGACCTGCTCGGCGATGCCGCTGCCTTCCTGCAGGACGGCATGGACGTGGTGATGGAGCTCTGGGAGGATCGCCCGATCTCGGTGCAACTCCCCGACACGATCGAGGCGCTGATCGTCGAGGCTGACGCCGTGGTGAAGGGCCAGACGGCGTCGTCCAGCTACAAGCCCGCGATCCTGGAGAACGGCGTGCGCGTGATGGTGCCGCCGCATATCGGCGCCGGCACCCGCATCGTGGTCGATGTCTACGAGCAGACCTATGTAAGGCGCGCCGACTGAAAATCCCCCTCCCGCTCGCGGGAGGGGCTGGGGGGAGGGCGTGTTCAGGGCCTCGCGTCTCCTACCTATTTGACAGGCCCTCCCCGACCCCTCCCATGAAAGGGAGGGGGGAGAATTATCTTGGTATCGCATTCAGGCCTCATCACCGTCATGGACCGCGCAGCACGCAAGGCCGCGCCGCGCCTGCGTCGCGACTTCAATGAGGTCCAGCATCTGCAGGTGAGCCGCAAGGGGCCGGCCGACTTCGTGTCGATGGCCGATCAGCGGGCCGAGCAGACGATCTTCGAGGAACTGTCCAAGGCGCGGCCCGACTGGGGCTTCCTGATGGAAGAGCGTGGCGAGATCGCGGGCGATCCCAGCAAGCCGCGCTGGATCGTCGATCCGCTCGACGGCACCACCAACTTCCTTCACGGTATCCCGCATTTCGCGATCTCGATCGCGGTCGAGGAGCCGCTCGCCAACGGCAAGCGCGAGATCACGACGGGGCTCGTCTATCAGCCCATCACTGATGACAGCTTCTGGGCTGAAAAGGGCAGGGGTGCCTGGATGCAGGAACAGCGCCTGCGCGTTTCCGCGCGGCGCGATCTGCCCGACGCCTTGATCGCAACGGGCATTCCCTTTCTCGGCCATGGCAATTTCGCGGAATGGAGCCGAATCTTCGGCGCGATCGCGCCTGAAGTCGCCGGCATTCGCCGTCTCGGCTCGGCGGCACTCGATCTCGCCTGGGTCGCGGCGGGGCGTTTCGACGGATTCTGGGAATCAAGTCTCCAGCCCTGGGACGTGGCGGCGGGTATGTTGCTGGTGCGAGAGGCCGGCGGCTTCGTCACCGATTTCCGTGGCGGCGACCGCATGATCGAACGCAGCGAATTCCTCGCCGCGAACGACGTGCTGCAATCGAAGCTCCACAAGCTCCTCGCCAACGCGTTGCGCTGACATTTCCCTCTCCCCTTGTGGGGGAGGTGCTCAAGCGAAGCTCGGGGTGAGGGGACACTCATTTGGGTGGGCGTCGCCGAACCTCTCCCCCAAACATCCTTCCGTGGCTTCGCTCCTTCCTCCTTCTCCCACAGGGGAAAGGGAATGTCTTTTGCGAGTGATTCTCACTCCTCGCGGCCTTGCCCCACCGGGGTCATCGTCCTAAAGCCGCCCCATCAATTCGCACCTGCGAGAAACCCATTGGTCGATCTGTCGCAATATCTGCCGATCCTGCTGTTCCTCGGCGTCGCGCTCGTGCTGTCCAGCGCGTTCGTGTTCCTGCCGATCATCGCTGCACGCTTCACCGGCGCGCACAAGCCGACGCCGGAAAAGCTCACCGAATATGAGTGCGGTTTCCCGGCGTTCGAGGATTCGCGCAGCCAGTTTGACGTGCGTTTCTATCTGGTCGCGATCCTGTTCATCATCTTCGATCTCGAAGCGGCCTTCATCTACCCCTGGGCAGTCAGCGTGTTCTCGCTCGGCTGGACGGCATGGTTCGCAATGATGGGCTTCATCGCCGAACTCGCGCTCGGCCTCGTCTATGCATGGAAGAAGGGAGCGCTCGAGTGGGAGTAGAACTTACGCCCGCCGGTGCCGGCACGTCGATCATTCCGCCCGACCAGTCGTTCTTCAACGACCTGAACGGCGAACTGACCGACAAGGGTTTTCTCGTCACCTCGACGGAAGACCTGTTCCAATGGGCACGTACCGGCTCGCTCTGGTGGATGACCTTCGGGCTCGCCTGCTGCGCGGTCGAGATGATCCATGTGAACATGCCGCGCTACGATCTGGAGCGCTTCGGCGCGGCGCCGCGCGCCTCGCCCCGCCAGTCCGACGTGATGATCGTGGCGGGCACGCTGTGCAACAAGATGGCCCCGGCGCTGCGCCGCGTCTACGACCAGATGTCCGAGCCGAAATACGTCATTTCGATGGGCTCCTGTGCCAATGGCGGCGGCTATTATCACTATAGCTACAGCGTCGTGCGCGGCTGCGACCGGATCGTGCCCGTCGACATCTATGTCCCGGGTTGTCCGCCGACCGCGGAGGCGCTGCTGTATGGCATCATGCAGTTGCAGCGGAAGATCCGTCGCATCGGAACCATTGAAAGATGAGGGCGCCGGCGCCGGCCTATACGGCCAATGACGGGGTGATCGATCGCGCGGGCGAAGTGCTTGGCGGCAATCTGCTTGCCTCGCTCGACGCCGTCGGGGAAGTTGCGCTCACGGTCGATCGCGAGACGCTGGTGACGACGATGGTCGCGCTGCGCGATACGCCCGGCCTCGAATATCAGCAGCTGATGGAGATCGCTGGGGTCGATTATCCGGAGCGGCCCGACCGCTTCGAGGTGGTCTATTGCCTGCTCTCGCTCACCCGCAACCACCGCATCCGCGTGCACGTACGGACCGACGAGGAGAAGCCGGTACCCTCGGTCACGGGCATCTGGCCGGTCGCCGGCTGGCTCGAGCGCGAGGTGTACGACATGTACGGCGTGCTCTTTTCGGGCAACAGCGATCTCCGCCGCATTCTCACCGACTATGGTTTCCGTGGCCATCCGCAGCGCAAGGATTTCCCGCTGACCGGCTATGTCGAGTTGCGCTACTCGGAGGAAGCGAAGCGGGTGGTCTACGAACCAGTCCAGCTTGCCCAGGATTTCCGCACCTTCGACTTCATGAGTCCGTGGGAAGGCGCCGAATATATCCTGCCTGGTGACGAGAAAGCCAAGTTGCCCGAAGCCAAGGGGGCGCCGACGCCGCTCAAGGCAGACGAGATCGTCAAGGCCGATGCCGCGAAGTCGGCTCTTTCCGCTCCCGCCGCGACTCCCAAGGTAACTGAAAGCGTCGCGGACACCGGTGCCGGCAAGGCATCGCCCGATGCCGGGCCTAAACCCGCCGATGCCGATGTCGTGAAGAAGCCGCGCGCCGCCAAGCCTGCCGCCAGCGACACCGCACCGTCGAAGCCGCGCACGCGCAAGAAGCCGGATACGAACAATGGCTGATCATCTAGACGCCATCGAAGGCAAGCTGGACGCGGCCGACCCAACGGTCGGCGACGTCGCGATCCAGAACTACACGATCAATTTCGGCCCGCAGCATCCCGCTGCACACGGCGTGCTGCGCCTGGTGATGGAGCTCGACAGCGAGATCGTCGAGCGCGTCGATCCACATATCGGCCTGCTGCACCGCGGCACCGA
>CAISGR010000300.1 GCA_903884945.1 uncultured bacterium
CATTACGCGGCGGTCGCGGAAATCATCAGCTACGTGCTGCGGCTCACCAGGAGCCGCTGACCACACCGCAAGGCGGCTCAGATTTCCACGTCGTACTTTGCCAGTTCCACCCGGACGCGCAGATCGATCTCCCGGAAGATCTTCGCAAGTGCCGGGTCTTCCGGTGCTTCAGCACTCTGCGCCCAGTCAGCGATTTCGCGGAGCCGCTCAATGCTCGGCGCGCCGGCCAGCATTTCATCATGCAGCCGATCGAGTGCATCGAGACCGCGGCTTGCCTCGCGCGCCACGCGACGCCGACGCTCCACACCATCTTGGGCTGCGGCAAGCGTCACCAGCATCTGGACGCTGGTCATCGAACAGGTCGGGGCCGCCGTCATCGGCTGCGCCGGACGCGTTTCGCCTTCGATCAGCGCGAAGCTCGGCACCGCCTTCGGCAGCGCGGCAAGGAGGCTGCGCGCCAGGGGAAGGGAAAGGCCGTCAATCCGCACCGAAAATCGCGCTCCTCGGGTCTGAATGGCCCTTATCTTCCTATAAGAGATTCATGGCAGTTTTTCCACGAACTCACCGCAATATCCATGCGACCCGGATAGTGTTGGCCGCAATGATGCTCGGCGCCGCGTTGTTCGCCCTGCCGGCAGAAGCACGCACGCGCATCAAGGATATCGTCGATGTCGAGAATGTGCGGCCGAACCAGCTGGTCGGCTACGGCCTCGTCGTCGGTCTCGCGGGCACGGGTGACCGGATGCGCAATGCGCCCTTCACCGAGGAATCGATGCAGGCAATGCTCGAGCGCATGGGAGTCAATGTCCGCGGCACCCAGATGCGCACGCAGAATGTCGCCGCGGTCTCAGTCACCGCGACCATGCCGCCCTATGCGCGCACGGGTTCGACCATCGACGTGCAGATCGCCGCGCTTGGCGATGCCTCCAGCCTGCAGGGCGGCACCCTGATCGCCTCGTCCCTGCGCGGCCTAGACGGAGAAATCTACGCAGTCGCCCAGGGTCCTGTCGCAGTTTCCGGGTTCAAGGCGCAGGGTGCGGCCGCCAGCGTCAGCCGCGGCGTGTCGACATCGGCGCGGGTCGCCGGCGGCGCGATCGTGGAACGGGAGGTGCCGTTCGTGCTCCGCTCCTCGACCAGCCTGAAACTCGCGCTCAAGAATCCCGATTTCACGACGGCGCAACGAATCTCCGCCGCGATCAACCAGCGATTCTCCGGCACGGCCGAAATGCTCGATCCAGCCACCGTCCGGATCGCGCCCGGCGCGAGCTTTCCCGGGTCAGTCGTGGACCTGATGACGCAGATCGAGAATCTCGACGTCGATGTCGATCAGCCGGCCCGCATCGTCATCAACGAGGCATCGGGTACGGTCGTGATGGGCAATGACGTCAGGCTGAGTCCCGTCGCGATCGCCCAGGGCGGGCTGACGATCAGCGTGAGCGAGACGCCGGTCGTATCGCAACCCGCTCCGCGATCGAACGGCCAGACCACGGTCGTCCCCCGCACCCAGGTTTCGGTGGACGATGGAAGCGGCGCGTCGCTCGCGCTGGTCGGTGGGGGCGCCTCGCTCCAGTCGCTCGTGAGTGGGCTCAATGCCCTCGGCGTATCGCCGCGCGATCTGATCACGATTCTCCAGGCGGTGAAGAGCGCGGGTGCGCTTCAGGCCGAGATATCGGTACAGTAATGGAAATAGCCCCCACAGCCCCGGCCACCCCTGCCCGACCTGCCGATACCGCGGCGACACCGAAGCAGAAAGAGACCGCCCGGTCCTTCGAGGCCGTGTTCCTCGGCCAGATGACGCAATTGATGCTCGAAAGCGTCGATACCGGCGAATTCTCCGGCGGACACGGCGAAGACATGTTCCGTGGCGTGCTGGCGGAAAAACTGGGCACCGAATTCGCCAAACGCGGCGGCATCGGGCTCGCTCCGATCGTGCTCGACCAGATATTGAAAATGCAGGGAGGAACCGGCAATGGCGGTTGAACTGATCGACCTGATGCTCTCGCTCTATTACGTTATCGAGGAAGAAAATCAGATCCTGGTCGCCGCGCGGCACCTGAACACCCTGTCGGAACTGGTCTCGGCCAAGACTCGCCTGGTGGGGCAACTCGACGCCGAGGTCGCGCGCCTGCAACGGGAAACACCCGACTGGATGGAGCAAATCGACGAGGCGATGCGCCTGCAATTGTCGGATGCCGCCGGATCGCTGCGCAATGCCTCGATCGCCAATGCACGCCTGCTCGAGCGCCAGATCGAATTCTCGGTGGATCTGATGGGCGCGATCGCCGCCGAAGCGCAGCGCGTCACGGGCAAACGCAACGCTATCTACGGTGCCCATGGCGGCATGGCGCTGACGGAACTGCCAGCACCGATTTCGATCAACGCACGGCTGTAACGACGCGGCACAGCCCGACGCGCATCGTGTCGGGCGACTGACGTTTCAAACCGCCGACGATCCCGCCGGCTAAATGACTATCCGCCGTTCCGGCCAAGCGCGGTTTTCAGCATCGATAGCTGCTTGCGATAGAGATTCGTCATCGCGGCAAAATCCGCCTGGATCTCGCCCATCTTGAGCAACTGGTCCTCCAGCGTCACGTTATTGCCGTCGGGCTTGGTTTCCGTAATGTCCTTGTCGAGAACGATCGGAGCGCTCCTCGGCTGGATCGCGCCCAGCGCGGCCATGCCGTCCGTTATCTTCACGCTCGGCTGGGCGATGCTCGAAACACCACCACCCTGGGCGCCGAGCAGCGCAGCGAAATCCGGTGGTGCCACTTCCCGTGCCTTGAAGCCCGGCGTTTCCGAATTCGCGATATTCTGGGCGATCACGCGCTGTCGTTCGGACAGGAATTTCATCTCGGTCCGAATTCCCGAGAGGATCGAAGGTGTCGCCATGATCATAGCCCCAAAATGGACGTGGGTGTCGAGGACAGGCGCGTGAGCGCCGCCTGGTAATTGGCCAATTGCGCTTGTTCCACGACGGTCGACTGCGTGCCCGTCTTGGTATTGGTGACGCCGCCCGCGAGCTTTGCCTTCGCGTCGTCCCAATAAAGGGATCGATAGGCAGTCTGCGTCATCGACAAAGCCTGCTTGATCTTGTCGAACGCGGCCTTCGCGTCCGCAGCCGTGGAGAGGTTGAGGGCCTGGCTAAGCGCAAGGCCATAGGAGCCGCCCGGGCGAACGGACGGAGCATTCGACGGCAAGGCCGCCGGCGTCTCGATCCGTCTCGGTTCAATGCCGAGCTTCGCAAGTGCGTCGCTCCCCGCAGCGCCGGCGATAAGCTCGATCGAATGTCCCGCCTTGGAATCGAGGCGCAGCGACTGCGCCCCATTGCTCGTGGCGATCGTCGCGGTGCCTTTCGACAGGGTAATTGCGTTGATCCGGTCGACCAGCGATTTCGCGGTGTCATTGGCGGCGATCGTGATCTTCTTGATCGCCCCATCGTCGACGCGGATCGAGAATTGATCGCCAGGTCGCAGCGCGGTCTGCGTGGTCAGGCGGGTCGAGGCGAGCGGGTTGACCGTTCCCTGCGCAAATCCCAGCGCGCCCAATGCGGTCGCACCCTGCAGCGACGCGGCAAGGCGGACGGGCTCGGTCCGCAAGGCGGTTTGTCCGAACTGCGTGGTCGCGGCGATAGCGCCACTGCCGGCATCGATCCGCGCGACGAAGCCATCGACCGCTCCCTTGCGTGGTGCTGCCAGCGCGCCCGTCGTACGGCCCCCGGCATAGATCTCTCCGTTCATGAAGGTGACGCTGTCGACCTGATCGTCGCCAGCGCTGCCGAGATAGGTCACCGATGCCGCACCAAGCCCGGAATCGA
>CAISGR010000301.1 GCA_903884945.1 uncultured bacterium
ACCGTCGATCTCCGCCGTCGCTAACCAGCCGTCGGCGAGCGACATGCTGTTTTTCTGCCAATGCTCGATCCCGCCGCCGCAGCACGGCGCCGCCATGCGCGCCTGACGGGGTTTGCCCTCCGGCCAGATCAGGTCGGCGAACACCGGATCGAACCGCGAGCCGCACTCGGGGCATTTCAGGTAGAACCGCCGCTTGTCCGAGAGGTCCCACGCCGCGCCGATCTTGGACGAGCCCCTTACGGTCCCCGTCGAAATCTTGACCCGCTTTGCCCGCCCGGTGCGCGTGGCGACGCGTAAACGGGCGGTGACCATGGCTTCCGAGGAACCCTGCCCCTCAACATCGTCTGAGTGGCCGTCTAGATCGTCCTCAATCGCGTAGCGCACCGTGTGGGCGCGCAAAGTCGCAGCCGAATTTGACCCGGCCAGGATCACGCCAGCCTCGCCGAGGCGGAACTTTATCTTGAACAGCGTCGATCCGTCGGCGTCCGACTTGAGTCGCGGCAGAATGGCCCCTGCAACCGCCTTACCGTCAACGATGCCCCCGCTCAGCTTCGGCGTGGCCCGGATCATTGGCCAGAGCTTGTCCCGCGCCCAATCTGTCGCCGCGCGGATATTGGTCTGCACGTACAGCATCTGCGCCGGCGCCACGTCGGCCACGTAGCCGATCAGATTTTCGGCCGTCGCGGACCCTCCAGACTGCGCGCACTTGAGGATGGCTACGACACGCGAGGGATGCTCCGGCGAGCAGCAGTCCATGATCTCCACCAAGTACGGCGCCGTTTCATGTCGCCAGTCGCCTTCGAACTCCGCCCCCGAGGGGAACTTGCGGTATTTGGCGGTCCAGTCTGACAGCTTGAGGCGCAGCGGCGGCCTCAGGCCAGCCGCGAAGGCCTTGGCTAGGCGGGCGGCGTTGGATTGGAGGGCAGCGCCGGCTTCTCCGAACCGGACGTAGTCGAACATCACCCTTCCTCGGTTTCGGCGGCGCCTTCGTCGGCAACCACTTCATCGGCAAGCTGTCCGAACGCGTGATCGATCTCGGCGGCCAGCATGAGCCGGACCTTCCGGGCGTCGCCCTCAACAGCCAGGCGCTCAGCAAGGTTCGCCATGACCGCCTGGACGCGCTCGCGGGCCTTCCGGCCGGTCTCAGCGGCGAGGCGCTCGAATTCGGCCATGGGCACCAGCTCGCCCGCATCCTTGGCGTTGCGCAGGCGCTCGCGAGTGACCTGTTCCTTGACGAGATCGCTTCGCACCTCGCCCAACCCCTGCCCCCGAATTGAAGGCTCAGAATTCGGCGCTAGCGGAGCGATATAAGCGGGTTCCGTCGCGACCTTGCGGGGCCGACCACGCGCGGGGTCCACATTCGCGTTCAGTCGGGCGTCCGAACGGGTCACATCGACCATCGGCGAGCCGTCTGGCCCCTCTGCGAACACCAGAAGCTCGCGCTTTTTCCAGTTTGAGACCGCCGAGCGCCCGACCTTGCGGTGACCGGCATACTCGACCTGCGTCATGAGCACGCTGTTCACGGCGTTCACAATCTCCAAATCGGTAGGTCTGATCAGAAAGGGCGCTCCGCCACACCGTATACGCGGGGGGTGGTCGGAAAGGACCCGCTCGGGAGGCGCGCGGGCGGCCAAGGCATTGAAAAGCCACGAAAAAGCCGCCTCGACAGGGTGTCGGGCGGCTGGCCGGGCGCAGGTTCAACTGATGACGAAGTTTATGGACTAACGTGTCCATGATTCGCAAGGCGTGTTCACACGCGACCCTTGAACACCGCGTCTGCTATGGCGAGCGCCGCTCGCAAGCGCTTCAATCCCGCCTCCCTCGCATTGCCACGGCCGATGACCGACGAGGCCGCCAACCCTTCACCAGCCAGCAACGTCAGGTCATCCAACATCCGACGGGAGCAGTCCGCTTCGACCAGTTTCGCCTCTAGCTTCTGTAGACGCACAGTGGCGTAGACCCTCTGCAGGGCATCAGCACCTGGTGCACCGCCACCACGGATGCGATCGAAGTCTTCCAACTGCGATCCTAGACCCTGCACTCGCACCTCGTGCAGGGCGCGGAACATGAGGCCTAGCGCGTGTTCGCTGGACGTGATCGCCGGCTTCGCGCCGCCGGCTAGCATCCCCCAACCATCACGGTTGATGACCCGGACCGCACCAGCATCATTGAAGCGCTCAACCTTCTCATCACGACGTGCAGCGTCGGCCACGGCCGCGCCCTTAGCGCGGGCCACCTCTTCCTTCACTTGGTTGGCAATCCGGCGCGCATCAATCCTTTGTATGCTTCTTTGAGCGAAGTGGACGGTGATCTCAGCCGCTTGATTTATTCCTCGCTTTTTAAATATAGCGAATCGGGCGAACCCGCGAAGGACTTGGTTGATGG
>CAISGR010000302.1 GCA_903884945.1 uncultured bacterium
CGGTGTGTGAAAACACGTGATTCGGTGTGTGAAAACACGATAGCGTGGTGTGTGAAAACACGAGTCAAAGGTGTGTGAAAACACGATAGCCAAGGGCGCGAGAACGCCGATACCGAGCGCCTGGCTGGCCTTCCCACCCCTGATCTCTGCCGCGCTGCCTCGCTTCTCGGGGCGGCGGTGTGTGATAACACGATAGTTAGGAGCGGCCTGCCAGTCGGTCCATGAGGTCATCGACCTCTGTGGTGCGCCGTCGATCGGCTTCCATGCGGTCGCGCCGGTCCTGGTCGGCCTGAAGCTGCTCGGAGAGCGCCAAGGCCTCCGCCTCCCCTCTCAACCGGAATTGAATGGCCGGGCTGCCATCGTTCGTCGCCACCATTTCCACCGCATAATCGGGGAGTTGGTTGGTCTCGACGATCTTGCGGAGCATCCGGTTGAACTCTTTGGGCTTGCTGTCGCTGCCGGTCTTGTCGCGCAGCACCTCCACTCGGCACGTCCACCCGCCGCGCTGATTGCCTGCATGCTTGCGGGCGATGCGATACAGTGCCCGCTCAAGCCCACCGGTCAGCAGGAAGTAATCGGGGTGCATTGTGAGAAGCGACCGCTCCGCCATGATCCCCTCATAAACCCAATCCGACAGGGTGATGGTCATGCCGCGGGGCTGGTCGGTTTCGGGGTCGACCTCCAATGTCCATTTGTCGAGCCAGTTGAAACCCGCCTTGCTGCGACGTTTCGGGGCGCGGATCGACGTGGAAATGGAAGTGGTCTGCAACCGCTGTAGCGCGGCTTGAAGATCTTGATAGGCGCGCCCGCTGGTGTTGCGCTTGATCGCCCGCAAAAGGTCGTAGGACGTGGTTGTAAGCGTCCTGGGTAGGTCGTTTACCCCCTGCTCCCGCATCCGATTGAGCGCCGACGTGGCCCATATGATGATATCGGCATCCCAAATCGTCGCCATGCCGTAGGCGGGTATCGCCTCGATCTTCACCCAAGTCGCGCCGTCCGGACTGGTATATTCGATCGGCTTGACCCGCTTGCGTTTCTGCAAGGAAAAGAACGG
This sequence comes from uncultured bacterium, assembly GCA_903884945.1. Lineage (GTDB taxonomy): Bacteria > Pseudomonadota > Alphaproteobacteria > Sphingomonadales > Sphingomonadaceae > Sphingomonas. The sequence continues at coordinate 1,055 of CAISGR010000302.1, forward strand.
CCGCTCCATCGTCTCTCGCTGATCCTTGAGCGGAAGGTCGCCCATGATCGGCAGGAACAGGTCGAACTCGGGGCTAGGATCGCGCCGCTTCTTCATGGTTCAGTCCTGCACGCTTGAACGTGTGCACGTGTGCACACGTTCAAGCACGTCCGAACTGCTTGTCGGCGTCGTATTTGGCGACCAGTTCGGCGATCGCTTCGGCCAACAAATCCTGATGGCTGCGGCGCGTTCGTGCCGCCAGCACCCGGAACGCCTCGGCGGTCGGATCGGCCGGGTCGAAGTAAGCGCCTAAGTGATATTTGCCCGGACGTTGCCCGCTCGATCGGGGAGCGCGCGCGTCCGGTGGGGACGTTACACGCTCAGGCAAGGCGGATGCGGGTTTTTCCTTTGTGGCGACAGCGGGCGCGAGAAGCGATGAACGTCGTGCCATATATCAAACCTTCACATTTGCAGGTGTGCAATTCTGCAATTCATCAAACAAGAACTGACGAAGAGATGCAATCTCCTGGGCGGCTTTGCCGGACGGCTCATGCTCGGTCACGCCAAGCCCGTAGGGCCATGCTGCGCGGTAGGCGCTGCGCTCCCTGATGACTGCGCGCGCGACCTTTAGTCCAGTATCCTCCGCCAGTGTCCTCGCATCATCCAATAGCGTCGTTGCCGTAGGCGGGGCCGCATTGAGCACGACAAAGCCGGTCCTGCCGGTGCTGATGATGAGCTGCGCGGTGCGTTTGATCGCGTCGAGGTCAATGAGGGAAGGGCGGCACGGTATCAGCACAATATCGGCCCGTTGTGCGGCTGCCGCTGCCTCGGCCCCGGCTGCCGGGGGCGTGTCGATGATGGTGAGGTCAAAACCGTTTGCCTCGGCCGCGTCGATCGCCTGGTTTAAGCGGCGCGCGCTGATCGGCTCCACATGGGGTAGCTCGGCTTCGCGGCGCTCGCTCCACGCCGTCGCGCTTTCCTGTGGATCAAGGTCGAACAGGGCCGTCCTGATGCCTGCCGCCTGCGCCGCAACCGCCAGATTGACCGCGAGCGTCGTTTTCCCGACGCCGCCCTTTTGTGCCGCAAGTGTGATTATATGCACGTGTGCACACCTTCAATATTGATGGTATGATAATATGCAGAATGTCAGGACCGCACAACCTTTTCTTGCCGGCCGAAGGCAGGCCTCCGGGTTGGGTGGGCGGGGACAACAACACGGCCGCCTTGGCGGCCTCTTTATTCGCGCGAGCGATCGTAGCCCGTCAGGGGCGAGACGCCGGCATGGCGGCTCGATCGGAGCTGCCAAGCGGAGATAGAGCGCGGCCCGCTCGGGCGCGTCCAACCCTTGACAATCGGATCAATGGTAACATATATGGAACCGATGGTGCTAAAGGAGTATGAGGACGGGGAAGGGCGAAGCCCGTTCGGACTCTGGTTCAATGCGCTGGATGCGGTAGCGGCCGCAAAGGTGACGGTGGCGTTGAGTAAGGTCGAACGTGGCGCGGTCTCCAACGTAAAACCCGTGGGAGAGGGCGTCTCGGAATACAGGATCGATTTCGGGCCTGGCTATCGCGTCTATTTCGGCATGGACGGTCAAACCCTCGTCATCCTCTTGAGCGGCGGCACGAAGAAGCGCCAGCAGCGTGACATCGACACCGCCAAGTCGCTGTGGGCGGACTACAAGGCGCGGAAGAAAGGAAGATCGTGATGGCTCTCACCCGCAACTTCAAAGATACCGTGCGCGCACGTGTTCAAGCGGACCCGGCGTTTCGCTCGGCGCTTCTCACCGAAGCCGTCAACGCCTTCCTCATCGGTGATATCGACACGGGCAAGGCAGTCCTGCGCGACTACATCAAGGCGACGGTAGGTTTCGAGGAACTGGCCGAACAAACCGGAAGGCCGTCCAAGAGCCTGATGCGGATGTTCAGCCCGGCGGGCAATCCGGCTGCCGACAACCTGTTTTCGGTCATTAGCACGCTGCAACGGGCCTCGGGTGTAACACTGGAAGTTCGCGCCGCCTGAGCTGAAGCCTAAAAGCGGTAACTTTTCTCTTTCGTTCCGCTTGGTCATGACTCATAGAATCGTCATGCCGATCGCGCGCGAACATCGCTGGCTCTATCCGATCGACTGGCGCGAGCTGTCCAACATGATCCGGTTTCGTCGCGCCAAGGGACTTTGCGAGCATTGCCGACGCCCGCACGGCCGCGACGTGCTGCACTTAGGGAATGGCGTCTGGTGGGACGAGGACGCGACACGCTGGCGTGACGGGCAGGGCAGGGGGCTTCGCTACCTGCTGAAGCCGGACGAGCTGGCGCTAGCGCAGCCGGGGTTCGCCGGCATCGACCCGCCCGCTCAACTACGGGTCATGCGCGTTATCCTCGCCAGCGCGCACCTGAACCACGATCCCGGCGACAACCGGCCGCGCAACCTCGCCGCGCTCTGTCAGCGCTGCCATATGGTCCACGACGCACGCGAGCATCGCCGGCGCCGTTGGCTCAACGCCTTCCGGGTGCGCGCGATCGGCGACCTGTTCGCCTGACTGCCGGGCCGTAGGTCCGGCCTAAGGGTTGGGTGGGCGGGACAAAAGCGCGGCCGTCGACAGACGGCCTCCTGCTAGACTGGCTGAACCAGCGAGCTGCGCCCGCCCGGAATATGCCGGTAGAGCGTCGATGGCTGCACCCCGAGCTGCGCCGCCACCTCCTCAACGGTGATGGTGGGGTCTGCAAGCATGGCCTTCGCCCGCTTGATCTCGGCCGGCCCCATCGCTGGCTTGCGTCCGCCGCGCCGCCCCAAGGCGCGCGCTTGGGCAAGCCCGGCATGGGTGCGCTCCAAGGTCAGCTCGCGCTCGAACTCCGCCACGGCCGCGAAGACGTGGAACACGAGCCGCCCGCCGGGGCTGGTGGTGTCGATCGCCTGGGTAAGCACCCGAAGGCCGATCTCACGCTTGGAGAGATCTTCGGCCGTCTCCACGAGCTGCCGGACGGAGCGCGCGAGCCGGTCGAGCTTCCACACCGCCAGCGTGTCGCCGGCGCGGAGATAATCGAGCGCCGCCCTCAACTCGGGCCGATCGCGCTGCGCGCCCGATGCCTTTTCGGTGAACATCTTCTCGCATCCAGCTTCGCGAAGCGCATTGAGCTGTAGGGCAGGGGACTGGTCCCTGGTGGACACACGCGCATAGCCGACGAGCAAGGGCTTTCTCCGAAAACTCGACGCAACCTAGTCGGATTTCGGAGAAGGAAACAAGGGACGGTTTTCGGATGCTGGGCAGGCCGTTCTAGCGGTCCCGGCCGCGCTCGGCCCGGCTGTCGCGCGATCGACCGTTTGCGAGAAGCAGCTCCGCGCTAGCGGTCGAGCGCATTCGTCGCCGGTGTTTACCCGCTGCGGTGGGGCCTCAATTACGGAACAAGAATCAGGTAAGTAGCGGTTGGAATCCCCAAACCCAAGCTCATCAAGAGTAGGCTTGTCCGCAGTCGCTGTCGGAGAAGGAAGAAGAGCGCGAAGCCGACAAGGGAAAGGATCGTCACAGCGACCGCGATGATATCGAGCATGGCGCGCCAGACTGGTCCGCTCAATGTTCCACGATGAAGCTCATGAAAAATCGACACAGTGTCAGCAGTCTCGGTCGTTACTTCCGCCTTTCCGCTGGTCATGTCGATGGTGATATCGGTTGTGCCCTTTACACCTTCGAGGCGTATCGTCGCGGCTTCTCCCTCGATCGATCCGTCGGTGAAAGCGCCGCGCACCGGCACTTCGCGCGCAATCGCCTCGGCAAGCGCTCGGGCCGGCTCATTATTGGTTGACGCAGTGCGCAGGGTGTCGGGTGCGAGGGTAATGCTCCGGGTCTCGGTGGTACGTTCGCCGGCAAACCATTCGGGATGATTGAGAAGCAGCCCTGTAATGGACAGGAATATGAGGGCGATGAAGGCGAACGCCGATATGTAGCCGTGCCAAATGCGACATTGCTTGTAGAAATCGGCGCGAACTTTGCGCTCGTTTTTCCGGGCGGGTGCTGTGGTCGCCTCGGTCATCGCGGACGTCCGTAGCGCGCGCGGACTGCTCCGAACTCTTGCTTTGCGGGACTTGATCGCTCGACCGTGGTCCGGCCCAGGTCGAGATCGATCGCGCTATGGGCGTGTCCGCCGAACTGACGCACTGCCTCGATGTGCAACCGGTATCGCCCTTGCGGCACCGGCCTCCCCCGATCGTCACGTCCATCCCAGCTCGCCGTATAGCGTCCCGGTGCGCGGGTTGACCGCGAGACGGCCGCGAGTTTCGTCGGCGCTTCGGCCCCATAGCTGCGCCACCACAGATAATTGTCGTTGGCGTAGCCTGGTCGCCTGCCCAGCAGCAGCAGCGTGCGGATGACGTTGTCGTCGGTATCGGTGATCCAGATCGCGACATAGGGTCGTCGGTAACGCGCGTTCTTGATCGCCGGCACCTCGTAGCTGACATCCAGCTTGAACCCGCTTGGCCAGGCGGGTCCCGGGCGCTGGACGGCGGGGCGCGAGGGCGTGCCCGTGACGCGATCCCGAGCGCTTCCGGCGGCCGACTTCAGGCGATCCCAAAGCTCCGATGCCGTCTGCGCGCCACTCGCCGATACGAGATGAGCGGCGACGCCGGGCGTTCGGTCCGCAAACGCGACGCTTTCCTCAGGCGTCATAACCATGAAAGCGGTAGCGAGCGCATCGGCATCGGCGGCGCGCTCTGCGACGACAGTCGCTGCCGCAAGATGCAGAACGGGGATGCCGGTGCGCGGGTCGATCACATGCGGGCGGGGTACGCCCGCCAACACCAAATCGCGGCTACCGCGCCCGCTGGTGGCGATTGCCTGGTTCCGCAGTTCAAGAACCGCCAGCGGGCGACCGTTGTCAGACGAATCGAAAGGGTCGGCGACAGCGACCGGCCAGCCCAAACGGCCCGGCGCGCAGCCCCAACACCGAATGTCCCCGCCGATGTCGATCATGATGCCTTGTGCCGTTGGCGCGGCACGCTGGGCCGCGTCGAGCGCGCGGTCGATGATGAGTCCCTTGGCCAACCCATCGACACCGAACCTCAAACCGGCGGGCCGTTGGAGACGGCCGTCATTGCGGACGACGGATTCCGACTGCGCCCGATCGAGTGCATTTTGGACCTGGTCGGGGGTCGGGTTTTCTCCGTCTGCTGTGCTCTGCCGCCACAAGGCGGATATCGCGCCAAGCCGCTCGTCATAGGCACCGCTAGTGACGTGCCGCCAATGTGCCGCCGTTTCGAGGAGCTTGGCGAGGTCTGGCGAAAGGCTCGCCGCTGATCCATTGTTCAACCGGGCAAGCTCGCTCTGGTCGTGCCAGTCGCTGTAGATAGCGTCGAGCCGGCCAATTTCCCGGCGGATCGCCTTCGCGGCAAGTATCGCCGTTTGCGGGTCGAGTGCCGATATAACAACGTCGAGCGACGTGCCAAGGATGTGATCTGCGTGGAACTGCCACGCTCGCGATTCATCGATGACGGGCTGCGGAGCAACGATCGCGGAAAGGCTACCAGCGATCAGAACAATTGCGTTGCTACTCATGGAGTCACCTTTAATCTACATTGCGCTTGGATTTTGGCCCCGGCGAAGTCGCCCGTAGCGTTATCCCTGCGACCAGCCCGCCTGCACCGGCATCCGCCAACCCCCGAACCAAAGCTCGGTCGCGTTGGTCGGCGGGCATAGGTTAACGGCAAAGCACCTCACAACGCTTGGGCCGGGGCGAGTTCGCACGGATAGGCAGGGTCGCCTTCTTCGAGCTGGATCGCGCAATGGTCGATGCCAAACCGCTCCCGCAGGTCGCGCCGGACCTCCGCCAAAAAGCGATCGTCGAGCCCTCCGTCTGCTCGCACCAAATGCACCGTCAGTGCCGTTTCGGTCGTGCTGACGGCCCAGATATGAAGATCATGAACTGAAGTGACGCGGGGCGAACTGGAGAGTTGAGCGAAAACCGCATCGCGATCTATGCTCTCCGGAACGGCGTCGAGCGCCATCGCGGCGGACTCGCGCAACAGGCCCCAAGTCCCCCACACGATGACAGCAACGATGCCAAGACTCGCCAGCGGATCGAGCCACGTCCAGCCGGTATAGATGATGGCCAGTCCGGCGATGACGACTGCCAACGAGACCGCGGCGTCGGCGGCCATGTGCAAAAAAGCGCCTCGGATGTTGAGGTCGCCCTTTCGACCGGAAGAAAACAGCCAAGCCGTGATCGCGTTCACGAAAATGCCGATTCCGGCGACAATCATGACTGTTTGGCCCGCCACCGGGGCGGGTGAAGAGAAGCGGCGAACGGCCTCCCAGCCGATCGCCCCCACTGCAATCAGCAGGACGATGGCATTCAGCAGCGCCGCCAGGATCGACGAGCCACCCAAGCCATAGGTGAAGCGCTTGGTCGGGCGACGCTTCGACGCGATGGCAGCGCCCCAGGCAATACCGAGCCCGAGCACGTCGCTTAGATTGTGACCGGCGTCGGCGATGAGCGCCATCGAGTTGCTGACGACGCCATAGCCGCCCTCGATGGCCACATAGCCAAGGTTCAGTGCGATCCCGATCGCAAAGGCCCGGCCAAAGGATTTGGTC
>CAISGR010000303.1 GCA_903884945.1 uncultured bacterium
ATCCGCATCAAGCGCGGCCTCGCTTATGGCGCCGCCAGTTCGCTCTCGGCCCGTCGCCTGCCGGGATCGATCTCGGCCCGCACCCAGACCAAGAATCCGACTGCGCCCGAGACGGTCGCGATCATGGTCGCGGAAATGAAGCGCCTCGGTGCCGAGCCCGTTCCGGCCGCCGAACTCGAGCCGCGCAAGGCAACGCTGATCGGCAATTTCGGCCGCGGCATCGAGACGACCGACGGCATCGCCGACGTGCTCGGCGATTATGTCGTGGAGAACGTCCCGCTCACCGAGCTCAAGGCCTTCACCGCCTCGGTTTCCGCGGTCGATCCGGCGGCGGTGCAGGCAGCGGCGGCGAAGCTGCTCGACCCCGCCCAGGCGAGCATCATCGTCGTCGGCGATTCCAAGGACTTCATCGATGCGCTGCGGAAGGATTATCCGAACCTGGAACTGATCCCCGCAAGCGCGCTCGATCTGGACAAGCCCGCGCTCAGATAGCCCTTGCGACAGGTGCCACAAAGCGAAGAATTACGTTAACCATCAAGTGTTTCGCTGCGACACACCCCGAAATCGGGGGCAGCGGCACCGGGGCGAATCGGCTATGGCGCAGCCATGGCATGGGGCGCGATCAGAAACTGGTTCCGGATGCGACGGCTGGGCAAGCTGGGCATCATGGGGATCGTGGCGCTCGTCTGCGCCGGCGTCTCCGCGAGCGCCGCGATACGGGCGATCGTCGACCAGCGCGCCAAGGCCAATGCCGCCGCACCCAGGCCAACCGGCTATGAGTCGGAAGATCATTTCCCCGGTGCCGCCTATTTCTACGTCGCCGACGAAGCCGCCGCGCCCGGCGCGGGCGCCACCGGCACGACCAGGCTGCCCGACACGCCGCTGCCGCCCGAAGCCGTGGCGCTCGCCACCGATACCTCGATCCGCCCCGCCCTGCCCTTTTCGACCGCCGGCGCCACCGCCACCGATCGCGGCCGCGCGCTCCAGTGCCTGACCGCCGCCATCTATTACGAAGCCGCGACTGAGCCGGACGCCGGCCAGCAGGCCGTCGCGCAGGTGATCCTCAACCGCGTCCGGCACCCCGCTTTCCCGGCCAGCGTGTGCGGCGTGGTCTATCAGGGCTCGGAACGGACCACCGGCTGCCAGTTCAGCTTCGCCTGTGACGGCTCGATGGCGCGCGTGCCTTCCCGCGCCTATTGGGTGCGCGCGATGAAAGTCGCGGCGGCGGCCCTCGCCGGCCAGGTCTATGCCCCGGTCGGCCTCGCGACGCATTACCACACCTATGCGGTCACCCCGAGCTGGAACCGGAGCCTGGTGATGACCGCCGCGATCGGCGCGCATTTCTTCCATCGCTGGCAGGGCTGGTGGGGCACGCCGGCCGCGTTCAGCCAGCATTATGCCGGGCATGAGCCCATCCCGGGGCCGCACGCCCGGCCGGTCGACCCCGCCCAGCCCGCGCTCGTGCTGGCGTCCGCGACAGCGCCGCGCACCGCCGCCGCGATGATCCAGCCCGCCTATGCCCAGGCCAGCGTGCTCCGGCAGCCCGCCGCTGCCGAAGCGCTTCCCGGCGATTCGCAGATCCTCGATCGCTGGAAGGATTCGGGCAAGCCGCTGCGCTAGCCCCCTGCGGCCTCCGTAACGGCGCCCCGCCCCATCAGGGCCGGCCAAGCGCCGGACCGGCGCCTATTTTCCCGCGGCCAGATATTTGTCGAACCAGGCCAGGGTCCGCCTGGTCACATCGGCTGCGTTGGCCGGGTTGCGGATGCCGTGTCCTTCCTCGGGATAGATCACCAGGCTGGTATCCACCCCCTGGTCCTTCAGCGCGTGCCAATATTCGATCGACTGGGTCGGCGGCACCTCGATGTCGCGCTCGCCGACATAGATGAAGGTCGGCGTCTTCGCCTGCTTCATGAAATAGATGGCGGACGCCGCCTCGTAGATCTTGGGGTCGTCGTACATCGTCTTGCCGAAATAGGGCAGCATCCACTGGTCGATGCCGTTGGTGCCGTAATAGCTGATCCAGTTGGACAGGCCGGCGCCCGCGACGATCGCCTTGAAGCGGTTGGTCTGGGTATTGGCCCACATCGACATGAAGCCGCCATAGCTGCCCCCGGTCAGGCCCAGCCGGTTGTCGTCGATCGGCGCGACCTTCTCCACCGCGTCGATGCCGGTGAGGATATCGCGCAGGTCGCCCCCGCCGAAATCGCGCTTGTTGGCGGCGGTGAACGCCTCGCCCTGGCCGTAGCTGCCGCGCGGATTGGGGAAGAACACATAATAGCCGGCCTTGAGCAGCACGGTGAAGGCGCCGCGCGTCACATAATAGGGCACGTTGGCGGCGGCCGGCCCGCCATGCACGATGGTGATCATCGGCGCCTTCTTCGCCGGATCGGCATCGATCGGGGCGAGCAGCCAGCCCTGCACGTCGAACCCGTCATTCTTCCACGTCACGCTCTTCGCGCTGACCAGCGCGGGCTGCCCGTCATTGTCATGCGTGATCTGCACCGGCTTCGCCACCGGGCCGGCATAGATCGCCGGCGCGTGCGTGAAATCCTGCACCACCGTGGCGACCATGGTGCCATCAGCATTATAGGCCACGCGGACGTCGCCCGCCGCGAGGCTCGCGGGGCGGCTCCAGCCCAGGCCGTGCGGCGTCGCGCCCGTCGGGCTGAACAGCCCGGCGCTGTCGCCCTTCAAGGCGGTGCCGCGGATCGCGCCTCCCGGCCAGCTGATCGAGGTGACCGTGAGCTTGCTGTCCGCCATCAGGTTGGTCGGTGCGCCGCCGGCGAACGGCACCGTCCACACGTCCCCGCCGACCGAGCCGAAATCGCTCATCAGCCCGCCGATAAAGGCAACCGTCTTCCCGTCGGGCGATACGCGCGGGAAGTTCACCTGCGTCGCCGGCTTCGCGATGGTGCGCACCGCGCCGGTGGTCGCGTCGATCGCGTCGATCGTCGCCACCCACCAGTTATTGTCGCCATTCCCGAGCGCCGACGTCACGACGAAGCCGCGGCCGTCCGGCGTCCAGTCATATTCATAGACATAGCGGTTCGCCGGCGACACCGGCTTCACCGCCGCCGCCGCGACGGGCGCCCCGGCCACGTCGAACACCGCGATCCGCTGCTCGTCGCTCTTCTCGCCGATCTCGCCGACCTGCCGGACACCGGCCTGGGCCGCCCCGGCTTCCTTGGCCGCGCCGATCGTCACCAGCAGCGCGATGCGCTTGCCGTCGCGCGAGAAGCGCGGCGTCTCGGCGATGCCGGCGACCGTCGCGATCGTGCGTACCGCCTTGCCGTCGTCGATCCCGAGCACGACCGTGCCCGCGGCGCGGTCCCGCTGCAGGAAGGCAAGCGCCCCGCCGGGCGCGAAGACCAGGCCCGAATAGCTGCACGTGGCGCAGGGATCGATCGTCCGGAGCACCTGTCCGTCCTTCGTCGCACGGATCGTGATGACGCCGTGGGGCTTGCTTTCGTCGCCCTCGACCGTCGCGATCCGGTCGCCCTTCGCCGACAGGGCAAGCGCCGAATATTGATGCATCGGCGCGGCGATCGCCGGGGCCGCGGTGGCGACGAGCAGGGCAGCGGCGAACAGGCTGGGGCGCATGGGATCCTCCGGGAGGGTAGTGAGATGCGCGGCGGGATAGCATGACGGCGATACCCCGCAATCGCGAACTGTGATAGGATCGCACACGAGACGAAACCGCGCGCATGTCGTCTTGATCCTATCCTTCGAAGACACCTTGCCTAGGATCGCGGATCGGGAGGGCGGCAAGAGGGAGCAAGGCCATGGCCACGCAACTACCAGGCGACAGACCCACCGGCGGGATGGTGGACCGGATCAAGCGGCTGCTGACGGCGCCGGCCGAGGAATGGCCGCGGATCGATGCCGATCCGATGACCGTGAAGGGCATCTTCATGGGCTGGGTCGTGCCGCTCGCGGCGATCGGGCCGGTGGCGAAAATGATCGGCATGCTCACGTCGGGCGTCGGCTTTTTCGGCATCACCTATCGCCCGTCGGTCTTCAGCGCGGTATCGACCGCGGTGAGCATGTATGTGCTGGCGCTGATCGGCACCTTCGTCATGGCGCTGATCATCGACTGGCTGGCGCCCAGTTTCGGCGGAACGAAGAACCCCGTGTCGGCGATGAAGGCGGTCGCCTTCTCGATGACGGCGGCCTGGCTTGCCGGCATCTTCTCGATCATTCCCATGCTCGGCTGGATCGGCCTCGTCGGGCTGTACAGCTTCTATCTTCTGTGGGTCGGCCTGCCGATCGTGATGAAGGTCCCTGCGGACCGGGCGCCGGCCTATACCGTCGTGTCGATCCTGGTCGGCATCGTCACGCTGGTGATCGTCAACTATGCGGCGATGTCGATCACCGCCTCCTTCATCCGCCCGCCGCTCATCGCCGACGCGGGTACGGTGAGCGGAACGCTGAACGTGCCGGGCGTCGGCCAGGTCGACATGGCCAAGGCCAACGAAGCCGTGGCGAAGATGAAGGCGGCAAGCGAACGGATGCAGGCGGATGCCGCCCGGGGCACGACCTCGGCGATCCCGGTCGCCGCGCTCCAGACGTTGCTGCCCACCGCGGTCGGCAGCTTCGCGCGCGGCGACGTCGAATCCGAGAGCGGTGGCATCGGCGGGATCAACGGCAGCCATGTCGAGGGGCGCTACAGCGCGGGCGACCAGAGCTTTCGCCTGTCGGTCGTCGATATGGGCGCCATGGGCACGATGGCGACGCTGGGCGGCGCGATGAACCTGCAGTCGAGCAAGCAGACCGCGACCGGCTATGAAAAGAGCCAGATGGTCGGCGGCGCGATGGTGACCGAAAAATGGGACAACCATTCCCATTCCGGCAGCTTCGGCACGATGGTCGCGAGCCGCTTCATGGTCTCCGCCGAGGGCAGCGCGCCGAGCATCGACACGCTGAAGCAGGCGGTCGCCTCGGTCGATTCCGGCAAGCTGGCGGCGCTCGCGAAATAGCCCGCGGCTGCCAGGCCCCGCCCGCTTCCGCCGGCGGGGCTTCGCCTCTTACTGGCGTCCGCCCGAATCCTCCGCAAAGTCGTGCAGGCCGCGCGGGAAGGGATTGATCGCGACGCGCGTATCCATCTGCCCGACCGGGCCGCCGAAGCTGGCACGATGCCACCGGCCCTGCGCGGCGGTCACGATGTCGCCGGCCGCTGCGGTGAAGAAGGGCACGCCCTCGATCTGATAGTCGATATTGCCTTCCATGATGAACCAGAACTCGGTGAAATCGACATGAAAATGGCCGAGATTGGACGGCGGCGGCGTGGGCGTGCCCTTGCCGCGGATATTGTTCATGAAGAAATGATCGCTGGCGATGAAGGCGCCGGCGCGGGCGTTGGTAGCCACCACATCCTTGTAATAGTCGAGATAGGGCTTGTTGGCGCCGTCATACACGCCGTCGCCGCCGGAGAGGACCACCTTGGTATAGGTATAGCCCGGAATGTCCTTCGGCTTGACGGGCGTGCTGGTCACCGGATAGATCGGCACGTCGCCGGCCTGATGCACCTCGAGCCAGAGCGCCGGCGCGTCGCCGACCGTCTCCATCGTGAAGGGCAGGCGCAGCGGCACGTTGATCTCGAAGCCCTTCGACGCGACGAACGGCTCCTGCCCCTTGATGCTGACGCGGACCTGGCCGCTCCAGACGATCATGCCGACGCGGTTGTCGGGATAGAGCACCTCGACCGTCCGGCCGCCCGGCGCAAGCTGGTGCCAGTCGGCCATCAGGTCTTTGTTGCGCACGACCGGCTGGGTCCAGGTCCCCTGGCCCTTGTGCGCGGCCAGGATCTCGGACAGCTTCCAGTGCGGCTTGTTCGGGGCGACATAGGCCTCGACCGGCGTCTTCTTGGGCGCCCAGCCGAAGATCAGCGGCGGCGGCGTGCGGGGGCCGAGCGGCGCGCCAGCCTGGGCGGGGGCCTGCGCCGGGAGAGTCGGCGGCGCGGCCTGGGCCAGCGCGTGCTGGGCGAGCAGCGCTCCTGCCCCCATCGTGCCGGCGGACAACATGGCTTTCAGAACACGCATCTGGTCTTCTCCCTCCTAAAGGACCGGCGTCGCCGGATCTTGTCGCCGCCCCGCCCGCTCTTCGCGTGTCTCCCGGAGCGGCTTTCCCACCCAAGCCTATATCAAATATATCATATAGGAAAAGCGAATTGAGCGGCCGGCCCGGCCCCTTTGCGGCGTCCCCCGCGCTGTGACATAGCCGGCGGCGTGACCGGCAACGATCAAGCCATCGGGACAATCCTCCCGCCCGCGCCCGGGCGGCCCTATGCGACCGTTCTCGGCATGGGCGACCGCGATCTCCCCGCGCTTTCCGCCGACTCGATCGAGACCTTGCTAAAGGCGCACGGTGCCGTCCTGGTTCGCGGCTATCGTGCCGATATCGACGCGTTCCGCCGCTTCTCCGACCCTTTCTGCGCGAGCTGGGTGATCAACGAGGCCAAGAACCGCGACATCCTCGATTCCGAGCACAATGTGCAGTCGGTCGACCGTGGTACCGAGGCCTTCGCGCTCCACTCGGAAATCTCGCGCTCGCCGTGGCGGCCCGATATCTGCTTCTTCTTCTGCGTCGAGCCGCCCGCAGCCGGCGGGCAAACCACCCTTTGCGACGGGATCGCCCTTGCCGCAGCGCTGCCCGAGGAGATCCGGGCCGCGCTGCTGCGCCAGCGCTTCGTCTATCTCCGCGCGATGCCGCCCGCCGCGCTCGCCTATTGGCTGGGGACGGCAACGCCAGGCCCGGAGCACCTGGCGCACCCGCCGGCCGACTGCCCGTTCCGCTTCGTG
>CAISGR010000304.1 GCA_903884945.1 uncultured bacterium
CGACCCGACGCACCACTCCAACACCTTCTTCCCGTCGAACACGATCGAGACGCTGATCGTCGATCGTGGCCCCGGCAACGCGAGCCAGCTCGGTCAGGCGACCTTCGGCGGCAACATCAACCTCTTCTCCCGCGCGACGCGCGAGGACGCCAGCATCGAGGCGAAGGGCTCTTACGGCAGCTATAATACCTGGCTGCTGCGCGGACTGGCGCAGAGCGGCGCGATCAAGCAGCTCGGCGGCGCTGAGGTCGTCCTGAGCGCACAGCATATCTCCTCCGATGGCGCGCGCACCTACAGCCCGTTCAACTCGAACAACGTCTTCGGCAAGATCATGATCCCGATCGGCCCGAGCGCCCGACTGACGATCCTCGGCACCTATAACGAGAATGATTTCAACCAGCCCGACAAGGACGGCGCCACGCTTTCGCAGATCGCGCTCTACGGCAAATATTTCAGCCTGACCAACGACCCCAACACCCAGAATTATTACAAGTACAACCACACGCACAAGACGACCGATTTCGAGATCGTCAAGTTCGAGGCCGATATCGCGCCCAATTCGGTATTCGAGAACCGCGCCTATACTTACAGTTATGACAATGAAACGCTGAGCGGCAGCGATGTAACGATTTATGGCACGACGACGCCGAGCGCAACGACGGCGGCCCAAGTCGCCGCGGCAGTCACCGCCGCCAATGTCGTCAAGCTGACATCCGGATCGTCGGCGACATCGTTCGGAGTGCCCGGCTATACCAAGACCAACAAATACCGCGTATTCGGCGACATCGCCAAGACGCGGATCGATTTCGGCTTCGGCGCGATCACGGCTGGCGCCTGGATCGAATGGTCGAACACCTATCGGCAGCAGCGCGATGTCAATCTTGTCACCGGCGCACCAAACTATGCCGAGAAGGCAGTGAAGGACCCGATCACCGGCGCCACGTTGCCAACTCCGGCAAACATCAAGTTCGACCAGAATTCGCACGGCAATCATACCGAAGAATTCGTCGAACTGGAATTGCGGCCCATCGCCGGACTGAAGATTACGCCGGGGTTCAAGCATGTCGACTTCAACCGCCAGATCGACGCCCTGTATAACCAGACGACACGTATTCCGCAGAAGCTGAGCAGCACCTATTCCGCCAATCTGCCCTTCGCGACGATCAACTATGCGGTGACCGACAAGCTGGCAGTGTATGGGCAATATGCGCGCGGTTTCCTCGCCCCGCCGTTAAGCGTTCTGTACGTTCTTACGCCCGGGCTCTCGACGGTCGAACCGGAGCGCTCGACCAACTATCAGGCCGGCGTGGTCTATCATGGCGGCAATCTCTCAATTGATGTCGATGCCTACAAGATCGATTTCACGAACAAGTTCGCCTCGATCACGTCGACCGTCCCCGGCGAGGGCGTCGTGTATTACAACCAGGGCGCGGTGCAATATAAGGGGCTGGAAGGCCAAATCACCTATGCCTTTCCGCACGGCATTGCGGTTTTCGCCAACGGCTCGCGCAACTACGCCAAGACCGGCGACACCCACAAGCAGGTCGCCAATGCGCCCGAATATACCGCTGCGGCCGGCATCCTTTACAAGCATGGGCCAATCCGCTTCTCGCTGATCGACAAATATACCGGCCGCCAGTGGTTCGTGGACGGCGAGGATTCCCGCTACCAGAGCAACGGCTACAACAGCGCGATCCTGTCGGCGCGCTACGATGTCGGTCCGGTCCGCATAGGCGTGGAAGTCAACAACCTGTTCGATTCGAAGCGCGTTACGAATATCAACCAGGGCAAGTCGGTTACCGCCTCGGGCGTCACCTCCTACCCTTATGACCAGTATTTCTTCCAGACCGGCCGCGCCTTTACCGGCGACATCACCCTGAGTTTCTGATGAATGCGGCACTCCTGATCGCGGCAGCGCTTGCCGCCGCGATCCCCGCACCAAAGGCGGCACCACTGCTCTCGGCACGGGATCTCGACCCTGCGCTGGTGCTGCCCGCGCCGCCTGCGACAGGCAGTGCGCAGGCGCGGGCGGAACTGGCGGAACTCCACGCCGCGGAAGCTGCGCGTACCCCAGCCGAGGAAGCAGCTGCCCGACTGGATGGCGACACAAAAAACGCGACGATCTTCGCCGAAGTGCTAGGCCCGGGGTTCGACCTCGATCGGTTGCCGGCAACCTCGGCCCTGCTCGCCCTGGTTCGCGCGAGCGAGAAGGCGACGGTTGACCGCGGCAAGGACGAATTCAAGCGGCCGCGCCCCTATGCGATCGACACGAGCCTGAAGAGTTGCAAGCGCAACGACGACCCGCTGTCCAGCTACCCGAGCGGGCACACCGCCATGGCCTTCTCCATGGGTGAAATCCTGGCGCGGCTGGTTCCCGAGAAGACGGCGCCGATCCTCGCTCGCTCGGCGCGTTACGCACAAAGCCGGATCGTTTGCGGGCAGCATTTCCGCAGCGACGTCAGCGCCGGGCAGATGCTTGGCGTCCTGATCGCGGAGAGGTTGATGACGAGACCCGCCTTCAGAGCGGCTTTCGATGCGGCGCGCCGCGAACTGGTCGCTGCGGGGATCGCCGCGGCCTGATCAGCCGGTGGCGGCGCTCGCACAGGCGATACACTGGCTGGCCGCGGGCATCGCTTCCAGCCGGGCCGGCGCGATCTCCTCGCCGCACGTAACGCACGCGCCATAGGTCCCGGCGGTTAGCCGCGCGAGGGCTGCCCGGATCGCGGCAATCTCGACCAGGGCAGCGGATTCCAGCGCGTCTTCTGCCTCGTCATCCTCGCGATCGACCGCCTGCTCGACGAAATCGGCGTCAAGCGGCCGCGCCATTTCAGTCTCGATCCGCTCGACCCTACCCTGGAGCACGGCAAGCCGATCGGCCAACGCCTGCCGAAGCGCATCCTGCCCCGCCATCACGCCGCCTTTCGCGTCGCAATCAGCGATGCGATCTCGTCGAGCACCGCAAGCCGGTTCTTCTTGAGTCGCTCGACACGGTCGTCGGCGGCTGGATCGAGGCCCGCCTCGATCCGGTCGATTTCCTTCTGCAGTTGATGCTCCTGCTCGGCCAATACCCGGAAATGCTCGTTCTCGAGCTTGAGCGCGTGCAGCGCTTCGCCATCTGCGGGGAAAATCGCGTGAAGATCATGTCCGGGGGTGCTCATATCGTTCCTCTACCTGTTGTTGCCGAGGAAGATGCCGCGGCGCGCGCGCTGCCGCCTTGCGTTCGGTCAAATGGTCTCGGGGGCAAAGGTCGCGACATAACTCTGCACGCCTTTCGTGCCGGACACGGCAAAAATGCCCATCAACGCATTTTGATAGATGCTGTTGCCGGTGGTGATCGTCGCCCCGGGATAGGCATAGGGAATCCAGGTGGCATCGCTGTAGGACCCGTCCGGATTGACGGTGATCGAGGCAAGCAGGGCGGACGCGCCACTCGATCCGCCTGCCAGGTTGAAGCCCGCGGGCGTCGCGACGATCCCCTCGAAATGGGTGACGAGGGCGGGCTGGTTGAGATAGCTGTACAGCTTGAGGTCGCTGAACACGCCGCTCGCGGAATCATAGCGCACGATCATGCCCTGGTTGATGCCGTGCCCGCTGCGCGTGCCGCCGACGATTGTGTAGCTGCTGCTCCCGATACCATTTTGCCAGATGCCATAGGCGGTCGTCAGGGTGCAGCCGGGCAGATCGAACAGCGTCCAGCGATCCCTGGCGATATCATAGATGAAGGCGTTGGCGGACAAGGGCACGCCCTGCAGATCATAGTTCCCGACGACGAGATCGCCCATCGTGCTGTGCGCAATGGTGTTCCACACCGTCCTGCCGCCGACGGCGCTGCTGGGCACGTCGATCTGGGTCCAGAGGCCGCCGCCCTGGGGCGGGCCCTGATAGATCATGCCGTGATTGATCACATCGCTCTCGGCATATTGGTAGCTGCCGACCGCCCGGATATTGCCTTCACCAAGTGTCGGATTGAACAGGAAGGTGTCCGGCCCGTAGAAGGTGGAACTCGTCACCGTCTGCCCCGTAAGAACCGGCGGGTTGGGATAGAGGCCTGCACTGTCGGTTGGGGTCAGCGGGCCGACATAGATCAGCGCAGTCGTCGGGCCGTCGCCCGTGCTGTTCCCGGTGAGGACGACGTCGGAACCGGTCCAGCCGCGTACGCCGGTCACGAACTGATTGGGGCCGAAGATCGTGGTCGAATCCGGGGTCGTCATTGTATCTCTCCTGTCGCGTCCGACGATTGGCGCAGCATGCGCCACTGCTAACGACGTACTTTCATCCACCATCCAAAAGTACGTCGCCGCTTTTTATCATCAGATCGAGCATCTCCCGTACACCCAGCCATCTCGGCTTCACACGACAACAATGCCCAGAGTCGTTTCTGTTGGCCGGCTGCGTTCGATACTTGCGCATCGACAAGCCCGATATTTCGGCGATAGCGACCATAACCTTCAAGCCTCCCGCCGAGATGGGCGTAGTGGCACGCCTCGCGGCTGATGCGATGATTTCAGGCGGGCGAGCGACGGCGACAGCCGAAGCGCCCCCTGTCCTATCCCGTCGCGTTGTGGCATCTGCGCGCCGATCCCGGAGGACGGGCTCGACAGGTACAACAATATCCCGGCGGAAGCGGGAGTTTCGGGAGTCGGAAAAGCCATGACCGCGATCGGCATCATCGGTAGCGCCGGACGGATGGGACAGGCGCTCGCTGGCGTGGTCTCCGACATGGGCGCATCGCTCGCCGGCGGGATCGACGCCAATGGCGACCCACTGGCGCTGGCCGAGGCGGCAGACGTCCTGGTGGATTTTTCCGTACCCTCCGCATTGGAAGCGAATCTCGCCGCTGCCGTGACAATGGGCACCCCCATTCTGGTCGGCACGACCGGCCTGTCGTCGGGACATCATGCGCTGATCGATGCGGCTGCAGCGAAGGTCGCGGTGCTGCAGACCGGGACGGTGTCGCTCGGCGTCACCCTGCTCGCACGGCTGGTGCGCGAAGCGGCGACGCGGCTCGGTACCGACTGGGACATCGAGATCGTCGAGATGCACCATCGCCACAAGGTGGATGCGCCCTCGGGTACCGCACTGCTGCTGGGCGAGGCCGCAGCGGCCGGACGGGGCGTCACGCTTGCCGAGGTGAAGGTGGAGGACCGCGCCGGGCTGACCGGCGCACGGGCCGAAGGCACCATCGGCTTTGCAAGCCTGCGCGGCGGATCGGTGCCGGGCGATCACCAGGTGGTCTTTGCCGGCACGGGCGAGCGGATCGAGATCGGCCACCGCGCCGAGAGCCGCGAAATCTTCGCCCGTGGCGCGATCACGGCCGCGCTGTGGCTCGCCGACAAGCCTGCCGGGCGCTATCAGATGGGCGAGGTGCTCGGGCTTTGAAGAAGGCGGACGTCGTCGAGTTCTTCGCGCGGCTCGCGGCGGACGATCCGCACCCGGAGACCGAACTCGAATATTCCAATCCCTACACCCTGCTCGTCGCGGTCGCCCTGTCGGCCCAGGCGACCGATATCGGCGTCAACAAGGCGACAAGGCGCCTGTTCGCCGAAGTCGACACGCCGGAAAAGATGGTCGCGCTGGGCGAGGAGGGCCTGAAGCAGCACATCAAGACGATCGGGCTGTTCAACACCAAGGCGAAGAACGTCATCGCCCTCTCCGAGAAGCTGATCGCTGACTATGGCAGCGTGGTTCCCGCCGACCGCGCTGCCCTGGAGACGCTGCCGGGGGTCGGACGCAAGACCGCGAACGTGGTGATGAACGTGGCGTTCGGGGCGGAGACGTTCGCGGTCGACACGCATATCTTTCGTGTCGGCAATCGCACCGGGCTGGCGCGCGGCAAGACGCCGCTGGCGGTGGAACTCGTGCTCGACAAGGTCGTGCCCCAGCCCTTCCGCCTCCATGCTCATCACTGGTTAATCCTGCACGGCCGATATGTGTGCAAGGCACGAACTCCCGAATGCTGGCGCTGCGTGGTTCGGGATCTCTGCGCCTACAAGCCCAAGACGCCGGCCCCGAAGCGCGGCGCACCAAAGGAGGAATAGTCGCATGCGTATGGTCCTGATCGCCCTCGCCATCGCCGCCGTCGCCGCCCCGGGTGGCGCGAAGGACCGCAACGTGATTCCGGAGGCGATCCCGGACGGAAAGGCCGAAAGCTGCATCCAGACCAGCCGCATTCGCCAGAGCCATGTGCGCAATGACTGGGTAATCGATTTCGAAATGAACGACGGCAAGATCTACCGCAACACGCTGCCGTCCGCCTGCCCGAGCCTCGCTTTTGACGAGAGCTTCGCCTACAAGACCTCGATCGGCCAACTATGCTCGGTCGATACGATCACCGTGCTACGCGGATCCGCCGGCCCCGGCCCGACATGCGGCCTGGGCGAGTTCCAGCCGATCAAACTGGTCCCGAAACACTGAACCATACCGAAACGGGCTGGCGTAGCCGCGCCGGCTTTGCTAGGCGCCGTCGTCTTGGCACCCGTAGCTCAGCTGGATAGAGCGCTGCCCTCCGAAGGCAGAGGCCACAGGTTCGAATCCTGTCGGGTGCGCCAGTTTCTTCATTGAATCCAAAGCGTTAAGCCAGATCCACACGAGAGGCTCGCGGACTGGGTTTGCGCACGGAAGCACCACGGAAGCAGCTGGCCGCGAATTTCCATGCCGGATTCGAAGGGCCGCTCGGACAGTGGATCGGGCTCGTCTCGGTTCGAATCAGCAGCGAAGCCACCCCGGAAGACGCCGCTTGTTGTCCGACTCGCGCGAATATCGCATCGTTCTTGTTACCCGACGCCGACGAACGGCGCGAAGCGGCGATCGCCAATCCGCTCGACCAGCGGGACCGGCATCTGGCGCGTCTCGAACGTGAGGTCTCGATCGGTGTCGAGTGCCTGGCCTTGTTCATCCGCGTCTCGCTAAACACCACCCCGCCGCTCCCGGAGCCGGCCGCTACGGCGGCTCGCGCTGCGACAACGTCATCGCCACTCCAGGACGCTGGCTGAACGAGGGGCCAAAGCTGCGGCAGTGTTCCCCGGGGACGCCGGAAAAAACCAGGTCGGGGTTTAGGATGGTTCCGGGCATGCAGGCGGCGATGGCCGTCGTCGCCCGGTCATAGGCCTCCGCAATTGGAGCGACTGATGGGAAACATGTTACCACCAGTACCTCCACAGCGGCCAATCGGTTGATTTACCGGCCGACTTGGCCTAAACAACTGTCGTCGCGAAAAGCGATCATCGAAGGCGCGCTTTCGCTTTCTGATCGGTCGAATATAAGTCAGCCATGCGTTCCGCATTGCTCGGCCAGCGTCTCCAAAAGAATGGCTACTAGCGCATCGGGCTAGTGGCGTTTTGTCGGTGTCGACTGACGCCGCCACAGATGGGGCGCCATGATGAAGGCGATCGAGTTTCACGAATATGGCGGCCCCGACGTGCTGTGCTTGGTCGAGGTTGCGGCTCCACATGTCGGCCCCGGCGAAGTGCGGATCAAGGTCCGTGCCGCCGGGGTGAATCCATCGGACTGGAAGCGACGCGAGGGGCAATATCGCGAATTCGAAGAGGTGCATTTTCCTGCCGGTCTCGGCGTGGAGGGCTCAGGCATCGTGGACGAGGTCGGCCCCGGTGTGACTGACGTTGCGATCGGCGATGCGGTCTTCGGGTTCGGCCGGAATATAATGGCCGAGCAGGCGATCCTGACTCACTGGGCGATCAAGCCAGACAATGTCTCATTCGAGGTCGCGGCAGGACTCCCGGTCATTTCCGACACCGCTATCCGCGCGCTCGACCAAGTTGGCGTAGAGCAAGGTCAGGCCCTACTGGTGAGCGGTGCGGCAGGAGGCGTGGGCACGGCGATCGTCCAGCTTGCGCGACTGCGCGGCATTACCGTGATCGGCACGGCGAGCTTGAGGAAACACGACTATCTTCGCGAACTTGGCGCCATACCCACCACTTACGGCGATGGGCTTGAGTATCGGGTGCGCGAGCTTGCGCCATCCGGCGTCGACGCGGCTATCGATGTCGCCGGCTCGGGGATCATCCCGGAACTGATCCGGATTGTCGGTGACCCAACCCACGTGCTTTCGGTCGCCGACTTTTCGGCCAAACAATATGGTGCGAAGTTCTCGCACGGCCCGCCTGTTGAGCCGGCACGATTGTGCGCCGCTATGGCCGGGCTGTGCTCGTCAGGCTCGTTCACATTGCGCATCGACCGGGCCTTTCCGCTCGATCAGGCAAAGGAAGCGCAGGAGGTGAGCCAGTCGGGCGGCGTCACCGGCAAGCTCGTCGTCCGTATCGGCTGAGGCCACTGTCAGCCGTCGCTGCGGCGTCCACTTTCCGCGCTTCGGAAATTTCCGGGCGGTCGTCCCGGCAAATCCCCGACAGGCAATCAGCTGGAACTGATCGCAGGCTGCTATGCGCGCTATCGGCCTTCCTCGCGACCGAGCCTGACCAGATGGCCGATGAAGCCGGGAGGCAACTCGTCTCCTGAATCCATCAGGAGTGCGTCAAGCGGCTCGAACGCGCCGCAAGACTGCAAGGCGATGGCGATCCGCACCTCGCCCATCACGTGGTCAGATCGGAAAGGCTCGATCCGGGCTGACCACGAGCCACGCCGGACCATGACGTTCAGGTCGCGCACCGCCCCTCCGACCGGGATTCCGGTCACCGCGGCTTCTCCGGCAAAGGAGTGCCGGTCGCCCGGCCCGAGCACGATCGCCGCCGCCGCGCCCGCGAACTCGAGCCGCAGGCCTCCCTCCAGCACGGTCAGGACGCGATCGACCCCGTCGAAGCGCGAAAAGGGGCCGGCCGCCGCCACATCGGCGATGCTTACCCGCCAGCCAAAATCCGCCATGCCCGCGCCGGGCGGAAAGGTGGCGACCTCACGGGTGACGCCGCCGCCATTCTTCCACGGTACCGCAACGCGGTCGGCGGCGCGCAGCAGGATCATGGTCAGCCGAGAATCCCCGGCAGGTCGAGCCCCTTCTCCCGGGCACAATCAATCGCGCTGTCGTAGCCGGCGTCGGCATGACGCATGACACCGGTCGCCGGATCGTTCCACAGGACGCGGCCAATCCGCCGGGCCGCAGCCTCGGTACCATCGGCCACGATCACCATGCCGCTATGTTGCGAATAGCCCATCCCGACCCCGCCGCCATGATGCAGCGATACCCAGGTCGCACCGCTTGCCGTGTTGAGCAGCGCATTCAGCAGCGGCCAGTCGGACACCGCATCGCTGCCGTCCTTCATCGCCTCCGTCTCGCGATTGGGGCTCGCGACCGATCCGCTGTCGAGATGATCGCGCCCGATCACCACCGGCGCCTTGAGCTCGCCCGACGCGACCATCTCGTTGAAGGCGAGGCCGAGGCGATGTCGGTCGCCCAGGCCGACCCAGCAGATGCGCGCCGGGAGCCCCTGGAACTGGATCTTCTCGCGCGCCATGTCGAGCCAGCGGTGGAGGTGCGTGTCGTCGGGCAACAACTCCTTCACCTTGGCATCGGTCTTGTAGATATCCTCGGGATCGCCCGAAAGCGCGACCCAGCGGAACGGACCGATGCCACGGCAGAATAGCGGGCGGATATAGGCAGGGACGAAGCCTGGAAAGGCAAAGGCGTCGGCAACGCCCTCATCCTTGGCAACCTGCCGGATGTTATTGCCGTAATCGACCGTCGGGACGCCGGCCGCCTGGAAATCGAGCATCGCCCGGACGTGCGTGGCCATGGAAGCCTTTGCCGCGGCGGCCACCCCTGCAGGGTCCTGCTCGCGCGATGCGATCCAGCGCTCGACGCTCCAATCGGCGGGCAGATAGCCGTTGACGGGGTCGTGCGCGCTCGTCTGGTCGGTCAGCAGGTCGGGCCGGATGCCGCGCGCGAACATTTCCGGCAGCAGTTCGGCGGCGTTGCCGAGCAGCCCGACCGAGACCGGCTTCTTCTCCACCCTGGCCCGGTCGATGATGGCGAGTGCCTCGTCGATCGTCGTGGCGCTCCGGTCGAGATAGCCGGTGCGAAGGCGCATCTCGATCCGGCTCTGCTGGCACTCGATCGCAAGGCACGACGCGCCCGCCATCACCGCCGCAAGCGGCTGCGCCCCGCCCATGCCGCCAAGCCCCGCCGTCAGCAGCCACCGGCCGGAAAGGTCGCCATCATAATGCTGCCGGCCCATCTCGACGAAAGTCTCATAGGTGCCCTGCACGATCCCCTGCGTGCCGATATAGATCCACGATCCCGCGGTCATCTGGCCGTACATCGCCAGCCCCTTGCGATCGAGCTCGTCGAAATGTTCCCAGGTCGCCCATTTGGGGACGAGGTTCGAATTGGCGATCAGCACGCGCGGCGCATCGGCATGGGTCTTGAAGACGCCGACCGGTTTGCCCGACTGGACGACCAGCGTCTCGTCATCCTCCAGGCGCCGCAGCGTCTCGACGATCTTGTCGAAGCATTCCCAATTGCGCGCGGCGCGGCCGATGCCGCCATAGACCACCAGTTCCTCGGGCCGCTCGGCGACATCGGGGTGGAGGTTGTTCATCAGCATGCGCAGCGGCGCCTCGGTCAGCCAGCTTTTCGCGGACAGGGTACTTCCCGTTGCAGGCCTGATGACGCGGCTATTGTCGAAGCGAGTCACAAATGGTCCTTTCAATGTCGAGCGAAGGCGAGGCACGTCTGCAGGATCTGGGTGAGATCGGCGATCAGCGGCGTCGCCGGATCGAAGGGCGCAGGCCAGTTTTCAGCGGTGATGGCGTCTGGTTCAGCCAGATAGCCGCGCATCGCCAGCTCCATCTGGATCGCGTGCACACCTTGTTCCGGCCGCCCATAATGCCGCGTGGTCCAGCCGCCCCGGAAGCGTCCGTCAACGATGTGATCCCGCCCGCTGGCCACCACGACGGTCTCGACGGCGCGGGTCAGTGCCGGATCGCAGGTCGTGCCGCCGTTGGTGCCGATGTTGAACTGCGGCAGCGTGCCATCGAACAGCCGGGGGATATGGCTCAGGATCGAATGCGCGTCGTAGAGCACAACCTTGTCATGCGCCGCGCGCAGCCGCGCGATCTCGGCCGACAGCGCAGCATGATAAGGATCGAACCAGGTGGCGCGCCGGCGGTCGATCTCGGCCGCATCCGGCGGTGTGCCGGCATAGAGCGGTTCGCCCGCGAAGCTGGTGGTCGGGCATAATCCGGTCGTCGCCTGGCCGGGATAGAGCGACGCGCCAGACGGATCGCGGTTCACGTCAATCACGCTGCGCGAAATGCGCGTGCGCACCGTCGTCACGTCGAGTGAGCGCGCGAACCCATAGAGCCGCTCGATCCACCAGTCGGCGTCCTTCCGCGCCAGCCAGGGCGACAGGAAGCGGGCCTCGATATCAGCGGGGATGTCAGTGCCGGTGTGGGGAAAGCCGATCACCAGCGGCGCATTTCCGCGATGGATTTCGAGCCAGTCCTCCATCATGCCACCCCCGGCAACGCGATCCCTGTCGCATCGATCAGGGCGCCCGTGCGGACGATCGCGTTGGCAGCTTCCATATCGGGGTGGAAATAGCGATCGTGATCGAGCATCGGCACGTCGCGCCGCAGCCGCGCACGAGCGGCCTCGAGTGCCGCGCTCGACCGGAGCGTCGTATGGAAGTCGCAGCCCTGCGTCGCGGCCAGCAGTTCGATCCCGATGATCGCGCCGCAATTAGCCGCCATGTCGAGCAGCCGGCGCGCACCGTGCGCGGCCATCGAGACGTGATCCTCCTGGTTGGCGGAGGTCGGGATCGAATCGACGCTCGCCGGGGTGGCCCGCTGCTTGTTCTCGGAGACGAGCGCGGCGGCGGTCACCTGCGCAATCATGAAGCCCGAGTTGAGCCCCGGCTGCGGGGTCAGGAAGGCGGGAAGCCCCGACAGCGCCGGATCAACCAGCATCGCGATCCGCCGCTCGGCGATCGATCCGATCTCGCAGATGGCAAGCGCGATCATGTCGGCGGCGAAAGCGACCGGCTCGGCGTGAAAATTGCCGCCCGACAGCGCTTCGTCGGTGTCGGGAAAGATCAGTGGATTGTCGGATACGCCATTGGCTTCGACGCCCAGTGTCGTCGCGGCCTGGCGCAGCAGGTCGAGCACCGCGCCCATCACCTGCGGCTGGCAGCGCAGGCAATAGGGGTCCTGCACGCGCGCGTCATTCTCCAGATGGCTGGCGCGGATCGCCGATCCCTCCATCAGCCGGCGCAGCGCCTCGGCGGTCTCGATCTGGCCCGGCTGGCGGCGCAACTGGTGGATGCGCGGATCGAACGGCGTGTCCGATCCTTTGGCTGCCTCGGTCGAAAGAGCACCAGTGACCAGGGCCGACTGGAACAGGGTTTCGGTGTCGAACAGCGCGGCCAGCGCGTTGGCGGTCGAGAACTGCGTACCGTTGAGCAGTGCCAGCCCTTCCTTGGGTCCGAGCGTCAGCGGCGACAACCCGGCACGGGCGAGCGCTGCCGATGCCGGCAGGCGCTGCCCGGCGATGTCGATCTCGCCGACCCCGATCATCGCCGCCGCCATATGGGCGAGCGGCGCAAGATCGCCGCTGGCGCCGACCGACCCCTGGCCCGGGATCACCGGGGTCAGATGCGCGCGCAGCATCGCTTCGAGCAGTTCGATCGTGGCGGGCCGCACGCCCGATGCTCCCTGCGCTAGGCTGGCGAGCTTGAGCGCCATCATCAGCCGCACGACGGCCATGGGGGAAGCGGAGCCGGTGCCGGCAGCGTGGCTCAGCACGATGTTGCGCTGGAGCGTCGCGAGATCATCGTCGCCGATCCGCACGCTCGCCAGCTTCCCGAAGCCGGTGTTGATGCCGTAGACCGGCTTGCCCTTCGCCAGGATGCGTTCGACCGCCGCGGCGCTCGCCGCGATCAGCGGCGCGCAGGCCGGGTCGAGCCAAGCTGTCGCGCCGCGATAGATGGCGCGCCAGTCGCACAGCGGCACGGCGCCGGGTTTCAGCAATATGTCGCTCATAAGCCCTTCCAGATGCGGGCATGGAGCGGGTTCAGCCCCATGCGATAGACGAGTTCGGCGGGGCGCTCGATGTCCCAGATCGCGAGGTCGCAGCTCTTGCCCGCCTCGATCGTCCCGATCTCGCCGGCGAGGCCAAGCGCGCGGGCCGCGTTGCGCGTCACACCGGCGAGGCATTCGTCGACCGTCAGGCGGAACAACGTCGCGCCCATGTTCATCACCAGCAGCAGCGAACTGAGCGGTGAGGTGCCGGGGTTGCAATCGGTCGCCAGCGCGATCGGCACCCCGGCGGCGCGCAGGGCATCGATCGGTGGCAGGCGGGTCTCGCGCACGAAATAATAGGCACCCGGCAGCAGCGTCGCGACGGTATCCGCCGCCGCCATCGCCGCGATCCCGGCCTCATCGAGATATTCGAGATGATCGGCCGAAAGCGCCCCCGCCCGCGCCGCAAGCGCTGCGCCGTGGAGGTTCGACAGTTGCTCGGCGTGGAGCTTGACCGGCAGGCCGTGTGCCGCTGCAACGTCGAACACGCGCTGCGTCTGCGCGGGGGTGAAACCGATGCCTTCGCAAAAGGCATCGACTGCGTCGGCCAGACCCTCAAGGGCGACGGCTGGCATCATCTCGGTGCACACCGCGTCGATATAGCCGTCGGCGTCACCGGCATATTCGGGCGGCAGCGCGTGCGCACCCAGGAAGGTGGTGGCGATCCGTACCGGCCGCTCGTCACCCAGCCGGCGTGCCGCGCGCAGCATCTTCAGCTCGTCCTCGCAGGTCAGGCCATAGCCTGACTTGACCTCGACGGTGGTGGCACCCTCCGCGATCAGCGCGTCGAGGCGGGGCAGCGCGCTCGCGATCAGCGCATCCTCACTCGCTTCACGCGTTGCTTTCATCGTCGAAACGATCCCGCCGCCAGCGCGCGCAATCTCCTCATAGGACGCACCCGCCAGCCGCAGCTCGAACTCATGCGCGCGGTTGCCGGCATGGATGAGATGGGTATGGCAGTCGATCAGCCCCGGCGTGATCCAGCGGCCGCCGCACCCGATCGTTTCTGCGGCGTCAAAATGCGGCGCGGCGGCGGCGGGGCCGGCATGAAGGATGCGGCCGTCCAGCGCGGCGATCAGGCCATCTTCGACCAGCCCAAGGCCGTCCCCCGCCATCGTCGCGAGTCGGGCGTCTTTCCACAGCCTGTCGCATCGCATCTGAACACAACCTCTTATGACTCGGGCCAGGATTGCGACGTCCCGCTATTTTGTATAGACATAATATGAGACAGGAGGCAAGTTCAGTGAACATGCAGCGCGAGGACGCGACATCGCTCTTCTTCGATACCGCCCTCCTTGTGGACGGATGGGCCAACAACGTTCGGATCGAGACGGAAGGTGGTTGCGTTCGCGCGATCGAGCGTGACGTCGCCCGCCGGACCGGAGACGAGCACCATAAAATCGCCCTGCCCGGTCTGCCCAATGTGCACAGCCACGCGTTCCAGCGCGGGATGGCCGGCCTCGCCGAGACCCGCGGCGCAGGCAGCGACAGCTTCTGGACCTGGCGCGACATCATGTACCGCTTCGTCGACCGGGTGACACCTGACGATATGCGCGCCATCGCGGCGATGGCCTATGTGGAAATGCTGGAAAGCGGCTTCACGCGGGTGGGGGAGTTCCATTATCTTCACCACGATCGCGACGGTGCGCCCTTCTCCGATCCCGCCGAGATGAGCGCGGCAATCGCCGGCGCTGCCGCCGAGAGCGGCATCGCGCTGACGCTGCTGCCGGTATTCTACGCCTATTCCGGATTCGGCGCAGCGCCGCCGGGACAGGGTCAACGACGCTTTGTCCACGATCTCGACGGATTCGCCCAGTTCCTCGATGCAGGTCGCGCCGCACTTCGTAGCCTCGAAGATGCGGTGCTCGGTGTCGCCCCCCACAGCCTGCGCGCTGTCTCCCCGATCGAGTTGGGCGCAGTCGCCGGCATGGTGCGGGAGGGACCCGTGCACATTCACATTGCGGAGCAGCGCCGCGAGGTCGAGGACTGCATCGCCTGGTCTGGGCAACGACCGGTGGAATGGCTGCTCGATCATGCGCCCGTCGATGATCGCTGGTGCCTCGTCCACGCCACCCACGTCACCAACGAAGAAATCCAGGGGATCGCTGCCAGCGGCGCGACCGTCGGGCTGTGCCCGATCACCGAGGCCAATCTGGGCGACGGCCTGTTCCCGGCCGAAGCCTTCCTCCGACATGGCGGCCGATACGGCATCGGTTCGGATTCGAACGTCCTGGTCGATGCGACCGAGGAACTGCGGCTGCTCGAATATGGCCAGCGCCTCGCATGCCTGAGCCGCAACGTCTTCGCGGGCGGCGCGAACCGATCGACCGGCGAGGCGCTATATCGCGCGGCGCTGGCGGGCGGCGCGGCGGCTTGCGGCGCGGCGCCCGGTATCGCGCCCGGCCTGCCGGCCGATCTGATAAGCCTCGACGCCGATCATCCCAGCCTGGCTGAACGACAGGGTTCCGCATTGTTGGACGGCCTGATCTTCTCGGCGGGTCGTGCTGCCATCGACTGCGTATGGCGACGCGGTCGCAGGGTGGTTTCGGCTGGACGCCATTGCCGGCGCGACGGCATCGTCCGGCGGTATCGCGCCGCGTTGGCGGGGCTGCTCGCTTGACCGGTCCGAGGCGTCTAGGCCACGCACTGACGCCGCGGCGTGCCGCTGCTGAACGTCGCGTGCAGGCGAAGACGGCGTGCGCGACGCCATCGACACGCGCTGGGGAGAATGCTGCGTGAACCTGCCGTTGCATGAACGGATTCGCACCGACATCGAGGGCAGGATATTGTCCGGCGCGCTCGTGCCGGGTGACAAGTTGCCGACCGAGCATGAGTTCATGGCCGAGTATGGCTGTGCGCGCATGACGGTGAACAAGGCCTTGTCGGCGCTTGCCACCGCGGGGCTTGTCGACCGGCGGAAGAAGGCGGGCTCGTTCGTTGCACGCCCCCGCCTCCACTCAATGGTTCTGGATATCCCCGACCTCATGCAGCAGGTCCTGTCCAGGGGGCAGACCTATCGATTCACCTTGCTTGAGCGCGGTATCGGACGATCCGCAGCGAGCAAGATCGACGGCGGCTTCGATCTGGGCGCCGGCAAGGCCGTGACCTTGCACGGTCTCCACTATGCCGATGACCATCCGCTCGCGCTCGAGCATCGCCAGATCAGCCTGGATTCGGTGCCCGGCGCCGAACATGCGCTGTTTGACAGCGAGCCCCCCGGCACCTGGCTGCTGCAGCATATCCCCTGGACGGAGGCCGAAACACGGATTGCGGCATGCGCCGCCGACACGCGCACCGCGTCTCTCCTGCAACTGGAGGCGGGCGCGCCGCTGCTTCGGATAGAGCGGCAGACGTGGAGAGGCGCTGATCGGATCACCGTGGTGCGGCAGCTGTTCGGCGCCGACGCCTATGATCTCTCCGCACGGTTCAAAGCGCAGGAAACAGCCGGGCGCTAGGCTTTCGACGCCGATCCTGTGCTGCGCTTGGCAGCGGCGCCTGCCACCGCACGCGCCGCGGCAAGCGCGAAGCGCTCATGGGCAGCGATATCCCGGGCAGCTGATCAAGCACCGCCAACGGGAGAAGCATCGGACGGCAAAGCCCGGTCGATCAATTGCCGGAAATTGCGGATTGTCTCATCCTCAAACGATTCTTCCGGGACCGTATAGCCGTGCAGGGTGTTCAGCCTGAGCGTGCGATAGGCAAGCAAGCCATATAGCCAGACGAACGCGAAATTGATGCGCTCCGCCTCATCAGCATCGAGCGGCCGTCCCAGCGTGTCCGAGACCCGGCTCAAAAAGCCTTTGACGATCCTGCGTGACATCATGCTGATGCGGTTCCAGCAATCGTCCCCCGCGATGTGCCGCCGAATGGCCGAGCGCAAGAGGCCGGCATGGGCCCGAAAGTTCGCCATCGCGCTGCGCGCGAGCAATTCGGGAAGGGCATCGAAGGAAATCGTCTGATCGGATAACTGCATGGTCGCACCGCGTTCGCGCCGCTCCAGCATGTCATCGATCAGATAGTTGAAAAAATGCTCTTTGGTACCGAAACGATGATAGAAACTGCCGTTCGATGTTCCGGCTTCGCTGACGATATCGCGCACTGAAATCTGATCGATATCGCGCGTTTCCAGCAGGCGCAGCGCAACATCCACCATCTGTCGGTGGCTGGCCAGACTGCGCCGCTGAACAGGCGGCTTCGGCGATTGGCCAACGGCTTCCGATCCCATGACCCCATAGTCCATCCGCATTCCCGCTCGTCAAGCCGGACTCGGAAATTAGGGCTTGCGCTTAAACTAGATCCTGTGGTCTAATTTTGAGAAATCAACGAAGACGAATGTCAGGAGAGATGCAGATGGCCCCCCTGGAGCCCACGGCCGGTGATCGGGTGCGCCATCGCTCGCTCGGGCTTGCGCTCGTTGTGCTTGCGTTGATGGTAGAAGGCTTCGACCTGCAGACCGCCAATCTCGCCGGACCTTCGATCATGGCGCAGTTCGGAATCAGCAGGGCGCAACTGGGCCCGCTCCTGAGCGCGAGCCTGTTCGGCATCCTGATCGGCTCGACGCTGGTGGCGCCGCTCGGAGACCGCATCGGTCGCAAGCGGGTCGTGGTCATCGCCAGCGCCGCCTATGGTGTTCTTTCGCTGGTCGCAGCGCTCGCCTGGTCTGTGGAGCAGCTGGCCATACTGCGCTTCCTCATCGGCATAGGCCTTGGCGCGGTCATGCCCAACGGGCTGGCGATGGCCGGCGCGCTGTACGATGCGCGCAGGCACGCCAGCGTCACGGCTTTCGCCGGTATCGGCATTACGCTCGGTGGCGCGGTCGCCGGCATCACTGCTTCCAGGGTTCTCCCGGCCTATCATTGGCAAGGCCTGTTCGTCGTGGGGGGCGTGCTGCCGCTGATCATCGCCGCCATCATTGCGCTGGCGCTACGCGATGTCCGCAGCCCAACGGTTCCCCCCGCAGCCGATGCCCCGCGTAGTTCGATCGCCGCGATCCTCGCCCCATCGATCCGCACCACGACCATCCTGGTGTGGCTCATGTTCATGTGCGTCGCGCTTAACGTGCATCTCCTTGCAAGCTGGATCCCGCTGCTCATGAAAGGCTCCGGCCTTTCGACCGCGAACGCGGCGCTGGTCACCGCAGGATATCATGGAGGCGGCGTGCTGGGCGGGATTGCCGCCAGCCTGCTGCTGCGTCGCGCAGGCTGGCACGCCGTCGCAATTTTCGCGGCCGGGGCCGCGCTGACGATGCTGACCCTGGCACTGCTTCCGGCAGGCACCAGCATGACGATCCTGCTCATCGCCTGTGCCGGCTTTTTCGTAACCGGCATCCAGAACGGCGTGAACGGCGCAGCGAGCGACCTCTACCCCGCGCGTTATCGATCGACTGGCCTGGGCTGGGCACTGGGCATTGCCCGGATCGGTGCAATCATGGGGCCAATGGTGGGCACATTGGCGGCGATCGCCGGGGTCGATCACGGCCAGCGCTTCTTCATGATCCCGGCAGCGCCACTCGCATTGGTGCTGGCGATGGCAATCATCGTCTCGCGCAGAGTCAAACGCAGGGCGTCCCAGCAGGACTGACGCCACCGCAAAGCTATCAAAAAAAGGCGGATTTCAAACCGTATAAACAAGGGAGTGGGGTAATATGAAAAAGGTATCTTCCATTTTGCTGAAGACGTCGGCCTGGGCCGCCCTCGCCGTTGCGGTCACCCCGTCGGCCTGGGCGCAGGACGCCGGTACGAACGAGCAGGCGAACGACGCGCCAAATCAGGCGAAGGTCGAAGAAATCATCGTCACCGCGCAGTTCCGCAAGCAGAACCTCCAGCAAACGCCCATCGCGATCACCGCCGTTTCCGGCGCGATGCTGGAAGCGCGGAGCCAGGTCACGATCGCGGACGTCGCCGCTCAGGCGCCATCGGTCACGCTGAAGCCCAATTCGGCAAATTACGGTTCGTCGCTCGCGGCCAACATCCGCGGCGTCGGCCAGTTCGACTTCCACCCGGCGCTCGAGCCCGGCGTGGGCGTCTATGTCGATGATGTCTATTACTCGACCCTGACGGGATCGATCCTCGACCTGCTCGATCTCGACCGTGTCGAAGTGCTGCGCGGTCCCCAGGGAACGCTGGCGGGCAAGAATTCGATCGGCGGCGCGATCAAACTCTATTCGAAGCGCCCCAAGGGCGACAATTCCGGCTTTGCCTCGATCACATTGGGTAGCCGCAACCGGGTTGACCTGCGGGGCGCG
>CAISGR010000305.1 GCA_903884945.1 uncultured bacterium
CGCGGCGCGCTCGCGCGCGCTCGGCGCCTGAGGTCCGCATCACGCACGAACGATAACGGCCGCAAAGGCCGGGAGGAGCAAGGATGTTCGATCTGCTGAAGGGCGTGCGCGTCGTCGATCTCTCGACGATCGTGCTCGGTCCCTATGCGACCCGGATGCTCGGTGATTTCGGTGCCGAGATCATCAAGGTCGAGCCGCCCGCCGGCGATCTGTTCCGCGCCGCGCGTCCCGGGCGTCCGGGCGGCGATGGCGCAGGATTTCTCAACGCCAATCGCAACAAGCGGTCGCTGGTGCTCGATCTCGCCCGGCCGGAAGCGAGGACAGCCCTGCTGCGCCTCGTCGCCACCGCCGATGTGTTCGTCCACAACATGCTGCCGGCGTCCGCTGATCGGCTCGGGATCGGTTATGAGGCGATCCGCGCCGCGCGGCCCGACATCGTCTATTGCTCGGCCCGTGGCTTCGGCGGCGGCGAGCTGGGCAATGATCCGGCCTATGACGATTGCATTCAGGCAGCCTCCGGCATGGCTGCGCTCAATCACGTCGCGGGCGAGCCTCGCTTCGTGCCGACCATCCTGTGCGACAAGGTGGCCGGGCTGCACCTCGCCTTCGCCGTTGCCGCCGGTCTTGCCGCGCGGGCGCGCACCGGTGCCGGTTGCTGCATCGACACGCCGATGTACGAGGCGATGGTCTCGTTCCTGATGGTCGAGCAGCTCGGCGGGGAGAGTTTCGATCCGCCGCGTGGGCCTACCGGTTACGGCCGGCTCAGCTCCCCGCACCGCCGCCCTTACGCGACACGCGACGGCCATATCGCCGTGATGCCCTATACGCTGGGCCATTGGCGCCAATATTTCGAGATGGTCGGCCGCGCCGATCTGGCGGACGACCCGCGGGTCACCGATGCCGAACAGCGCGGCGCCAATATCGACATGCTGTACGAAATCATCGCGCTGGAAAGCCCGGTGCGGACCACGGCCGAGTGGATCGTCGCGCTGCGTGCTGCCGGCATTCCCTGCGCGCCGGTCAACACCATGGATGATCTGCTGGCCGATCCGCATCTCGCCTCGGTCGGCATGTTCCGGCCGCTCGATCATCCGCAGGAAGGCCGGCTACGCTCGGTCAGGTCGCCTTTCCTCGTCCGGGGGCAGGAGGAAAGCCCGGATCGCCCCGCTCCCGCGCTCGGCGCCGATGGCGACAGGATCCTGCAGGAGATCGGCCTCACCCCCGAAGAACGTCGTGCGCTTCCCCAGGCCGGGGTGCGGGCGTGACTGCCACCGTGGCGCTCGATCGCGGCGCGCGGGCGCGCGCGGCCTTTGCCGGATCGGCCGGCAATCTCATCGAATGGTTCGATTTCTATGCCTATGCCTATACCGCGCTATACTTCGCTGCATCCTTCTTCCCCAATGGGGACAGGACGGCGCAGCTTCTGAACGTCGCCGCCATCTATGCCGCCGGCTTCCTGATCCGGCCGATCGGTGGCTGGTATTTCGGTCGCTATGCCGATCGCCGGGGCCGCCGCGCCGCGATGATCGTGTCGGTGCTGCTGATGGGCGGCGGATCGCTGATGGTCGCGGTGCTGCCGGTCTATGCCAGGATCGGCGCCGCCGCGCCGCTGCTGCTGCTGATCGCACGGCTGATGCAGGGCTTTTCCAGCGGTGGCCAATATGGTGCGGCGGCAACCTATCTCAGCGAGATCGCGCCGCCCGGCCGGCGCGGCTTCTTCGCCTCCTTCCAGTTCGTCACGCTGATCGGGGGCCAGCTCGGCGCGCTTCTCGTGCTGGGGGCGCTGCAGCTGCTGCTCGGCGAAGAGCAGATTCGGGCCTGGGGCTGGCGTGTGCCGTTCCTGCTCGGCGCGCTGTTCGCGACCGCCATCCTGCTGCTGCGCGACATGATGCACGAAACGGTCGTTGCGGACGGGCAGGCGGTCGATGCCGGCACCTTGCGCGCGCTGGCGCGGCACCCGCGGGCACTGTTCACCGTCATGGTGCTATCGGCCGGCGGCGCGATCGCGCTCTACACCTTCACCACCTATATGCAGAAATATCTGGTCAATTCGGCCGGTCTGAGCGTGCTCGCGGCCAGCCGCGCGATGATCGGCGCCACCATTGCCTTCCTGCTGCTGCAGCCGATGATCGGTGCCCTCTCCGATCGGATCGGCCGCCGGACCTGCCTGCTGGTCTTCAGCGGCGGGCTGACCCTGGGGGCGGTGCCCCTGCTCGGTGCGCTCCGCACGGCGTCCGGGGCATTCGAGGCGTTCCTGCTGGTCTTCGCGGCGCTTGCGGTGCTCAGCTTCTACACATCGGTTTCCGGCCTGTTCAAGGCGGAGCTCTTTCCGGCCGGGGTGCGCGCCCTGGGGGTCGGCCTTGGCCACGCGATCGCCTCCGCCATCTTTGGCGGCACGGCGGAATATGTCGCGCTGCTGCTCAAGCAGGCGGGGCATGAATCCTGGTATGCCTGGTATGTGTCGGCGGTCTGCGCAGTCGCCTTCCTGACCGCGCTGACGATGCGCGAGCCGCGCGGCAACGGCCATCTGGATCAGGCTGCGCCGTCGTGCTGAGCCGGCGCGGCGATCAATCGGTCAGGCGGGCAAGCTCTTCCGGGGAATAGCCCAGGTCGGAAAAGATCCGTGCCGTGTCGGCGCCCGGCCGCGGCAGGGCGCTCGCTCCACCGGGGCGAGCGCCGTCCATCTCGACCGGCAGCGCGGGCAGCATTGCCCGCGTTCCGTCGGGGAGGGTCACTGCCTCGAGCCCGCCGGATGCGCGCAGATGCGGGTCTGCCGCCATGTCCTCCGGTCGCCCGATCGGCGCGAAGGGCAGCCCGGTGCCTTCCAGCTTCGCGACGATTTCGTCGCGCGTGAATTGTGCCACCAGGGCGCGGATTTCCGGGAGCACGCGATCGCGGGCGCGCACCCGGTCGTTGTTGCGGCGGAGGCTCTCGTCCGCCCAGAGCGCATCGAGGCCGAACAGGGCGCAGAATTTCTCCCACAGCGCATCGCTGACGACACCGATGAACACCGGATGGTCCCGGGTTTCGAAGATGTCGTAGATCGCCCAGGCCGAAATCCGCGCCGGCATCGGCGCCGCGGCCGCGCCCGTCACCGCTTCCTGCGCCATATGCTGGCCGACTAGATAGACCGTCGTCTCGAACAGCGAGGCCTGCACCTTCTGTCCGCGACCGGTGCGGTGCCGTTCCTCGATCGCCGCGAGCAGCGCGATCACGCCGAACATCCCGCCGGTCACGTCGATCACGCTCGATCCGGCGCGGAGCGGCCGGCCCGGCGGGCCGGTCATATAGGCCAGGCCGCCCATCATCTGCGCGACCTCGTCCAGTGCGGTACGCCCGTCATAGGGGCCGGGCAGGAAGCCTTTGAGCGAGCAATAGACGAGACGCGGGTTGTCCGCAGCGAGCGATTCGTAATCGAGTCCCAGCCGGTCGAGCGCCCCCGGCCGGAAATTCTCGATCAGGATGTCGGCGTCGGCCACCAGCCGCCTTGCGGCCGCCAGCCCGTCCGCCGATTTGAGATCGAGGCACAGGCTTGCCTTGTGGCGGTTGTACATCGGGAAATAGCCCGAACCCGATCCGATCAGGTTCCGCGTATGGTCGCCCCCGGGCGGCTCGACGCGGATCACCTCGGCGCCGAGCCCGGCCAGGATCGCGCCGGCCGCCGGCCCCATGACCATGTGCGTGAACTCGACGACCTTCAGGCCGGCAAGGGGAGCGGGCCCGCTCATGCCGCCCGCCGTTCCAGCCCGAGCGGCAGTCCCGCATCGGGGGTGAAGCCGTACAGCGGCTCGCCCGGCAGCGCCTCCGCGAGGATCGCGCGAACGCGCATCAGCGCATCGAGGTCGATCCCGGTATCATAGCCCATGGCGGCCAGCATGAACGCCAGGTCCTCCGTGACGATATTGCCCGATGCGCCGGGCGCGAACGGGCAGCCGCCCAGTCCGCCGAGCGAGGCGTCGAGCGTGGTGATTCCTTCCTCCAGCCCGGCCAGCGCATTGGCGAGGCCGAGGCCGCGCGTATTGTGCAGGTGCAGGCTGTTCATCCGGTCGGCGCCCACGGCCGCCTTTACCTTGCGCACGAGCCGCTTCACCTGCGCCGGATCGGCATAGCCGGTGGTGTCGGACAGGCCGACTTCGGCCGCGCCCGCGGCGATCGATGCCTCGGCGAGGCGGACGACGATATCCTCGGGCACCGCACCTTCGATCGTGCAGCCGAACGCAGTCGAAAGGCCCACTTCGAAATGCGGCGGATTCTCTTCCTGCGCGACGCGCGCGGCGATCGCGCCGATCTCGGCCACCATCGCAGCGTGATCCTTGCGGACATTCTTCAGGCTATGCGTCTCGGACATCGAGAAGGGAATGGAAAGCTTCCGCGCACCCGCCCGGATGGCCAGTTCGGCACCCTTGAGATTGGGCACCAGCACGGCGACCGACAGGCCGGGAATCGTCGCGGCAAACGCGACCAGCGCGGCGGTGTCGGCCATTTGCGGCAACAGGCTGGCGGGCACGAAGCTTCCCACCTCGATTTCGCGGACGCCGGCGGCTGCCTCGGCCGCGATCCAGGCCTTTTTCGCCTCGAGCGGCATGATGCGGTCGATCGATTGCAGCCCGTCGCGCGGGCCGACCTCGCTGATCAGGATGGCGGTCATGATTGGGGTTCCAGATAGATCCAGGGCCGGGCGGTGCGGTCTGCGGTGTGGAAGGCCGAAATCGCGTCGACATGCTGCAGGGTCAGGTCGATCGCATCGAGCCCCTGGGCGAGCATGGCGCTTGCCTCGGCATCGATCGCGAAGGGGGCGGTCACATCGCCCGATGTCACCGTCCGGGCGAGCAGGTCGATCGTGACGGGGTTGCCCGTCGCGGCGAGGGCCAGAATCGCGGGGGCGTCCAGAACGACGGGAATGATCCCGTTGGTCACGCAATTGCCGCGAAAGATCGGGGCGAAGCTCGGGGCGATCACGGCGCGCACGCCATATTCATGGAGTGCCCACACCGCATGCTCGCGGCTCGATCCGCAGCCGAAATTCTCTCCCGCCAGCAGGATCGGCGCCGCGGCAAAGGCCGGGTCGTTCAGGACGAAGTCCGGGTCCGGTTCCCGGCTGCCGGGCTGGAGATAGCGCCAGCCCGCGAACAACCCTTCGGCCAGCCCGGTCTTGCCCACGCCCTTGATCTCGCGTGACGGGATGATCGCATCGGTATCGACATTGGCGCGCAGCAATGGCGCGGCGACGCCCGAAACGCGGGGGACGGGGGGAAAGGCGGACATCAGCGCGCCTCCGCGCCGGCGGCAAGCTCACGCGCCCCCGTGTCGGCACGGGGTGCCCAGTCGCGCGGGTCCGCAATCGCGCCGGCCAGCGCACTGGCGGCGACGGTTTCGGGGCTGGCGATATGGGTGCGCACGCCAGGACCCTGACGGCCCTCGAAATTGCGGTTGGTCGAGGAGATGACGCGCGCGCCGGGGGCGA
This sequence comes from uncultured bacterium, assembly GCA_903884945.1. Taxonomy (GTDB): domain Bacteria; phylum Pseudomonadota; class Alphaproteobacteria; order Sphingomonadales; family Sphingomonadaceae; genus Sphingomonas. The sequence continues at coordinate 5,465 of CAISGR010000305.1, forward strand.
AGCCGTCGCCGCCGGCATAGAAGCAAAGCGAGCAGCCGCTCATCCGCCAGTCGAAGCCCGCCTCCGTGAAGATTCGGTCGAGCCCCTCGGCTTCGGCGGCGCGGCGCACGGCCGAGGAGCCCGGCACGATGATGGCGGCGATTCCCGGCGCGACGTGGCGACCCTGCACGATCGCCGCCACGCGGCGCAGGTCGGCGATCCGGCTGTTGGTGCAGCTGCCGATAAAGGCGGCATCGATCGGCGTGCCGATCAGCGGCTGACCGGGCACGAGGCCCATATAGTCGAGCGCGCGCTCGACCGCGGATTCCGGTCCGGGCGCGGCCGGAACGCAGGTCGTGATCGGGGCGGATTGCTGCGGGCTCACGCCCCAGCTCACCATGGGGGTGATCGTGCCCGCGTCGATCACGATTTCGCGATCGAACACGGCACCGGGATCGGTGACGAGCGCACGCCACGCGGCGAGTGCCTTTTCCCAGCCCGGCCCGGTCGGCGCGTAGCGCCGGCCCTTCAGATAGGCGAACACGGTTTCGTCAGGCGCGATGAAGGCAGTCATCGCGCCGAATTCGGCCGCCATGTTGCACAATGTCAGCCGCCCCTCGAGATCGAGCGCGGACACCGCTTCCCCGGCGAACTCGATCGCATGGCCCTTGCCGCCGCCGGCGCCATGCGCGGCGATCAGCGCCAGGGCCATATCCTTTGCCGTCACGCCGGGGCCGGGCCGGCCGGTGAAACGCACCCGCATCGTCTTCGGCCTGGTCACGCGCAACGTGCCCGTCGCCATCGCGTGCTCGGCCTCGGTCGAGCCGATGCCCCAGGCCAGCGCGCCGAAGGCGCCCTGGCTGCAGCTATGGCTGTCGGGGCACACCAGCGTTGCGCCGGGCAGCACGATGGCGAGTTCCGGCGAGATGACATGGACGATGCCCTGGTCGGGATCCTCGACGTCGAACAGGCGGATGCCCGCCTTGCGCGTTTCCTCGCGTGTCGCCTCCAGGAAGGCGCTGCCGCCCGGCACGCGCGTCCCGGTGCGGCCCGGCAGCGTGTCGACGATATGGTCGGTCACCGCGAACACCCGGCCCGGATCGGCGACACGCCGGCCGCTCGCGGCGAGCGAGCGGAGCGCGACCGAGCCGGTGCGCTCGTGCAGGAACACCCGGTCGATCGCGATCAGGTCCTCGTCCGCGCCCAGCGACGCGACGACGTGCATGTCCCAGAGCCTGGCAAAAAGGGTGCGAGTATTTGTCATAGTCTTATAGGTAATGCCCTAGTCGCGGAGCGCGAAAACATCAATCTTCGTGTCCGGCTTTTTCCGTCGCGCGGATCAGCGGCTCAATAGGATATGCCCTTGGCGGCAAGCCGCGCATGGAGCGCCGGTTCGACCGCATCCTCATGCGCGCGGCGGAGCTGGACGATCGAGGCAAGCGGCGCCTCGACATAATGGAACATGCGCCAGCCCTCGGGCTTGCGCCGCAACGCCGCCGTGATCCGCACCGGCCCGCCGAACGGCCGCGGATAGAGCCGGGAGCCGGGGATATAGGTGCTCCAGTTCGCATCGATCAGGATCACGGCGAGGCCGGGCGCGGCTTCCTTCGCGGTCAGGTTCTTCCAGCTCACCAGCCGTTCGGACTTGGACCGGTCCACGCCCCAGTAGCCGAGTACGGCATCCCAGCCGATATGCGGATCGCATTCCTCGGCGAGATAGACCGGGGCCGGGTCCTCCTCGTCCCACAACGCCTTCATCGCGGGCACGTCATAGCGGTTCCACGCCTCGAAATAGGCGTCGAGCCAGGCGGTGATTTCGGAGTTGATCGACATGGACGTGCTCCTCAAGCGGTGCCGAGCTTGCGCAGCTTCAGGGGGCGGCGCGGAATGCTGACGGTCTTCTGGCGGGTATAAAAGGCCTCGCAGGCCCGGCCGCCCTCGGCGCCGACGCCCGAATCGCCATAGCCGCCGAACGGCGCGCGCAGTTCGCGGGTCATCGGCGTGTTGCACCAGACGATCCCGCTCGACAGCCGGTCCTGCGCTTCCATGATGGTCGCGATGTCCTGCGACCAGACATAGCTTACCAGCCCGAAACGGGTGCCGTTGGCCAGCCGATAGGCCTCTTCGGCGGTGTCGAAGATCATGAAGGCGGCGAACGGGCCGAAGATCTCGTCCTGGCAGATCCGGTCGTCGATCCGATCGACCAGCACGGCGGTCGGTTCGACATAATTGCCCCGGTCGAATCCCGCCGCGCGCCGCCCGCCGGTGAGAAGGCGGACATCGTCGCGGCCCGGCTCCGGCACGAAGCTGAGCACATGATCGAGGTGTCGGCGCGAGGCGAGCGGCCCGAGTTCGGTGCCGGGCTCGAGCGGATGGCCGATCTTCAGGGCCTGCGCCCGCTTCACGAAGGCGGCGATGAAGCGGTCGGCGATGCCGCGCTGGACGAGGATGCGCGATCCGGCGAGGCATTGCTGCCCGTTGGTGGTGAAGATGCTCAGCAGCGCGGCATCGAGCGCCTGGTCGAAATCGGCGCTGTCGAAGATGATGTTGGCGGATTTGCCGCCCAGTTCGACGGTGGCCGGTTTCAGTCCCTGGCCAGCGGCCGCCATGATCGCCCGTCCGGTCGCGGTGCCGCCGGTGAAGGATACGAGGTTGACCTCGTCATGGCGGACGAGCCGGTCGCCGGTCGTGGCGCCGCGCCCGTTGACAAGGTTGACCACACCCGGTGGCAGGACTTCCTGCAGCAGCTCGACCAGCCGGTTGACGCCGAGCGGCGCCTGCTCCGACGGCTTGATCACGCAACTGTTGCCGAAGGCGATGGCGGCGGCGATCTTCATCGATCCGAGCGCGATCGGGGCGTTCCACGGCGCGATCAGCGCAGCGACGCCGACCGGCTCGCGCCGCACCATGGTCAGATAATTGGGGTCCTGCTCATAGAGCTCGGCGGTTGCCTGGCCGATATAGTCTGCGAAGAAGCGGAAATTATACGAGGCGCGGGCGACCTGGCGGTCGCGGATCTGCGCGAAGGGGATGCCGGTATTGGCCGTCTCGAGCGCTGCGAGCACCTCGGTCGCGGTATCGATCCGGTCGGCGCAGGCGCGCAATGCGGCCTGGCGCGCCTCGACATCCATCCGCCGCCAGGGCCCGTCCTCGAACGCGCGCCGCGCCGCGGCCACCGCCTGGTCGACCAGTGCGTCGTCGGCCTCGGCGATCGCGACGATCGTCTCCTCGGTGGCAGGGTCGATCACCGCGATCGGTGCGCCCTTGGCAGTGATGATGGTCTTGCCATCGATGATGGCGCTGATCGGCTGGATCACGAAAAGGGTCCTTCGGTTGCGGCGCGGCAGCGCGCGCGCCAGTCGGGAAGCGGCAGGTCGAGGCAGGCGAGCAGGGCCTCGGCCAGCGCGAGATTGGAGGAGATGATCGGCGGCATGCCCGGCGGCGGATCGGCGATCAGCGGCAGCGAGGGCATGCCGGTGCCGGTGATCAGGATCGCGTCGACGGAGAGGTCGCCGAGCCCGGCGAGTGCAGTGCGCGCCTGGGCACTGCCCAGCGCATAGATGCCGCGGGTATCGGTGCCGGCGATCGGGGCCGATCCGACCGAGACCGGTGCGAAGCCCTGTGCCCACCAATAGGCGGCCGCGGCCTCGCCCAGTTCCGGCGGATAGGGCGAGACGAGCGCGATCCGGCGGGCGCCCAGCGCCTGCAGCTTCCACGCGATCGCCGCGGCGGCGGTGACCACCGGAAAGGCGAAGCGGGCCTGTGTCGCCGCGATGATCTCCTTCTCGCGCGCGGGCGCTACGAGATAGGAAGAGGCAGTGCAGGCGAAGCCGAACACTTCGGGTCGCAGCGTATCGAAGCTCTCCAGCGTCCGGTCGAGCTGTTCCAGATAAGCGCGCAGCCGGTCGCCGGATGCTGCGGCCGCGCTGGTCAGCCGCGTGGTGACGCGCAGGACGGTCGGGGGCAGCAGGATCGCCATTTCCGCCTCGACCGTCGGGTTGGCCTGCGGCGTGCCGATGCCGACCGTGCCGTCGCGGCCATAGTCCGTGCGCGCGCTCATGCGATCGTCGCCGCCTGGCGCAAGCCGGCGATCATCGAGCTGCGCAGCAGATGGTCCCTGGCGCGTTCGGGATCGTCGGCGACGCGCTGGAGGTCGGCGAGCATCTCGCGGCGCTTCGCGATGTCACGCTCCTGCATGCGGGCGCGGTTGCGATCCGACTGGCCGAGAATCTCCGCTTCGGCGACCGGGCGGCGGCGCCGGGTATAGCGATCGAGCAGTCGCTCGTCGGCGCCGTTCCAGATATCGGCAAGCGTCTCGACCAGTTCGACCGCGTCGTGGATGCCGCCATTCATGCCCATGCCGCCCGACGGCGAATTGACATGCGCTGCATCGCCCGCGAGCAGCACGCGCCCGGCACGATAGTCGTCGACGATGCGCATATGGATTCGATAGGCGCGGATCTCGAGCACTTCATAGGGCTCGTCGCGCGGCACGATCTCCTGCAATTTGCGTTGCACGCTGGCCGGCTGCAGCCCGTCCTCGATCGATTCGTCCGGGTCGGGATAGAGGCTGCAGCGCCACAGTTGCGGCAGGCGCAGCAGGCTGAACGTGCCCTTGGCCTTCCAGACATAATTGACGTTGGAAAGGCCGGGCAGGTGATCCTGGAACGGGAAGGTGGTCGTCGCCAGGATCGTCGTCTCGGGATAGGTCTTGCCCTCGAAGGAAAAGCCGAGGCTGTGCCGCACGGCGCTGCGCGATCCGTCGGCGCCGATCAGATAGCGTCCTTCGATCGTGCCGGGCTCGCCGTCGGCGAGGATGCGGACCGAGACGCCGTCGTCATCCTGCGTGACCTGCTCGAGTCGCGTGCCCATGCGCACCTCGCCGCGCTTCTCCGCCAGCACCTGGGCGAGGAGCAGGCGGCACAGCTTCGATTGCTCGCACTGCAGGCGATAGGGATGGCGCGTGTCGCCGGCGATCGCGGCAAGATCGAACACTGCGCGCTCGCCGGTCTCGTGCACGCGGATCTGCCAGGTCGGGCTGATCAGCCCCATGGCGATCAGCGGTGCCGCCAGGCCCTGCGCGTCGAGCAGGTCGAGCGTGGGCGGGTGGAAGGTCGAGGCGCGCAGGTCGTCGGAAAGCGCGTCCTCCCCCTCGATCAGCGTGAACGGGATTCCGCGCCGGCCGAGCAGCAGTGCCGCGACCAGCCCGACCGGTCCCGCGCCGGCGATGATAATCCTGTTACGATCCCCGCTTGACACCGCGTCACTCCCCGACGATGATTTGTCCTAGATGTATGGCAAATCGAACGGGCGCAACGTCTTTTTTCGATACGTCGTCAGGGCGCGGGGCGATTATACCGTGTCGCGAGCTTCAGGAGGTCAGAATGACGATCCAGACCCGAGTGCCGGGCGCGAACGCGCCGCAGACCATTCCCGATATCGAGGCGCTTGCCGTTGCGACGCAGGATGAGCTGGGCCGCCAGCGCTTCTGCAGCGCGCTGCGCCGCCACGCGATCCAGGAGATGGCCGGTGCGCTGGAGCGCGATTTCACCGATCGCGTCCGCCCCGCCGCCGAGGCAAAGGGGGAGAGTTTCACGGACTGGCGCGCGATCGACCGCGCGATGGAGGGCGAGGCGTCCTACCGCTTCTACAGCAGCGTCCGCTACAACGCGCAGGAAATGTGCTTCCTGTCCGTGCAGCCGCAGGTCGAGCGTGCCCTGCCGGCGATGATCGATGTCGCGCGCGATGCAGCCGTGCTGAGCCCGGCGGGCGGTTCGCTGCGGCTCGATCCGGCGCTGGTGGCGCCACGCTATGTCGATGCGCTCGACGTACATCTCATGCCTGGCTGCTTCCACAACGAATATGCCGAGGATGATGTGGCGCAGGGCGCCGTGGCCAGTCTCGGCTCGCGCGTGTTCACCGCCAATCAGAGCCATCGCAGCTGGGGCGGGGTCGCCCGCGTGATCTCGCGCTGGCTGAAGACCGAACATCCCGGCTTCATGCCGAAGCGGATGCTCGATATCGGCACCAGCTCGGGCAAGAACCTGCTGCCTTATGTCCAGGCCTTTCCGGGCGTCGAGGCGCACGGCGTGGATGTCGCCGCACCCTTGCTGCGCTACGGTCATGCGTTGGCCGAGCATGAGGGCGTGCCGTTGCATTTCAGCCAGCAGAATGCCGAGGCACTCGATTTCCCCGACGGCCATTTCGACCTGATCGTGTCGAGCTTCTTCTTCCACGAAATCCCGGTCAAGGCGTCGCACCGCGTGCTTGCCGAGTGCCGCCGGCTGCTCGCGCCGGGCGGAATCATGGTCCACCAGGAACTGCCCTCGTCGCATCTCGTCGATGCCTATGAGGATTATTTCTGGAACTGGGACACGCTCAACAACAACGAGCCGGCCTATACCGCCTGGCGCGCCGAGGATCATGCCGCGATGTGCGTCACGGCGGGGTTCGATCCGGCCGGCACTTTCGCGCTGATCCTGCCCGATCTCGGCGCCTATCCGGATCGCGGCGTGGCCTTCGCCTGGGACGAGCCCGGCCGGCCGATGCATGGCCGCGGCGGCTGGTACGTGTTCGGCGGACGCGCACTCTAGCATTCAACAAAAGGGACGGCGATGGCGCAGCGGACGCACTCGGTTGCATATCAATGGTACGTCGTCGGCCTGCTGCTGCTGGTCTTCATCCTTTCCTATTTCGATCGCTACATCCTCACGCTCGTCATCGAGCCGATCAAGCATTCGCTCCACCTGAGCGATTTCCAGGTCGGGCTCCTGCTCGGGCCGGCCTTCTCGCTGTTCAACGTCCTGACGGGCATCCCGCTCGGCTGGTATGCGGACCGGGCGAGCCGCAAATGGATCCTGATCGGCGGCATCGTCTTTTGGTGTGCGATGACGACGGCGAGCGGCTTTGCGACCAGCTTCCTGCTGCTGCTGGTCCTGCGCCTCGGCCTCGGTCTCGGCGAAGCGGTGGTCAGCCCAAGCTCGATCTCGATGATCAGCGACTATTTCGATCGGGCCCGGCGCGGCCGGGCGATCAGCGTCTATATGGCCGGCCCCTATCTCGGCGCCGGCCTCGCCTTCCTGGTCGGCGGCAACCTCGTCGGCTGGCTCGGCAAAATGGGTCACACGCATTTTCTCGGCATGGGCCCGTTCGCCATGTGGCAGATGGCGTTCTTCCTCGTCGGCCTGCCCGGCTTCGTCTTTGCCGCGCTGATGCTCACGGTGCGCGAGCCGGCGCATAGCGAGCGGGTCAGCGCCGTGGCGGGTGCGCCGCGGATGAGTGCCTTTCGCTACATTCTCGCGCGCTGGCGCGGCTTCGGCGCATTGTTCATCGGCGCGACCTGCAACTTCGCGATGAGCACGCTGAGCTTCTGGAACGTGCCGCTGTTCCAGCGTCTCTGGGGCTGGGATATCGCCACGATCGGCACCGTCACCGGGCTGTTCTACTTCACCGCGGGCCCGCTCGGCACGGTGATCGCCGTCTGGGCGACGCGCCATCTGCTCAAGCGCCATGCCGATGCGGCCATGCGCGTGCTGCTGCTCGGCCTGATCATTACCGTGCCGATGAGCGCGCTCTATCCCGTGATGCCGAGTGCCGGTCTCGCCGTCGTCGCGATGTTCCTTGCCTTTGTCGGCAAGTCGATCGCTACCGCCGGGGGCCCTGCCGCCCTGTCGCTGGTCACGCCGGGCGATATCCGCGGGCAGTCGGTCGCGATCTTCAACACGGTGATCACCCTGGTCGGTCCGTTGCTCGGGCCGCCGCTCATCGGCTGGGCGACCGACTATTCGGGCGACCCGCGATCGATCGGCATGGTGCTGTCGCTCTTCGTGGTCTGTGTCGGCATTCCCTCGATCCTGTTCGTCGTCCTCGGGCTGAAACATTATCGCAAGGCGCTGGTCGAGCTCGAGGCGACGCTCGACGTGCCTGATCCGCTGGCCGGCAACGCGGTCGCGGTCTAGAAATCGTCAGCGCGTCGCCGTCTCGGCGACGAAGGCGGCGGCGATATCGGCCCAGCGATCGGGGTGGATCATCATCGCGTGGGGCGTGCCGTCGGAGAAGTCGCGGTAGCGGAAGTTGAGGCGCAATGCCGCTGCCCGCCGGTCGTTCGCATGGAGCGAATCCTTCCCGTCGGACAGGATCAGCACCGGCACCGCGATCCGTGCCAGGTCGGCACCCATGTCGTTGCGGAACACGATGTCGTGCGCGATGTCGGCGCTGCCGGCGAGGAACCAGTCGATCACTGACCAGGTGGCGGTCACCCGGGCGTGCGGATCATCACCGGCATAACCCAGGATATAGCGGTAATAATCGCCGAGATGGCTCCCGTCCGCCGACAGCGCCTGGGCGCGCGGCGCCTTGCCGAGCCGCTCGGCGCGCTCCGTCGGTGTATAGAGCGGCACGCCGTGCAGGATCAGCGCGGCGACGCGCGTGGGATGGCGCGCGGCCAGCGCGGCGGCGATCGCGGCACCGGTATGATGCCCCGCCGCGACCACCACGGGCAGGCCGAGCGCATCGAGCACCGGCACGAGATTGTCCGCATAGTCGGCGACGCTCGGCGTGCCTGGGGGCGGATCGGAATTGCCATAGCCCGGCGTGTCGATCGCGAGCGAGCGGACGTGCCGCGCGGCGAGGCACGCCTGCACCTCGGCGAACTCGTTCATCGACCAGGGTGTCTGGTGGAGCAGCAGCAGCACTGGCCCCGTGGCCGGCCCGGCAAGGCGATAATGTACCTGCCCCATCGGCGTCGCGACATAACCCTTGCCGCCGCGCATCAGGCCGTTGCCCACCCAGCGCATATCAGTCGCGACTCCCGGTCCGCACGGCGATGGCGCGGCCCCTTCCTGCGCCAGACCGGGCGTCGCGGCGAGCAGCGGGGCCAGGGCGGCGGCGATCCAGTGCGGCTTCATCGGTGCCTCCGTCAAAAGGGGCTTTCAATTGATATAAGAATAGAACATTTATCGCAGTGGATATCAAGCGACTCGGAAGGGAAGGCGTGGCGGGGACGAGGAGCCGGGCGGACAAGGACGGGGCCGGGTTCGACCTCGTCGTCGTTGGCGGCGGATCGGCCGGCATGCCCGCTGCGCTGTTCGCCGCGCGCCGCGGTGCGCGCGTCCTGCTGATCGATCATGCGCCGGTGCTGGGCGGGACCTTGTGGGTCGCGACCGGGCAGATGAGCGCGGCCGGAACCGCGCTGCAACGCGAGCGCGGCATCGCGGATTCGCCTGACCTCCATTTCGAGGACGTCATGCGGATCAGCCGCGGCACCGCCAATCCGGGGCTCGTACGGCTGGCCGTTGATCATGCGGCCGGAACCTTTGACTGGCTGGCCGAGCAGGGCTTCGAGCCACTGCCCGATCATCCGGTCAAGGGGTTCGGCCATGAGCCCTATCGGGTGCCGCGCTATTATTGGGGCGCGCAGGGCGGGGTGAGCGTCAAGGACGTGCTCGTGCCGCTGGTGATGGCGGCGGTCGAGTCTGGCGACATCACGCTGCGGCTCGGTGAGGAAGTGGTCGAGGTGACGACCGATGAGTCCGGCACGGTCGATGGCGTGGTGACCCGGGATGCGGCGGGCGTCCGGCACCGGTTCGCTGCGGGCGCCGTCGCGCTCACCTGCGGCGGCTATGCCGGCGATCCGGACCTGTTCGAGCAGCTCAACGGCTATCCGCAATATCACGGCGCGCCCTATCCCTTCGCCCGGGGTGCCGGGCTGAAGCTGGGCGAAGCGGCCGGCGGCCATGCCCGCGGCGCGGAGAATGTCTTCATCAATTTCGGGGCGCTGTTCGATACCGATGCGCGCCCGGCCAGGCCGATCGGCCGGATCGAGCATTTCCCCGAGCGTCGGCCGCCATGGGAGATCTATGTCAACGCGCGCGGGCAGCGCTTCGTGCGCGAGGATATCGAGAGCGTCGATGCGCGCGAGATCGCGTTGATGGATCAGCCCGATTATCGCTATTGGATCGTCTTCGACCAGGCGATCCTGGCGGCGGCCCCGCCGATCGTGACGGGCTGGACGCAGGAGCAGATGGTCGCGGCATTCGCTGCCGGCAATCCCGTCTTCAGCCGGGCGGACGATCTGGCCACGCTTGCCGGGAGGGCGGGAATTGATGCCGCCGGCCTGGCCCGCTCCGTCGGGGCCTTCAATTACGGCGTGGCGACCGGTCATGATTTCTTCGGGCGCCGTCACCATCCGGCGCCGATCGCCACCGCGCCATTCTATGCCATCCGCATGCAGGGTTGCTCGATTTCGAGCGCGATCGGCCTTGCCGTGGATGATCGGCTCCGCGTCATCCGCCGCGACGGCACCCCCATCCCCGGCCTCTACGCGGCGGGCGAGATCCTGGGATCGAGCCAGACCATGGGCAAGGCCGCCTGTGGCGGGATGATGGTCACGCCTGCTCTCACCTTCGGCCGGCTGCTCGGCCAGACACTCATTCCGCTGGAGACCGTCGCATGACCCTGCCGTCAATGGGCGCGCTTCCCGGCGAACGGCGCGGCTATGCCGCGTGGGACAAGGGGCAGATTCATTATCGCGAGCAGGGCGAAGGCCCTGCGGTGCTGCTGCTGCACCAGGCACCCTGGGCGTCGATCCAGTATCGCCGCGTCATGCCGCTGTTCGCGGCCGCGGGCTTCCGCGCGATCGCCCCGGACCTCCCGGGCCACGGTCTCTCCGACCCGCTCGAGGAGCCGACCATTAAGGGGTTCGCCGCGATCCTGCCGCCCTTGCTCGACGCGCTCGGCCTGGCCCAGGCCGCGCTGGTCGGCCATCATGGCGGTGCGCTGGTCGCCGGCCGGATGGCGGCGGCCTGGCCGGACCGCGCGGCGGCGCTGGCGATGGACAATGCACCGCTCTATTCGGCCGAACAGCGCGCGCACCGGCTGGCGAAGATCGATGAATCGCAACGCATCGCCCCGGACGGCAGCCATCTCGCCGATCGCTGGTCGCTGGTGCGGCGGATCGCCGATCCGGACTGGAGCGACGAGACCGTCCATCTTTCGGTGCTGACCTATTTCGCCAACGGCCCGACCCGCGAGCACGGCCACCATGCCGCCGCGCACTATGATTTCGCAGCCGACCTGGCTCGAATCTCCTGCCCGACGCTGGTTGTCGCGGGGCGGACCGATCCGCTTTTCCCGTGCGGGAAGGCGCTAATCGATCGCCGTCCGGACTGGAGATATGCCGAATTGCCGGGGGGCGCCGGCATGCTGTTCGACCGCCCAAGCGATTGGTTCGGCACGATCTTTCCCTTCCTGGCTACCCATGTCGGGGCGCGTTGAAAACTAGCGCTTGATTTGCACTAATGTTAAGACATAATCATGACGCCGCCCCGGTGGGAAAGGGCAGGCGGAGGAGATTGAGAGCCGCATCAACGCGGCCGGTTTCGCAGTGGGAATGTCACTCACGGTCCCGGGAAGACGGGCCGTTTCAATCGACATAAAGGGAACGACGCGACATGACTGGAAACACCAAGAGGATCGGGGCGACCTTCGGGCTGGCCCTGTTGATGAGTACGACCTCCGCATGGGCGCAGACCGCGCCTGCCACCCCGGCGACCGAAGCATCGCAGGCGGACGATGCCGGCAGCACGGGCGGGATCGCCGAAATCGTCGTGACCGCACAGCGTCGCTCGGAAAACCTGCAAAAGGTGCCGCTCGCCGTCAGCGCCTTCACCGCCGACGAGCTTGCCGTCCGCCAGGTCTCGCGGACGCTCGATCTGATCGCCTATGTTCCCAACCTGATCGGCCACAACAACACCGCCATCGGCACGGCCAACGCCTATACGCTGCGCGGCCTGGGCAATACCGAATCGATCGCCACCTTCGACGTGCCCGTCGGCACCTATGTCGATGATGTCTATCTCTCCCGCCAGGGCGCGAACAATTTCTCCTTCTTCGATGTCGAGCGGGTCGAGGTGCTGCGCGGCCCGCAGGGCACGCTGTTCGGCCGCAACACCACGGGCGGCGCGATCAACGTGATCATGAAGAAGCCCGGCAATGATTTCACCGGCTTCGCCGAGGCTGGCTATGGCCGCTACAACCGCACCCAGCTGCGCGGCTCGGTCGATATCCCGATCATCAAGGATACGCTGCTCACCAAATTCTCGGGCTATTTCACTGACGCCGACGGCTATGTCTACAACCAGACGACCGGCCAGCGGCTCAACGGCGATCGCAGCTGGGGTCTTCGCGGCGCGGTCCGCGCGCTCCCGGCCGACAACGTCACCTGGGATCTGTCGGCGGACTATATCTACGCCAATGGCGCCAACCTGGTGAATTTCTACCGCGACAGCGACAACAAGCGGATCGATTTCACCAAGTTGCGCAGCGATACGCCACTGGGGTCGATCGTCTCGTCCGAACTGGCCGACAACACGCTCGGCAACACGGCGCGGTCCTATTCCATCATCTCGAACTTCCAGGTCGAGGCCGGCGGGGCGACGATCAACTTCATCACCGGCTATCGCCACCTCTATCAGGAATATGTCACCGACAGCGCCGACAGCCGCTCGACGGGCAGCGTCCTCTACAACGACTTCGACTATATCTCGTCGAGCGCGGGCACCACGACCGTCCTCGCGACGGACAGCTACCACCAGCAGTTCACGCAGGAGGTCAAGGTCACCGGCAAGGCGTTTGACGGCCTGCTCGATTATGTCGGGGGCTTTTACTACCTGAACGAGAAGAACCGGACGATCTTCGCCAACGTCAACGTGCCGCTCACCGGCTCGCCGACGGTCACCCAGGATCGCACCGTCAACAACGGCACCGAAGCCTATGCCGGCTACGCCCAGTTCGATCTCCATCCGATCAAGCCGCTGACGCTGACCGCGGGCATCCGCTACACGGACGAATTCAAGGACGTGCAGTTCGCGCCCAACGTCAACACGCTGCCGCGCTCGGGCGTCAACAACCAGCCCTTCTCGACGGTCGACCTGATCAATCTCGGCATCCCGGTCACCCAGCGCGCCCGCGTCTGGACGCCGCGCTTCGCGATCAACTACCAGCTGACGCCGGACGTGATGGTCTTCGCCTCGGCGACCAAGGGCTTCAAGTCGGGCGGCTGGAATGCGCGCGCCAATTATGCGGCGCTCGCGGTGCCGTTCACCCGCGAGACCGTCTGGTCCTATGAAGCCGGCGTCCGTTCGGAATTCTTCGATCGGCATGTCCGCGTGAACCTCACCGGCTTCTCCTTCGTCGACCGCGATTTCCAGTTGCCGGCCGGCTATCTCGATCCGGTCACCAGCACGATCCTCTATCTCACCCGCAACTTCGCCGATCTGAAGAATTACGGGATCGAGGGCGAGGTTACCGTGATCCCGGTCAAGGGGCTGAACATCTACTGGTCGTTCGGCGCGCAGAAGGCGCGGTACGAGAATATCGACCCATCGGTCTATGCCCAGATCGCCCGGTGCAAGGCGGGCATCACCGCCAATAACTGCAATGCCGGCATCGTCACCCCGACGGGCGAGATCGCCAAGCCGGTCCGCGTGCCTGACTTTGCCTCGACGCTCGGTGCCAACTACACCTTCCGCCTGACCGACACGACGTCGCTCGTGCCGAGCGTGGCGTGGGAATATACCACCGGCTCCTGGGTTTCGACCTCGGATGATCCGCGCGGCTATCAGAATGCGCACAGCCTGTTCAATTTCGGCCTGTCGCTGCGCAACAGCGCCCTCGGCGCGTCGATCACGGCCGAATGCACCAACTGCTTCGACAAGACCTACAAGACCTCCTTCCTGATCTACCCGTATCTCAACGATCCGGGCCGCTGGATGCTGCGGGTCCGCAAGGACTTCTGATCGGGCTTGTACCGGAAGGGCGGCAGGGCGCATCCCTGCCGCCCTTCGATTCTTGAATCGCGAAAAGGTGTCGGCATGGCGAAAATGGATCCGGGCGATGTAAGCCTGCCTCGCGTCAGCAAGGGCAAGCGCCCGCAATTCTTCGACGATCCCGCGATCGACCAGATGATGACCTTCCTGCTCGAGCTGATGGCCGAGACCTCGGCGCTGCGCGACCGCGTCGACACGATCGAGCGGCTGCTCGATGCCAGGGGCAGCATCAGCCGCGCCGATATCGAGGCCTATCGCGCCGACGACGCGATCGAGGCTGAACGAACCGCCTGGCGCAAGGCCTTTATCGAGCGCGTGCTGAGGATGCACGCGCCGGCCTGATTTCTCCATGACCGCCTATCCGCATCTCTTCTCGCCGGTGACGATCGGCACGCGCACCTTGCCCAACCGGATCGTCCATGCGTCGATGTCGACGCATTATGCCGATCGCGGCCGGGTGACGGATCGGCTGGTCGACTATTATGTCAACCGCGCCCGGGGCGGCGCGTCGCTGCTCGTCAGCGAACCCATGGCGACGCTCCACTGGCACAAGCTGCCGACCCGGCCGATGGCCTTCACCGCGGAGAACGAAGCCGCGTTCGCGCGCTGGGCGCGCGCGGTCGAGGCGGCGGGCGGCCTGATGCTGGGCCAGTTGCAGGATAATGGCCGCGGCTTTCGCGGCGGCGGCCGCAACGACTTCGCGTTCGGCGCATCGCCGCTGCCCGACGATCTGAGCTGGACGGTCCCGCACGCGCTGTCGACCGACGCGGTCCGGCGGATGATCGACGAATTCGTCGCCTCGTCCCTCCGGCTTGCCCGCGCGGGCTTTGCCGGCGTCGAGATTTCCGCCGGCCACGGCCATCTCTTTCACCAGTTCCTCTCGCCCCAGGCCAATATCCGCGAGGATGCCTATGGGGGCGATCGCGCCAACCGCGCGCGCCTGCTGACCGAGCTGATCGAAGGGCTGCGCGCCGTCTGCGGGCCCGATTTCCTGATCGGGGTGAAGCTGCCCGGGGAGGATGGCATTCCCGGCGGGATCGATCTCGCCGAGGCCGCGGCGATCACCGCGATCATCCATGCGACCGGCGTGCCGGATTATCTCACCTGGTGCTGGGGCGCGCATGGCGACACGCTGCGGGACCATCTCCCCGATCTTCACGGCCCCCGCACGCCCTATGTCGATCGCATCGCCGCGCTCGGCCGCGCCGCGCCGGGCACCCCGATCGGCGCGCTGGGCCTGATCACCGATCCCAATGAGGGCGAACGCGTCGTGCGCGACGGGCTCGCCGATCTCGTCATGCTCGGCCGGCCGCTCGTCACCGATCCGGCCTGGGGCGCGAAGGCGCGGGTCGGGCGGGAGGCGGAGATTCGCTATTGCGTCTCGTGCAACACCTGCTGGCACATGATCACCAGCGGTCGCGGGCTGCTGTGCGACAACAACCCCCGCGTCGGCGCCCCGGATGAGGCCGATTGGCGGCCCGCGCCCGCGCCGGTCCGCAAGCGCATCGCGGTCGTCGGCGCCGGAATCGCCGGGCTGGAGGCAGCCTGGGTCGCCGCTGCGCGCGGCCATGCCGTGACGGTATTCGGCGCGAGCGATACGGTCGGCGGCAAGACGCGGCTGCACGCGCTGCTCCCCGGCGGCGAGAATCTCAGCAGCATCTATGATTATCAGCGGCTCCGTGCCGATCGGCACGGCGTGGAGTTTCGGCTGGGCCGCCGCGCCGACATGGCTGAGATCCTGGCGCTCGCGCCGGATCACGTCGTGCTGGCGGCCGGCGCGACGCCGGCATGGCCGGCCTTTCTGCCGGCGGACTGGCGCGACGAGGGGATCTTTCCGGATCTGCGCCAGGCGGTGGCGCTGCTGGAAGGCTTCACCACGCGCCAGCCGGGCACGGCGGTCCTCCATGACGAGGATCACGGCGCCTTCACCTATGATGCGGCCGAGATGCTCTGCGCGAAGTTCGAGCATGTGGTGCTGCTTACGCCGCGCGACCGGATCGCCAGCGACGCGGCGGTAGTCGTGCGCCAGGGCGCGTATGAACGCCTCTCGCGCCTCGGTGCGGAGATCGTGCCGCTGGTGCGGCCGCTCGCCCGGTCCCGCTTCGAGGAGGGCGAGGTCGCCTATGCCAATATCTATAATGGGCGCGAAGGGCTGATCCGCGACGTCGCCCTCTTCACCTTCGCCACGGCGCGGCGGCCGGACGACGCGCTCGCAGCCGCGCTGCGCGCCGCGGGCATTGCGGTGACCGTCATCGGCGACGCCTATGCGCCGCGCACCATATTGATGGCGACGGCCGAGGGCTATCGCGCCGGAATGGAGATTTGAGATGACGATGTATCCCGATATCGCGGGCAAGGTGGCGGTGGTCACCGGCGCCGGTCGCCGCAAGGGGCTGGGCGAGGCGATCGCGCGCAAGCTGGCCTCGGACGGCGCCCGCATCGTGATCCACGATCTCGGCCGGACTGCCGGTGACATGGCGCCGGCGCATGGCGTCGGCGGGGATGAGGAAATGCGCGCGGTCGCGGCGGATATCCGCGCCATGGGGGCCGAGGTCACCAGCTTCGCGGCGGATATGCGCGTCGAGGACGAGGTCGCGGCGCTGGTTGCGCATGCCGTGGCGAAGTTCGGGCGGCTCGATATCCTGGTGAACAATGCCGGGGTCGGCTATCTGTTCGGCCCGCTGATCGAGGCGACGCAGGATCGCTGGGATACGGTGCTCAACGTCAATCTCCGCGGCGCCTTCTTCGCGATGAAGCATGCGGCAAAGCAGATGCTGTCGCAGGAGATCGAGGAGGGGTGGGGCAGGGGCCGCATCGTCTCGATCGCCAGCCGCGCCGCGAAGTCGGGATCGGCGCTGACCTCCTCCTATGTCGCCTCCAAGCACGGCCTGGTCGGCCTGACGCGATCGGCGGCGATGGAACTCGGGCCGGAGCAGATCACCGTCAACGCCGTCTGCCCCAACCATGTCACCACCGGCCTCGGGGAATGGCAGAACGAGTATATGGCGAAGATGCGCGGCCAGACCGTCGAGGAATATCTTGCGGCGATGCGCGGCCGCATCCCGCTCGGCCGCGTCGGCGAGGTCGACGATACCGCCAATGCCTGCGCCTTTCTCTGCTCGGGGCAGGCGCGGTACATCACCGGCGAGGCGATGAACGTCTCGGGCGGCGAGGAGATGCATTGAACGGAACGGTGGCCGCTCGATTCAACTGCTGCGCCGGTCGGGCCAGGCTGCGCGTGAGGATGGCCCCGCGTCGGAACGTCGGGCTGAACGTGCCGAGGACTGCAACGCCATGATGGCCTCCCTGTTACCGCCCGGGCCCGCCCTGTTATTGCGCGGCGTTACCCTGTTCTTGCGGAACAGGGCTGATGGTCGACAAGCCTTTGAGATTGCTTTGGATATTCTCCAACAAAATCGCCCCGGAACAGCGAAAAAAAAGATTCGCCGGGATAACAGGGTAGAACAGGGCGAAATCGGCGCGAGAACAGGGAGAGGCGGGCTAGCGGGCGAGCGTGTCGAGCCCGGCCTGCGCCACGCCCTCGTCGTCGTCGGGCCTGCCGCCCGAAATCCCGATCCCGCCGATACAGACGCCCTCGGCGACGATCGGCAGCCCGCCTTCCATCGGCAGATATTCGGTGAGGCGCAGCAGCGCCGGCTCGCTCACCACCCGCTCAGCGAGAATGCGGGTCGATCCGCGCATCAGCGCCGCCGTGCGCGCCTTGGCCAGCGCGACCGAAGGGGTCATCACGCCGGCACCGTCCATCCGTTCGAGGCGGAGCGGATAGCCGCCATCGTCGACGATCGCGATCGACATGACGAGCCCGCGACGCGCGGCGTCGGCGCGCGCGGCGGCAAGCATCGGGTCGAGTTCGGCGGCGGTGAGAACGGGCTTGGTCTTCATCAATGGCTTCTTTCCGTCATGGCGTCGATCGGGCACTATCCGGTTCGTGGTAAGAGTAAACCGGGGAGCGTAATCCGTTGAAAAAAGCAGAGGATGAGGTTGCCGGCGTCGATCGGCTGCATGCCGTGCCGCTGTACCACCAGATTTTCCTGCGCCTGCGCGAGGAAATCACCAGCGGCGAGCGCGCGCACGGCTCGCGCATGCCGACCGAGCAGGAGCTTGCCGCCGCCTTCGGCGTCTCGCGCATCACTGCCCGGCGCGCGCTGGCCGAACTGGCCAGCACCAACCTGGTCGCGCGCAAGCGCCGTGTCGGCACTCATGTCATCTTCGAGCCGCCCGCGCGCCCGATCGAGGGCAGCATCGACCAGGCGATCGAATCGCTGCTCACGTTCGGGCGCTCCACCCAGGTCAAGCTGATCGAGCTGGACGAAGCGCCGGCGCGGTCGCCGATCAGCGACGCCCTGGGGGTGGAGGCCGGAACGCCCCTGATCCGCGTAGTGCGCGTGCGCTGGCTCGATGGCGAGCCGCTCGGGCATCTCATCAGCTATGTGCCGGCCGATCTGGGCGAGCACATCACGCGCTCGGCGCTCCGCACGACGCCGATCCTGTCGCTGATCGAGCAGGCGGGCGTGAAGATCGGCAGCGCGACCCAGACGATCTCGGCGACGCTGGCCGATGCGTCGCTGGCCGCGGCACTGTCGGTCGAGATCGGCGCGGCGATCCTGCGGATCAGCCGTACGGTCACCGACACCAATGGCCGGCCGGTGCAGCACATCCTCGCCCAGTACCGGCCCGATCGCTACCAGATCCGGCTCGACCTCCATAAATCCAAGACCGATCTGCATTTCGGCTGATGGCGGACTGGACCTCCATCGCCGCGCCGCGGCTGTCGCGCTTCCGCATGGCGACGATGGGCGCCCCCGATCTCGACCGGCTCGAACACTGCTATGTCGGCTGGCTCGGCTACCGCGTCCGCGAGCGGGGAGCCGTCGCCGCCGATCTCGCGGCGGCCTGGGGCACGCCCGGCATTGCCGGACGGCGCTATCTGATCCTGAGCAGCGACGGGGCGGACGATGTCCATATCCGCGCGGTCGAGACGGACGCGATCCCGGGTTACCGCCCGCTTACCAGCTTCGGCTGGAATGCGTGCGAGATCATCGTCGATGACGTGCATGCGCTGGCCGCCCGGTTGCGCGAGTCGCCTTTCGAGATTCTGGACGGGCCCAATCCGCTCCAGTTCATGCCGTCGATCGAGGCGATGCAGCTGATCGGGCCGGCCGGTGAATGCCTCTACCTTACCATGGAGGGCGGGGACCGCAGTATCTCGATCCTGCCTAGCCCACGCGCGCCGGTCGACCGGCCGTTCATCCTGGTGCTGGCCGGCGCCGATTTCGCCGGCATGCACCGCTGGTACATTGAGCGGTTCGATCTCCGCCAGCGCCCGATCCGCGATTCGCGCGTGCGCATCATCCAGCGTGCCCAGGGACTTGCGCCGGAGGAGACATTCCCGCTGACCACGCTCGGCCTGGCCGAGCATGGCTTCCTGATCGAACTTGACGGCTATCTCACCGGCCCGGGCCGGGTTGCCGGCCCGCGCGCCACGGCGCCCGGCATGCTGCCGATGGGCAATGCCATGGCCAGTTTCGAGATCGACGACCTTGCGCTGGTCGCCGACATCGCGATCGCGCCGCCGGTGGTGCGGCACGGCCTCGGCTATGACGGCGGGCTGGCCTGCACGGTTGTCGGTCCGGCGGGCGAACTGGTCGAGCTGATCCAGCGCTGATTTAATTGTATCAATGCTAGAACAAAACGATTGCCCTGCCGCGCGCGACGACATAGCATGATCTTCTCACCGGTTCGAAGGAGTGCATCGTGAAGGTCCGCGATCTCCAGCACGAAGTGCTGCCCCAGGCGACTCCCGAGGAACTGAGCCGCCAGCGCGCGGTCGTGTCGCTGCGCAAGCTGCTCAATGCGCGGGTCCGCTCAGGCAATGTCGCGCGGTTCGCCAGCGAAGGTGCCCCCGCCTTTGCCGCGCGGCACGGCCGCCAGCCGCAATCGCCCGGGGATATCCGCGCCGCCCTGTTCGAATCGCAGCGTTACCGGATGTGGAGCGCCGCCAATCGCTCGGCCCAGGAAATGCTGTGGGTCTCGGTCGGCGAGCCGGTCTATCGCGATCTGGACCGGATGGAGGCGGCGGCGCGCGCGCTGGCGGAGTCGCCCGATCGCAGGGGATCGCTCACGCTCGATCCGGCCTATGATCCGTCGCCCGAAGTGGCCGATATCGACATCCACCTCCAGCCCGGCGGCTATGGCATGGATCGCGGGCCGGACGATGTCGTCGCCGGCGCGCTCTACGAAACCGGCGGCAACGTCTTCTCCTTCGGCCAGGGCGCCGGCCGCGGCGACAGCAAGACCGGTGTCGCGGTCCGCCTGCTCGCCGAGCATTTTCCCGGCTTCGTCCCGACGCGGATCCTCGACCTCGGCTGCTCCGCGGGCGCCGCCACGGCTGCCTATGCGGCCACCTTTCCCGAGGCGGAGGTGCATGCCGTCGATATTGGCGCCGGCATGCTGCGCTACGCTCATGCCCGCGCCGAGTCGCTCGGCGTGGCGGTGCATTTCCATCAGATGGATGCATCGGCCCTGTCCTTCCCGGACGACAGCTTCGATCTGGTCGTCTCGCACAACCTGATGCACGAGATCGGTGCCGAGAAGCGCCGGGCGATGATCCGCGAATCCGCCCGCGTCGTGCGGGCCGGTGGTGTGGTGATCCACCAGGATGTCGCGATCCGCTTCGAGCCGACGCTGGTCCACCAGGTCGAGCGCGACTGGGATACCCACTTCAACGACGAGCGGCACTGGCACACCTATGCCTCGGCCGATCTGATCGCCGACATGCGGGCAGCGGGCTTCGAGGCCGACGGGATCGTCGAACATAATCTCGCGGCGATCCATGGCTCCAACCGCTGGTACGCGATCACCGCGCAGAAGCAGGCCTGAGATGACGACCGCCGCCGAAGCGATCCTTGCCCTTGTCGATTCGGCGCGGGGCAACCGGCCGCAAAGCCTGGACGACCGCGAAGTCGAGGAGGTGCTCAACATCGCCCTCGCGCTGCTCGTCGAACTGTCGGTGTCGAACGACCGGATCGACCGGCTTGAGCGCATCGTGGCGGCGCAGGGCGGCACCACGATCGAGGCGCTGCGCGACCTGCGCTATGATGGCGTCGCCGCCGACGAGCGCCAGCAGGCGATGGAGGCGCTGCTCGCCCGCGTGCTGCGCGTCCTGATCGATCCGCGCGTGCCGACCGACGGGCGGCCGCCGCGGGATTGAGCCGCGGGCAAGATAGGGTGTTGGCGTGAAGAAGGACGGCAGATGACGGACGTGATCGGAACCCGGATGATCGAGGACGGGCGCACCGCGCGCGAGATCTTCGAGGAGGTGATGGCCAACCCGGCGCGCCGGAAATTCGGCTTTGGCGAGAAGCTC
>CAISGR010000306.1 GCA_903884945.1 uncultured bacterium
GCCTTCCCGCCGGCGTCGCGGAAAACGAAGCGATCGCCGCGCGCCGTCCGGAACGACCACTCGAAGCAGGTGGCCGCGTCTCCCGGATCGCGGCAGGACTGGGCCGCGAGGGCAAACCCGGCGACAGGGTAGCGATTCTCGGGCGCAATTCGGCGGTGCAGGTGGAGCTGCTGTTCGGCTGTTTTCGCGCCGGCCAGGTCGCGCTGCCGATAAACTGGCGGCTCAACCCTGCCGAAATTGCCTATATCCTGGGCCATTCGGGTGCGACGCGCCTGTTCGCCGACCGCAGTTTTGCGTCGGTGCTGGCCGCGATCGACATCGACCTTCCCATCCTGTTCCTGGACGACGAAGGGGCCGACGGCTTTGCCGTCTGGCGCGATGCCCAGCCCCTGGCGATTGCCTGCACAGAACCCCGGCCGGAGCAGGTGGCGCTGCAGATGTACACCAGCGGCACCACCGGCCTCCCCAAGGGGGTGATGCTCACCCATGCCAATGTGATGGCATCGATCGCGGCGTTCAGTACCGGCGCGATGGCGCTCGGGCCCGACGACGTCATCTATGCCCCCGCGCCGATGTTCCACATCACGGGGATCGGCCCGGTCCTGCGATCCGCGCAATCAGGTGCGCGACTGGTAGTGGATGCCGCATTCAAGCCGACACATGCCGTGCAATTGATGGCGAACGAACGCGTCAGCTACACCACGCTGGCGCCGGCGATGATTCAGGCCGCCCTGTCGGCACCGACGATCGCCGATGCCGACCTCTCGGCATTGCGGCTCATCGTCTATGGCGGCTCACCGATCGCGCCAGACGTTCTGGCCGAGGCCCAGGCACGGCTGCGCTGCGAATTCGTCCAATGCTATGGCCTCACCGAAGCGACCGGCCCGGTGACGATCCTCGCCCCCGAAGACCATCGCGCAGGCGACGCGCTGCTCCTGTCCTGCGGTCGCGCTGCGCAGGGAATCGACATTATGGTGGCCGACGCCATGGGGACGCCGCTTGCCCCGGGAGAGACCGGGGAGATCCTCCTTCGCGGCGACGTGGTAATGGCGGGCTATGCCGCCGATCCCGCCGCAACGCTGGACGTGCTTCGGGATGGCTGGCTGCGAACTGGCGATGCCGGCTACCTCGATTCCGATGGCTATCTGTTCATCCGCGACCGCGTGAAGGACATGATCGTGTCGGGCGGGGAAAATATCTATCCCGTCGAGGTGGAGAACGCGCTGCGCGCCCATCCGGGCGTGCAGGATGTGGCGGTGATCGGGGTTCCCGACAACCAATGGGGCGAGGCCGTCGCAGCGCTGGTGGTACCTGCGCTCGATTCCCCACAGGCTGCCGGCGGGGAAGCACTCATCGCCTTTTGCCACACCCGCATCGCCGGCTTCAAATGCCCCAAATGGGTGCGGTTCATCGACACGATTCCGCGCAATGCCGCCGGCAAGATTTTGCGCCGCGAGCTGCGTGCCCCTTTCTGGGAAGGCCAGTCGCGATGGGTGGGCTGAGCGCCGATAAGGCCTGGAGTCTAGCTGCCACCGCCCCACGAATGTGCCGATTGCCGGCATCACCCGGTCACCCTGCCCCGCTGCGTATCCATCAGGAGGAACACCCTTGAGCGACCTGCACACCAAGGCACCAGTGTTTCGAACCCGCCGCCGCGATCTGCTGGCGTGGATGGGTGCGCTACCGTTCGCTGCCGGCCTGCCCGCCGGCAGTGCATGGGCGAGCATGGCAGCGGCAGACGAAGGCGATCCGGAAATTCGCGCAGCCTTCTTCTACGCCTTTACGCTATACGAGTTCGCCCGGACCGAGCAGACGCTCGCACGCTGCCTCCACCAGCCGGGGGTGATCAACCGGATCACGACCCGCAGCAAGCTGTCGGACTATACCGCGCGTACCGTCACCGCCCCGAACAACGACACGATCTATTCGTCCGCCTTTCTCGATCTTTCGGCGGGTCCGGTGGAGGTCGTCGCCCCGACGGTGCCGACGCGCTATTTCTCGATCCAGTTCATGGACGCGTTCACCGACAATTTCGCCTATGTCGGCACGCGTGCCACCGACGGAAAAGGCGGCAGGTTCTGGGTCGTCGGCCCGCATTGGGAAGGCACCACGCCGCCCGGGGTCACGCTGTTCCGCTCGACCACCAACGACGTCTGGATGCTGGTGCGCATCCTGGTCGACGGCCCCGACGATGTCGAAGCCGCAGCGGCGATCCAGCGCCAGTTCGCCGTCATCGTCCCACCAGACCGCGCGCCCGCGCGCGGCTTTGCCAACGAAGCGGTGCGCGACGTGCGCGACCCAAGGAACTTCCTCGCGGTCGTCAATGAGATGCTCGCCCGTTCCCCGGGGGGCAACGGGCAGTTGGCCCGTGCCACGCGCTTTGCCCGGTTAGGGATCGGCAGCCCCCAGGAGCCGGCGCCATCGATACTGGATCGATGGGCCGCCTATTTCCCGATCGGCCTCAAGACGCTGCGCGAGGCATTCCTGTTTCGCGATCTGGTTTCCGGCGGCTGGACCTATCAACCGCGCGGCGTCGGCAATTTCGGTACGAATGATCGGCTGCGCGCGGCGATCGCACTGGGTGGCATTGCTGCGCTCGGGGAACAGGAAGCGATGTACTTCCATGCGAGTCTCGACCCCACGGGCCGGCCGCTTTCGGGCCTTGACGCCTATCGCTGGCGCATTCCCGCCGCGGGCATTCCGGTAAAGGGGTTCTGGTCGCTCACCATGTACGACGTCGAGCCGGACGGGCGCTATTTCCTCGTCCAGAACCCGATCAACCGCTATTCGATCGGCGATCGCACGCCGGGCCTCGTGCACGCGCGGGACGGAAGTCTCGAGATCGTCATCCAGAACGAGCGGCCCAAGGGCCCGCTTGCGGCCAACTGGCTGCCCGCACCCGCCGGACCGATGCGACTGGCGCTGCGCGCTTATTATCCGCAGGTGGCCCTGATCGAACGGCAATGGAGGGTCCCACCGCTCGTCCGAGCCCACCCGCTATAAGACTGCCGGCCTCCGGATAGAGAGTCGTCGGGCCAACCAACGGCCGGTTGACGGTACTGGATCGATTATCTGCGCGGCAACGAAGTGCCGGCGGGTCTTCCGCCGGATGCCCTTCACTACCCGCTCGGCAGGGGCCTTTATCGGCGATTTTTCAAGGAGGGGTGAGGCTTCATCTTCGTTCCTTCGTCACTACGACGAAGGCCACCCTCCTCAGTTCACAACCTCAATGCTGTGCCATTGGTGCTGACGGAGGACACGGCGACCGGCCTGGGCGGCAGCGATTCGTCGGGATCGTAAGGATCGGTCAGAGAGATTACTGTGACAGCCGATTCACCGACGACCATCCGTGATGTGCCAGAGGGGCAGCCAGCCTAGTTTTGAGGTCAAAGAATCAAAACAATTCCTGCCGCCGCCAACCGTCAGCGATCGCCACAGCCCGCATTTTTTGATGGATGATCTCCATCCCGACAATTCCTCCAAGCCATTCAATGACTTAGGTGATGGAATGGTGGAGCCGAGGGGGATCGAACCCCTGACCTCTGCAATGCCATTGCAGCGCTCTCCCAGCTGAGCTACGGCCCCATCGCCGCGGGCCTGGAACCCCGCGAGGCGCCGCTCCTAGCGAGGCGGTTCGCCCTTGGCAAGCGGCCTTTGCCGCTTGTTTCCTCAAAAATTTCGCGGGCGCCCCGACCGGGGCCGGGACGCCCGCTTCAATCCGTCAATGTTCGTCGTCGCTCGTCGGCGCTTCCACGCCGAGATCGTCGTCACCGCCGAGATCGACCTCGTCGTCGGGCGAGGGCTCCTCGTCTTCACCGGTGTCCAGATCCTCGTCATCGTCGCCGACCAGATCGGCATCCTTCTTGATGAGTTCGGGCTTCGGCGCATCGAAGGGAAGCGGCTGCTTCGACTTCAGGATGGGCTCAGGCTCCCACGCCGCACCGCAGGCGATGCAGGTGACGGGATCGTCCTTGCCGAGATCGTAGAAGCGCGTTGCGCATTTCGGACACGATCGTTTCGTGCCCCATTCCGGCTTGATCATGCCGATTCGACCTTTCGAAAAAAATGGGAGTTTTGCGAGCTGGCCCGCAAAGTGGGGCGCGCCTTGCCATAGCGCAAGCGCACTGTCAAAAGCCCGCGCCAATGTCCCATCCCCTGCCCCGCCCCCTAGAAATCACGCCCTCCGGCCCGCTGCACGGCGCGGTGACGGTTCCGGGCGACAAATCGATCAGCCACCGTGCGCTGATGTTTTCAGCGCTCGCAGTCGGCGAAAGCCGCATCGAGGGGCTGCTGGAGGGCGAGGACGTGCTCGCCACCGCCGCCGCGCTGCGGGCGATGGGCGCGACGATCGAGGCCGGCACCGACGGGGTGTGGCGCGTGCACGGCGTGGGCGTGGGCGGGCTGCTCCAGCCGGGCGGAGCGCTCGACATGGGCAATTCGGGCACGTCGACCCGATTGCTGATGGGGCTCGTCGCGAGCCACCCGATCAGCGCGACCTTCATCGGCGACGCCTCGCTCTCCAAGCGGCCGATGGGCCGGGTGATCGAGCCGCTGTCGCGCATGGGAGCAGACATCACTGCCAGCCCGGGCGGGCGCCTGCCGCTGATGGTGCGCGGGCTCTGCCCGGCGGTGCCGATCGAGTATCTGCTGCCCGTCGCCTCGGCACAGGTGAAGTCGGCGGTGCTGCTGGCGGGCCTCAACACGCCGGGCATCACCCGGGTGATCGAGCCGATCGCCACGCGCGATCATAGCGAGCGCATGCTGCGCGGCTTCGGCGCCGAGCTGAGCGTAGAGGAAACCAGCCAGGGGCGGATCATCTCGATCACGGGCGAGGCGGAGCTGAAGCCGCAATCGATCGTGGTGCCGGGCGATCCCTCGTCAGCCGCCTTCCTGGTCGTCGCCGCGACGATCGTGCCGGGATCCGACATCTTGGTGGCGAATGTCGGGCTGAACCCGACCCGGGCCGGGCTGTTCGCGGCGCTGCGGATGATGGGCGCCAACATCAGCGAGGAGAATCCGCGGATCGTGGGCGGCGAGCCCGTCGCCGACCTGCGCGTGCGCCACGCGCCGCTTAGCGCGATCGAGGTGCCCGCGGAACTCGCGCCGAGCATGATCGACGAATATCCGGTGCTGTTCGTCGCCGCGGCCTTTGCCGAAGGCCGGACCGTGGCGCGCGGCGCCCACGAACTGCGCGTGAAGGAATCGGACCGGATCGCGGCCATGGCGGCGGCGCTGGGCGCCTGCGGCGTGGGCGTGGAGGAATATGAGGACGGCGCCGCGATCCAGGGCAATGGCGGCGGACCGATCACCGGCGGCGCAACGATCGCCACGCATCTCGACCACCGGATCGCGATGAGCATGGCGGTGGCTGGCCTCGCCGCGAAAAACGCGCTTACCATCGACGACGTGTCGCCGATCGCAACATCTTACCCTACGTTCCTCGAAACGCTCGGCGCGTTGAAGGGTACAAACAGCGTGAGAATTTCATGATCATTGCCGTCGACGGCCCCGCCGCCTCGGGCAAGGGCACCATCGCCCGCGCCCTGGCGAAGAAATACGGGCTGCCGCATCTCGACACCGGCCTGCTCTACCGCGCGGTCGCGGCCAATGTGCAGCGGCTGGAACTCGACCCGACGATCGAGGCCGATGCCGTGGCCGCATGCGACTTCGACGAAAGCCTGCTCGAGGACGATATCCTGCGTACCGACGAGATCGGCAAGCTCGCCTCGGTCGTGTCGGCGCATCCGCTGGTGCGCGCCGCGCTGTTCCACCGCCAGCGCCGCTTCGCGCACCAGCCGGGCGGCGCCGTGCTCGACGGGCGCGACATCGGCACCGTGATCGCGCCCGACGCCGACGCCAAATTGTTCATCCGCGCGACCCCGATGATCCGCGCCAAGCGCCGCCATGCCGAGTTGCGCGCGCGGGGATCACAGGTGAGCCTCGACCGGGTGCTGGCCGACATCCGCGCCCGCGACCTGCGCGATGCCACTCGGGGCACCGCGCCCATGACACCAGCCGACGATGCCGCCTTGCTGGACACGAGCTTTCTCTCTATAGACGCAGCCATCCAACGGGCGGTTGCGCTCGTGGAGGCTCGGACAGCGGCCAAGGTGGCGACACCCTAGCCGGGCGAGGCGCGAAGCGGAGCGGCCCGCCATCCCCTGCGGATGGCAATTCGCCGATCCTGCTTACGCGCCCTTTTCGCTTTGTCGGATATCTCCACGCGGGCAATCGACGCGGGACGTCGCGACCGGCAATCGGCCGCCGCGGCAACACAGGCCAAGACCGCCGGAGACAACCGGCTGGCCGGAAACATGAACTAGGATTTTGAGACCTTATGGCCACTTCGGCATCTCCCACGCGCGATGATTTCGCGGCACTCCTCGAAGCCACACTCGGCGACGCAGACGGTTTCGAAGGCCGCGTCGTCAAGGGCACCGTTACCGCGATCGAGAATGATCTCGCGGTCATCGATGTCGGCCTCAAGTCCGAAGGCCGCGTGCCGCTGCGCGAATTCGCCATGCCCGGCCAGAAGGCCGATCTGAAGGTTGGCGACGAAGTCGAGGTCTATGTCGACCGCGTCGAGAACGTGCACGGCGAAGCGATGCTGTCGCGCGACCGCGCCCGCCGCGAAGCCGCCTGGGACAAGCTGGAAACCGAATTCGCCAAGACCGCGCGCGTCGAGGGCGTGATCTTCGGCCGCGTGAAGGGCGGCTTCACCGTCGACCTGAACGGCGCCGTGGCGTTCCTGCCCGGCTCGCAGGTCGATATTCGCCCGGTCCGCGACGTGACCCCGCTGATGGACATCCCGCAGCCCTTCCAGATCCTGAAGATGGACCGCAAGCGCGGCAACATCGTCGTCTCGCGCCGCGCGATCCTGGAAGAGACCCGCGCCGAGCAGCGTTCGGGCCTGATCCTGTCGCTGGCCGAGGGCCAGGTGATCGACGGCGTCGTGAAGAACATCACCGATTACGGTGCGTTCGTCGATCTCGGCGGCATCGACGGCCTGCTGCACGTAACCGATCTCAGCTACAAGCGCGTCGGCCATCCGAGCGAAGTGCTGAACATCGGCGACACCGTCCGTGTCCAGATCATCCGCATCAACAAGGACACGCAGCGCATCTCGCTCGGCATGAAGCAGCTCGAGAGCGATCCGTGGGAAGGCGCCGCCGCCAAGTACCCCGTGGGTGCGAAGCTGTCGGGCCGCGTCACGAACATCACCGAATATGGTGCGTTCGTCGAACTGGAGCCGGGCATCGAGGGCCTCGTCCATGTCTCCGAGATGAGCTGGACCAAGAAGAACGTCCATCCGGGCAAGATCGTCTCGACCTCGCAGGAAGTCGATGTCGTCGTGCTCGAGGTCGATCCCGACAAGCGCCGCATCAGCCTCGGCCTCAAGCAGGCCCAGTCGAACCCGTGGGAGGCCTTCGCCGAAGCGCATCCGATCGGCTCGACCGTCGAGGGTGAAGTCAAGAACGCGACCGAGTTCGGCCTGTTCATCGGCCTCGACAACGATGTCGACGGCATGGTCCACATGTCCGACATCGCCTGGGGCGTTTCGGGCGAAGACGCGCTCAACCTGCATCGCAAGGGCGAGGTGGTCCAGGCCGTCGTGCTCGACATCGATGCGGAGAAGGAGCGCATCTCGCTCGGCATGAAGCAGCTGGAGCGTGGCGCCCCGGCAGCCGGCGGCGCAGTAGCATCGAGCGGCGGCGGTACGGGCGGCCTCAACAAGAACGCGATCGTCACGGTCACCGTGCTCGAAGTCCGCGACGCGGGCCTCGAGGTACAGGTCGGCGACGATGGCGCGACCGGCTTCATCAAGCGCACCGATCTCGGCCGCGACCGCGACGAGCAGCGCCCGGAGCGGTTCCAGGTCGGCCAGAAGTTCGACGCGATGGTGACCGGTTTCGATCGCTCCAAGAAGCCGACCTTCTCGATCAAGGCGATGCAGATCTCCGAAGAGAAGCAGGCCGTGGCACAGTATGGCTCGTCCGATTCGGGCGCGTCGCTGGGCGACATCCTCGGCGAGGCCCTCAAGGCCCGCAACGCCGACGCCAAGAAGTAACGCTATCCATTCCGGGTAGGCAGGGCTCCCCTCGCCTACCCGGAATGGCGATTTTTTACGATTTCCGTCGTTTCGATCCTATTTTGCGCCTAAGACTTGATGTAGATAAAGGTCCGACGCGGTCTTTTTATCCGGATGCAATCCGGGGCCGCTGAAGGAAAGTCGACCACGATGTAGGTGGCACGACTTTCCCGGGTTGAAGGAGTCGCCAAGGTTATGATTCGTTCCGAACTCGTCGAGATGCTCGCCAGCGACAATCCCGATCTGGCGATCCGCGACGTGGAAGCGATCGTCACCACCTTCTTCGACGAAATCTCCAAGCGCCTCGCGACCGGCGGTCGTGTCGAACTGCGCGGCTTCGGCGCCTTTTCGACCCGCGCCCGCGATGCCCGCATCGGCCGCAACCCGCGGACGGGCGAAGTGGTCGAGGTCGACGCCAAGCGCGTCCCTTATTTCAAACCGGGCAAGGAAATGCGCGTTCGCCTGAACGTTTGAGCGACGCCGCGGGGTTGACGCCCGCCGCCCTTTCCGCTTCGCAGGGCGCCACGCGGACGTGGCGAAATTGGTAGACGCACGGGACTTAAAATCCCTCGCCCTTTGGGTATGCGGGTTCGAGTCCCGCCGTCCGCACCAGCAACTTATTGAAAATAATAAATTAAATTTTGAGCGTGGCCAATTGGGCTCGGTGCAGTATCGAACAGGGCCGCCATCTTGGCGGATTCCCGCCCTTTTATCGGCCCCGACGATCCACTTCGCACAGTGCTTGAAGAGCATCGCCGTACTCGTATGGCTGAACTGCCGTGGAGGCCCTCCCACCTGCTAGGTCGACTCCCAGCGAAAATCAGCGGCAGGGCATTCCTTCAAGTCTTCTTTTCCCCTGGTATTCCAGTTACGTGCGCTCCGGAGCGGGTTGTGTGCGGCAAGTCCTGCAAGTTGCGGCCGGGCACGCTGGCTGGGCGGCTTGTCGTTGGCCAGCTTTCTTCATCTCGTTCAGGTCATTCATGTTGAGGTATCGATTAGCCTCGAGCCAGTTCTCGCGTGTCTCGACAGCCAGCACGCGAAGGAGGCGCAGGCAGCTGTCTTCGTTGGGGAAGATGCGCAGGACGATGGTCCTGCGCTTGATCTCACCGATCAGGCGCTCGATCTCATCCGTCGAGTACAGCTAGACTAGGTGCGATGCGGCGGCGGGAAGCTCATAAGGGGAGCACGTCCGTCTCGGCGGTATCCATGAGTTTTTCGGGATAGCGGTGCTGCGGATCATCTCTTCGCGCGCTCAGCTAGAGTCGTTTTCGTTTAGGTTGAAGCATAGCCAGCGCCTCGCAGGTAGTTGGCACATTCGTCAGGCGGAAAGGCGTTGAGGAGATCGCCGATGCGGCGCCAGGTTGCGTGGTTTGATCGCTCGGCGGCCTTGCGTAGC
>CAISGR010000307.1 GCA_903884945.1 uncultured bacterium
CGTGAGCGCCGCTGTCGGTCGCAGGGCCAGATCGCCGGTGGCAGTCCGGGTCGAGGCATCGCGAACCGCGGCAACGACATCGTCGCCGGGTTCGATCGGATTGAACGCGCCCTGCACGATCAGGATGGCGACCAGCGTTGTCACGACGATCGAGAGGATGGCTGCCTGGAGCATCGCCAGCCGCCAGCGGAACTGGCGTCGCAGCGATGGCGCGGGGCGACGGCCGGTCACGATGGCTTCAGCAGATAGCCGACTCCGCGGATGCCGTGGATTTCGACACCGGCGGCACCCTCGGCGAGCTTTCTGCGAAGCCGCGACACATGTGCGTCGAGCGAGTTGGACTGGATCTCGTCCTCGAAACCATAGACCGCGTCTTCGATGAAGGCCCGCTGCACCGTTCGCCCGAGCCTTCGCACCAGCACCTCCAGCAACAGCAGTTCGCGGCGGGGCAGGTTCAGCGGCGTGTCGCCGATCATTGCCACGCGCTCGCCCATGTCGAAAACGAGTCGTCCCGCGCGGATTGTCGAAGGAGAAAGCGCGGACGGGCGCCGCTGCACCGCGCGCAGCCGCGCGAGCAATTCCTCGGTGGAGAAGGGCTTGGCCATATAGTCGTCGGCACCCGCATCAAGCCCGTCGATCCTGTCGGCGACGTCGCCCCGCGCCGTCAGAATGATGACGGGCGTATCCCGGCTCGTCCCCCGCAAATCCGCCAGGAATCCCAGGCCATCTCCGTCGGGTAGGCCGCGGTCGAGCAGGACGGCGTCATAAGAGGCGACTGTGATGGATGCGGCGGCGACGTCGATCGTTGGCGCATGGTCGACGATGATGTCGGCGGCGCTCAGCGCGCAGCCGAGTACCGTCGCCATCTCCGGATCGTCCTCCACCAAAAGGATGCGCATGCTGTACCTCGGGGGCTGGGTGTTCGATAGTAGCCGCTGGCGATTGCCTGAACATTGCGAACTTCTGTTTGGCCTGGCGTTATGCATGCGGCTGCGGTACGGCCCGACGCGCCCTGCATCCAGCAGCGACGCAAGGCAGCTTGCGGAGAAATCCGTGGTCTGGCTGCGCACGCCGTCCAGCCGCTCCGCGCTGTCGGACAATGTGCGTGCCCTGGACCGAGCCGCGCAGCGCGTTGATGACCGAACTGTCGGAGGCGGAATTACACCATCGACAGCCGCACTGCGATCCACGGTTTCCCCGGCAGCTTTATGCTTGGCCGGGCGGGGTCGTGAAAATCATAGGCGTCACGCGGTGACATCGTGAAAATGCCGTCGACGGGGGTGATCGTCATGTTCCAGGTGTCGATGATGTCGGCGCGGTACGTGGTATGCGGATCATTGTGCCGCCCGGGCAGGAGCAGCGGCCATTCGTTCGGCTGCGCCGCGCCGAAGTAACGCAGATAATATTCGAATTCCTTGCCGGCCAGATGATAGCCCCACCAGGTCTGGATCGGCTCGATCCCGGGCCTTGGCCCCGATTCCAGGATCGTGCGCAGAAAGGCGAGGCGAGGGGCGCTGGTGCCGACCAGCGTTCCGCCCTGTCCCAGCCAGGAATAATCGGCATTGTGGTCGGGATTGAAGGTTTCGCTATGGCCGACATAGGCGCCGCCGATCGTGCCCCACCAGAAGCGCTCGACCAGTTCTTCGCCCCTGAGGCGGCCCCAGCGTTTGTCCGAATTGCCCTCGTAGAGCACTTCGTCGAAGATGACGGGTTTGAGCGCGAAGCTACGGTGTAGCTGCGCCGGGACATCATCCAGCACCGCGCTGCCGTTCTGGACGCTGGCATGGGTGATCCAGGGCTTACGGTGGTCGTAGTACAGAGTGATCTGGTGGATCGACCGTAGCCGATCATGTGCGTCAGCGGCTTGCAGCACCTGGAACAGGTGATCCCAGTCCTCCATCGTCTTGCTGCGGATCGCGTCATATTCATTCCCCATCGACCACCAGACGTTGCGGAATGCTCCGAAGCGAGCGGCGACATGGCGGAGGTACCGCTCGTCGTCGGCGCGCGACATGTCCGAGTAGCCGCGCTTGGCATCATAGGGATGGTAGAGGATGATATCGGCCTCGATCCCGAGCTCGCCGAGCCGTTGGATGCGATCTTCGAAGCGCCGGAAATAGGCCGGGTCGATCCGCGCCGGGTCCCACTCCTTCAAGCCCGGGCCAGTCTTCACGAAGGGATTGGTCGCTACCGATTCGACATTCGGAAACACGCACATCCGCATCTTGTTGAACGGCGCGGCGCGCAGGGTCTTCAGCGTACGGGCGCACTGCGCATCGGATTGCAGTGCCCAGGAATAGCAGGTCGTGCCGATCTGGCGAAATGGCGTGCCGTCGGCATAGGCAAAGTGATACCCGTCCGTTGTGACACGCACCGGGCCGTGGTTCCCCTGGGTCGCCGCCACGCATCGGACTGCGCCGGATCTGGCGTCGAGGGCACGGGCGTTGCTGGTGCTTCGCCAGGTCCAGCGGCCGATGTCCGGCGGGCTGAAGCGGATGCGATAGAACCCGTCGCCGTCATAGAAGCCGGGGATGGTAAGACGCTTGGCGCCACATTCGAAGGTCGCGGCGAAGTGTACGTCGTCGAACGGATTCCCGTGTGAAGGGCCTTCGAGCGCGATCTCGTAAAGTCCCCAGCGCTCGACTCGCTCCGCCAGCGGTGCGGCGACCGACGGCACGGCAATCGTCGTTCCGGCGGCAATCGCCCCCTGCAATATGGTGCGGCGTGAAACAGTCATGACCCTCTCCCGATCTCTTTTGTCCGCCGGGCGTCGCCCGGCCGCACGGCGTCGCTTGCTCTGTCGAGCATAGCCGATTAGGCTACTAATAGTACTATGATATACATGCTCGGCCAAGCGCTACCCAGCGGTACGAGCGATCAAGAGGGCTGGAGAGAGCTATGACGACGAGTGCCACCTCGCCTGCGAGTTCGCGCGAGGACTGGAAGAACACCATCCTCGCCGGATTGGCC
>CAISGR010000308.1 GCA_903884945.1 uncultured bacterium
CATAGGCAACGATCGCGGTCTTCGCGACGGTGAAGGGTCTCGAGTCCGCCTCGACGGTTTCGAGGAGCTTGGACGCGAGCGGCCCGACGACGCAGTAGGACAGGAGGACGCCAAGAAAGGTGCCGACCAGCGCGCCGCCGATCATCGCACCGAGGATCTCGACCGGCTGGTCGATCGATCCCATGGTCTTGATGACGCCCAGCACCGCGGCGACGATGCCGATCGCGGGCAGGCCATCGGCCATGATCTGCAGCGCGTGCTGCGGCGCCAGCTCCTCGTGGTGGTGCTTCTCGATATCCGCATCCATTGCTGCGTCGAGCTGGTTCGGGTCTTCGAAATTGACCGTCATCATCCGCAGATAGTCACAGATGAACTCGATCAGATGATGATCCTTGAGCAGCCGCGGATAGGGCGAGAACAGCTTGCTTTCCGCCGGCGTGTCGAGATGAGGCTCGATGCCGGTGGCGCCGCTCTTCTTGAAGGTGGTGAGCAGGCCGAACATCAGCTTCAGCAGGTCGCGATAGTCGCTGTCCTTCCAGCGCGAGCCCTTGAAGGCGCGTGCCATGCCCTTGCCGGCACCCTTGACCGTCGCCATCGAGTTGGAGACGACGAACGCGCCGATCGAGGCGCCGAGAATCGCCATCAACTCGTGCGGCAGCGCCTCGAGGATGATTCCGAGCTTGCCGCCGGACATCGCGAAGCTTCCGAACACGCAGCCGAGAATGATGATGAAGCCGACGCCGTTGAGCATGGTGGAAGACGAACTCGTAAAGAGGGGTGTCGAGTTGATTATAGGATGGTTTCGAAACGGCGACCGTATCGCGCGCCGAAATCTACAGTTGCCCAAATGCTCGCCGTGGCGCGGGATCGTCTAAAATAGAGGAAAGGATTTCCAAGGAGCCGTTATGTCTCTCAACGCCTATCGATGCGCCCGCAGTCGGGCCGAAACGCCCCGCGCGGCGGAGCGCCGCCTGATGGGAGAGATCACCGGCGAAATGATGGAGGTCCGCGCGGCTGGCCTGACCGGCGCCGCCCTTATCCAGCCGCTCCATCGCAATCGCGAAATGTGGACCGCCTTTGCGGCGGATTGCGGCGCGTCCGGCAATGGTCTTCCGGATCGCCTGCGGGCGCAGATCGTTTCGCTGGCGCTGTGGGTCGATCGGTATACCAGCGACGTCGTCATCGGTCGCGAGACGATCGACGCGCTGATCGACATGAACCGGACGATTATGGAAGGGCTGGGCGGAGAGCGCCTGGCCGCCTGACCGCGCGGATCAGGCTGACGGAGATGCGGGTGGCCTGACCGCTTTGCGTGCGGTCCATGCGAGGTACCGTCAGCGACATCCCGAATTGCGGGCTCGCGCCGGCAAGCCTCCGAGCAGCCAGGGCGGGCGCCACGCTTGCACCTCCGGACGATATCAGGGCCGGCAACACGCACAGCGTCTCGTTCGGGCGCCTGTTGCCTGCTGGCTGTGGCTTTCGGCCGGCCCTTCGCCGTTGCCGCAGGCGCCAGCCGAACAGCATGGAACATGCTCGACAGTCCTTCGTCGACCGGCGTGCCGATCTCTCGCGCTGCGGTTCCCGCCGCGACGGCGCGTATCGTGCATCCAGCCTGGCCGGACCTGCGGCGATCACGCAAGATCGTCTTTCCACCGGCGAGCTCGGTCCTCCCCAGCCATCCCTAGTCACGACTGCTGTCTTCGCCCGAGATCGTGGTCGCAGGGGATCTTCGGCGGACAGCAAAAGGGGCGCCGCGACGAAGCGCGGCGCCCCAATCGTCGTGCGCGTCTGGCCTAGAAGGAAGCCCAGTCGTCTCCGGCGCCCGCTCCGTTCGCCATGGCCGCGACCGGGACCGCCTTGGTCGCGGATGCGCTCTTCCGTGCCGTCGGTGCCCGATAGGCCGGCGTGACGGCGCGGCTCTGGGCGGCGCCGACGTTGAAGCGCGCAGCCTGCTCGGTCAAGGCGGAGACCTCGGAGGTGAGGTTGCGGGCGGCAGCGGAGGTTTCCTCCACCATCGCGGCATTCTGCTGCGTTGCCTGGTCCATCGTGCCGATCGCCGAGGAGATCTGGGTGATGGCGACGGACTGGGCCTGGTTGTCGGCGGCCATTTCGCCGAGCAGCTTGTGGACCTCGCCGACATCGCCCGAGATATTGACCAGCGCGGCGTCGACCTTTTCCACCGCGCCGACGGCAGCGACGATGTCGGTCTGGGTGACG
>CAISGR010000309.1 GCA_903884945.1 uncultured bacterium
CCTCCCCTGAAGGGGAGGGGTGTTCAGGCGGCGCGCGTCGTCCTGTGGCGTCAGGCCGGTGCTCACCCCACGCTCCCCTCGAGCGAGATCCCCAGCAGTTTCTGCGCCTCGACCGCGAATTCCATCGGCAGCTGCTGCAACACCTCTTTCGCGAAGCCGTTGACGATCAGCGCTACCGCCGCCTCGGAATCGAGCCCGCGCTGCATGGCGTAGAACATCTGGTCTTCGCTGATCTTCGAGGTCGTCGCCTCATGCTCGATCTGCGCCGATGGGTTGCGGACCTCGATATAGGGCACCGTGTGGGCGCCGCACTCGCTGCCGAGCAGCAGGGAGTCGCACTGGGTGAAATTGCGCACGCCCTCCGCCGTCGGCGCGACGCGGACCAGGCCGCGATAGGTATTGTTCGAGCGGCCGGCGCTGATCCCCTTCGACACGATCGTCGAGCGGCTACCCTTGCCGAGATGGATCATCTTGGTGCCGGTATCGGCCTGCTGCCGGTTGTTGGTCACCGCGACCGAATAGAATTCGCCGACGCTGTTCTCGCCCGCCAGCACGCAGCTCGGATATTTCCAGGTGATCGCACTGCCGGTCTCGACCTGGGTCCAGCTGACCTTGGCGTTCCGGCCCTGGCAGAGCGCGCGCTTGGTGACGAAATTATAGATGCCGCCCTTGCCGTCCGCGTCGCCGGGGTACCAGTTCTGCACGGTCGAATATTTGATCTCTGCATCGTCGAGCGCGACCAGCTCGACCACGGCGGCGTGGAGCTGGTTCTCGTCGCGCATCGGGGCGGTGCACCCTTCGAGATAGCTGACATAGGCGCCCTTGTCGGCGACGATCAGCGTGCGTTCGAACTGGCCGGTATTCTCGGCGTTGATGCGGAAATAGGTCGACAGCTCCATCGGGCAGCGCACCCCTTCCGGGATGTAGACGAAGGTGCCGTCGGAGAAGACCGCGCAGTTCAGGGCGGCGAAGTAATTGTCATGCTGCGGCACCACCTTGCCGAGCCATTTGCGGACGAGATCGGGATATTCGCGGATCGCCTCGCTGATCGAGCGGAAGATGACGCCGGCAGCCTCCAGTTCCTTGCGGAAGGTGGTCGCGACCGAGACACTGTCGAACACGGCATCGACCGCGACCCGGCGTGCGCCCTCGACGCCGGCGAGCATCTTCTGCTCGGCGATCGGGATGCCGAGTTTTTCATAGACGCGCAGGATCTCGGGATCGACCTCGTCGAGGCTGCCGAGCTTCGGCTTGGCCTTGGGTTCGGCGTAGTAATAGGCGTCCTGGTAATCGATCGGCGGCACGTCGAGCTTGGCCCAGTCGGGCGGCGTCATGGTCAGCCAGAGCCGGTATGCCTTGAGCCGCCACTCAAGCATCCATTCGGGCTCGTTCTTTTTCGCGGAGATGAAGCGGACCGTGTCCTCGCTCAGCCCCTTGGGCGCGAACTCCTGCTCGATGTCCGAATGGAACCCCCATTCGTACGTCTTGTTCGCGGCGGCATGCGCCTCGGCATTCTTCGTGGCCATCAGGCGGGCACCCGGGACAGGCTGGCGAGCGAGACGCCCGCAAGGGCGCCCTTCACTGCGCCATTGACGGCATTCCAATGCGGCTTCACCCGGCAACTCTCCTCGATGCAGCAATCATGGCTGCCGCTGTCCACGCAGGACGTCATTGCGATCGGTCCCTCGATCGCCTCCACGATATCGGCGAGGCTGATCGCCGCCGCCGGCCGTGCGAGGCGGAAACCGCCGCCCGTGCCGCGCGCGCTCTCGATCAGGCCGGCGGCGGACAGCCGGCTGACCAGCTTCTGCACGGTCGGAAGCGGCAGGCCCGTCTCCTCGGCGAGCGAGGTCGCGTTGAGTCGCGCCACGCCGCCGCAATGGCGGGCGGCGGCTGACATCATCACGACCGCGTAATCGGCAAGGCTTGAAAGGCGCATGGCGCTTCCCGGGGCTCCAATCGGATTGATTCGTTCCGATTGCCATGTGGTAGCGCGGGGGGCGCAGGTCAACCTCAAATCCTCCGCTACCGAGAGGCCAGCCATCGGCTACCTCCGCGATGGGTCGGGGGGTCGCGAACGGTTCGTCCTTCCACCGCGCAAGCGCGTGCCCTGCCGTGCCGGGAGGAAGGATCAGGTATCGCTGATCAGCGGGCTCACCTGGCCGCCAAGGGCGACGCGCTGGCTGATCGTCAGCTGGGCCAGCAGCGACGGCTCCGCCTTGATCTGGCGCGGGGTGTGGCCGGTGAACTGCTTCACCTCGCGAATCAGATGCGACTGATCGTAAAAGCCGCGCGCGATCAGGTCGTCGACCGACTCGCTGTCCGACACCAGCGCGACGGCCGCGCGGAGCGCCCGGTATTTGCGCGCGAGCAGCTTGGGCGGCGCGCCGTACAGCGCCTTGCACTTTCGCTCCACCTGGCGGCGCGACAGTTTCGTCGCCACGACCAGGTCGTCCATCTCGGGCGAGGGACTGCCAGCCAGCCAGGCATCGACCTGCCGCACAAAGGCCGTGGCCCCGCGATCGCCGCCGCTGACCAGTTCGCGCATCAATTGCTCGGTGATCGCGAAACGGGTGGGAATGTCCGACGCCACGCGCAGCGCCGCTGACGCCGCGCGCAACCTGGGGCCGCCGAACAGGCCGGTCGCATCGATCACCCGGTTCAGCATGCTCGAGGCATCGTTGCCGATGAGCGCCGCCCACCCGCTCGCCGTGATGCCCATGCCGAGCACCCAGACCGGCCCGACGCAGCG
The DNA here is from genome assembly GCA_903884945.1 of uncultured bacterium. Classification (GTDB taxonomy): domain Bacteria; phylum Pseudomonadota; class Alphaproteobacteria; order Sphingomonadales; family Sphingomonadaceae; genus Sphingomonas. Next base: position 2,753 of record CAISGR010000309.1, read on the forward strand.
CACGCGCATCGCGCCGCTGGTCGGGCCGACGACATGGATCTCGGTCGCCTCCTGCAGCGTGCCGTCGGGGAAGCAATAATCGGAACTGCCGGGGGAGAGGCGGAAGCGCAGCTGCGCATGATCGGCGCGCTCGGTATCCTCGAACATCGGAACATCGGCACGGAAGTGATAGAAAAGAGTAATGTATTCGGTCAGGTCGGCGGCCGGGACCGCATAGTCCAGCTGAATATCCGACAATGTCTGCGCCCCTGTTTTTGTACAGAAGCGACACGTAACCGGCCCTGCGCCCAAAGAAAAGGGGCCCGGCCGGCGAACCGGCCGGGCCCAAGTGAAAGAGACCCCGTCTGGGAGCTCTTCGGGTCGCAGAAATGCTTACAGCAGCCGGAGCGAAGCCTGTATTGGACGAAAGCGCCACATCGGCCCCATCTTGCCCTAGGTTAGGCAGTTTTTTTGACCGGAGCGCGCCGCGATGCCAAAGCGCCCTTCCATGTTGTTCCCGCTCCTCCGCCCCGCCCTGTTCCGCTTCGACGCCGAGCGCGCGCACGGCTTTACCGTCGCCCTACTCGAACGCTGGGGCCGGATCGGCACGCCGCTCGCAGCAAGCATGGGCGCGCCCTGCCTGCGCACCACCGTGGCGGGGCTCGAATTCCCCAACCCGGTCGGCCTTGCCGCCGGCGCCGACAAGGACGGGCGCGCCATCGACGGCTTCTTCGCCCTCGGCCTGGGCGCGGTCGAGATCGGCACCCTTACCCCGCTGCCGCAGCAGGGCAATCCCAGACCCCGGCTGTTCCGGCTGGAGGAGGACCGGGCGGTCATCAACCGCATGGGCTTCAACAATGGCGGGCTCGACTCGGCGCTGCCCCGCGCGGCCGCGGCGAAGCGGCGCGGCGTGCTCGGGATCAATGTCGGGGCGAACAAGGACACGGCGGACCGCATCGCCGATTATCGCACCGCCGTGACGAAGGCAGCGCAGGTCGCGGACTATGTCACCATCAATATCAGCTCGCCCAACACGCCCGGGCTGCGCGGCCTGCAGCATGGCGCGGCGCTGGCCGAACTGCTCGCGGCGGCGGACGAAGCCCGGCGCATGCCGATCCAGCGCCCCCCGCTGTTCCTGAAGGTCGCGCCCGATCTCGAGCCGGCCGCGATCGACGAGATCGCGCGCGCGGCGATCGAGCACAATATCGATGGCCTGATCGTGAGCAACACGACCGTCTCGCGGCCAGCGCTGCGATCGCCGCTCGCCGGCGAGGCGGGCGGCCTCTCCGGCGCGCCGCTCACGACCCTTGCCCGCCAACGGCTGGCGGACTTCCGCGCGGCGACCGGGGGCGCGCTGCCCCTCATCTCCGCCGGCGGAATCGGCGACGCGGAGGAGGCCTATGCCCGGATCCGCGCCGGAGCCAGCCTCATCCAGCTGTACAGCGCGATGGTCTTCGAGGGGCCGGGGCTGCCGCGCCGCATCACGCGCGGGCTCGCCCGGCTGCTCAAGCGCGACGGCTTCGATCATATCGCGGATGCCGTCGGCGCCGGTTGACGTAGCCTCCGCCCCCGCTACCGTCATGGGCGTATGAGAAAGCTGCTCCTCGCCATCGCCATCCTGTTCTACTGCCCCGCCGTCGCAGGTGCGCAGGGGATGGTTTCCGCCGCCGATCCGCGCGCCGCAGCGGCGGGGGTCGAAATCCTGCGCGCGGGCGGCAGCGCCACCGACGCGGCGATCGCGACGATGCTGGCGCTGAACGTCGTCGAGCCCCAGAATTCGGGCCTGGGCGGAGGCAGCTTCATGGTGCACCACGACGCCAAAAGCGGCCGCGTCGCCAGCTTCGACGGACGCGAGGCGGCACCCGCCGCCGCCGGCCCGGACTGGTTCTACGCCGCCGACGGCACGCCGCTCAGCCATGCGGCGGCCGTACCCGGCGGACGCAGCGTCGGCGTCCCCGGCAATTTGCGCATGATGGCGCTGGCGCACCAGCGCTACGGCCGGCTGCCCTGGGCGCGGCTGTTCGAGCCGGCGATCCGGCTGGCGCGCGACGGGTTCCAGGTCTCGCCGCGGCTGCATAACGGGCTCACCAATTTCGGCCGCCATGTCGACGCCTGGGCGCGCGGGCATTTCTTCGGCGCGGACGGCCTGCCCGTCGCGACCGGCACGACGCTCAAGAACCCCGAACAGGCCGACCTGCTCGAACGGATCGCGCAGCACGGCCCCGAGGCCTTTTATGCCGGCCCGACGGCGGAGAAGCTGGTGGCGGCAGTGAACAACGCCGCGCGCAATCCGTCGAAGATGACGACGGACGATCTGGCGCGGTACGTGGCGAAGGAGCGGGCGCCGGTCTGCGGCCGTTATCGCGTCTATCGCATCTGCGGCATGGGCCCGCCTTCGTCCGGTGGCGTTGCGGTCCTGATGATCCTCCGGCAGCTCGAGCGCTTCGACATGACCAAGCTCGGCAAGGACAGCCCGGTCGCCTGGCACCTGTTCGCCGAATCCGAGCGGCTCGCCTATGCCGATCGCGACCAGTATCTGGGCGACGCCGATTTCGTGCAGGTGCCCGTCAAGGGCCTGCTCGACCGCCGCTACATCGCCGCGCGCTCGGCGCTGATCTCGCCCGACCGGACCATGGCCTCGGTCGCGCCGGGCACGCCCCCGGGGGCGCCCGCGCGAGTCCGGGCACCCGTCAGCGAAGTGCCGGGCACCAGCGATCTCGTCACGGTCGACCGGAGCGGCAATGTCGCCGAGGTCACCACCACGATCGAAGGCTATTTCGGCTCCGGCCTGTCGGTCGACGGCACGATGCTGAACAACGAGCTCACCGATTTCGACATCGTGCCCGTATCCGAGGGCTATCTCGTCGCCAACCGGGTCCAGGGCGGCAAGCGGCCGCGCAGTTCAATGTCGCCGACCATCGTCTATGACGCCAAGGGCAAGGTCCGGATCGCGCTGGGCGCGGCGGGCGGCTCGACGATCATCGCGCAGGTCGCCAAGACGCTGATCGCGGTGCTCGACTGGCACATGCCCGCACAGGATGCGATCGCGCTCGGCCTGCTCTACGCGCCGGGGCATGTCGCGGCAGCGGAAAAGGGCACGCAGCTCGAGGCAATGGTGCCGGCGCTCCAGGCGCTCGGCGAGCAGGTGCAGATCGTGCCGCTCGGCCTCAAGGCGAACGCGATCGAACGCGTGGGCGGCCGCTGGGTCGGTGCCGCCGATCCGCGCAGCGAGGGCGTCGCGATCAGCGAGGACGGCAGCGTGACCGAGATCGTCCGCGCGGGCGGGCTGCCGAGCCGGCCGCCGGAATAAGCGAAGACAAGCCCATAGACAGCCGCGCAGCCGAACACGGCGCGCCCCTCCCCGGGAGAGACCATGAGAACGCTCGAACATTTCCCCAACCTCGTCACCATGTTCTTCGCGCGAGCCCGCGAACAGGGCGACAAGCCATTTCTCTGGCACAAGGCGAACGGCGCCTGGGTGCCGACCAGCTGGTCGGACACCGCGCGCAAGGTGGCGAGCCTCGCGACCGCGCTGAAGGCGATCGGGCTGACCCCGGGCGACCGGGTGATGCTCGTCGCCGAGAACCGCCCGGAATGGTGCATCAGCGATCTCGCGATCATGGCGGCGGGCTGCATCACCGTGCCGACCTACACCACCAATACCGAGCGCGATCACGCGCACATCATCGAGAATTCTGGCGCCAAGGCCGTGATCGTATCGAGCGCGAAGCTGGCGAAGACGCTGCTGCCCGCAGCGATCCGCGCGTCGGAAGCCAAGATCGTGATCGGGATCGAGGACATCCGCATCGGCCAGTCGGGCGCGCTCGACGTATATAGCTGGTCGAAGCTGATCGCGGCGCATGCGACCGATCCGTCCGCGATCGTCTCGACCGCGACGCGCGAGGACACCGCCTGCATCATCTACACCAGCGGCACCGGCGGCGCGCCGCGCGGCGTGATGCAGCACCACGGCGCGATCCTGCACAATGTCGATGGCTGCTGCACCGTGATCAGCGAGGATTTCGGCTGGGACGACGAGGTGTTCCTCTCCTTCCTCCCGCTCTCGCACGCCTATGAGCATACCGGCGGCCAGCATTTCCCGATCGGGCTCGGCGCGCAGATCTATTATTCGGAAGGGCTCGACAAGCTCGCCTCGAATATCGAGGAAGTGCGGCCGACGATCATGGTGGTCGTTCCGCGCCTGTTCGAGGTGCTGCGCACCCGCATCTCCAAGGCGGTCGAGAAACAGGGCAAGTTCTCCTCCTACCTGCTCGACCGGTCGCAGGCGATCGGGGCGAAGCAATATGAAGGGCGGATGAGCCTGCTCGACCAGCCGATGAACCTGTTCCTCAAGGCGACGCTGAAGCCCAAGATCCAGAAGCGCTTCGGCGGGCGGATGAAGGCGATGGTGAGCGGCGGCGCGCCGCTGACGCCCGAGGTCGGCATCTTCTTCCAGTCGCTCGGCCTCACCTTCCTGCAGGGCTATGGCCAGACCGAGGCGGCGCCGGTGATCTCGTGCAACCGCCCGTCGGTCGGGCTGCGCATGGATACGGTGGGCCCGCCGCTCAAGAACACCGAGGTGCGGATCGCCGACGATGGCGAGATCCTGGTCCGCGGCGAGCTCGTCATGCACGGCTATTGGCGCAACGAGGCCGAGACGGCGCGCGTGCTGAAGGACGGGTGGCTGCACACCGGCGATATCGGGCTGATCGACAGGAAGGGCCGGATCAAGATCACCGACCGCAAGAAGGACATCATCGTCAACGACAAGGGCGACAATGTCGCGCCGCAGAAGGTGGAGGGCATGCTGACGCTGCAGCCCGAGATCGTGCAGGCAATGATCTTCGGCGACCGCAAGCCCTATATGGTGGCGGTGCTGGTGCCCGATCCCGAATGGACCCAGGAATGGTGCGCCAGGAACGGCGATGCCTGCGACTTTGCCCGGCTCGAGCAGAACAGCGAATATCGCACCGCGATCGGCGCAGCGGTCGAGCGGGTCAACAAGGACCTGTCAGTGATCGAGCGCGTGCGGCGCTTCATCCTCGCCGATGGCCCCTTCACGATCGAGAACGAGCAGCTGACTCCCTCGCTCAAGATCCGCCGGCACGTGCTGAAGGACGTCTACGGGCCGCGGCTGGACGCGCTGTACAAGGGATGATCCTCCCCCGCACGGGGAGGACCTATTTGGCCGCGATCGCCCCGGTCGCCGATTTCGGGACGACCTCCATCGTCCAGTCGGTGTCGGGGCGGAGATATTTCCGCGCCGTCGCCTGGATGTCCGCCGCGGTCATGCCGGTATAGTCGCTGAGCACGCGGCGGAAGGCGTCGATGCGGCGCGGATCATAGGTCGCGCCTTCGAGCTGGTTCATCCAGAACTGGTTGCCGGTGGACTGGCGGATCAGCGCCTGGGTCATCGGGCCGATCGTCCGCTTCAGTTCGTCGTCGCTGACCGGGTTGGCGACGAGATCAGCCGCGATCTCGCGCGAGAACCGGAAGAACAGCGGCAGGTTGGCCGGCGCGACCTGCCCGATCGCCATCAGCCGGCCGCCGCCGCTGAGCCCGACCGGCCAGTTGCTGGAGACGTTCGGGCTGTAGCTCGCCCCCGCCTCGGACCGCAGCCGATCGAACAGCCGGTCGCTGAAGATCGCGGCGAGCACGTCGAGCCGGCGGCTGTCCGCGATCCCCTCGATCCCGCCGCCGGTCGGCCAGGCGATGACCGCCGCGGCCTGGTTGTCGAGGCCGCCATGCGTGCGGATTTCGGGCGTCAGATTGTGCGCGGGAAAGCGGATCGGCGGCGCGACGGCGCTTTGGCCGGTACGCGGCTTGAGCGCGCCGATCGTGTGCGCGACCGCCTTGATCGCGGCATCCGCGCCGATATCGCCGAACACCTGGACCTCGATCGGCCCCGTCGCGAGCAGCGGCTCCCACAGGGCGCGGAAAGCCTCGGGCGTGGTGCCGCTGATCTGGTCGCGGGTCGGCGTGCCCCAGCGCGGGTCGCGCGAACGCAACAGCCCCTCGAGGTCGCGCGCGAGCACGCCATCGGGCGAGGCGTCGAGACCCGCATAGTTGGCGAGCACCAGCGTCTTCGCGCGGGCGAGCGGATTGGGATCCCAGGACGGCGCCGCCAGCTTGGCCGCGATCAGGCGGAGCTGATCGGGCAGGTCGCCGGGCGAGGTCATCGCGCCGAACTGGAAGGCATCGTCGTCGATATCGAAATCGAGCCCGATCCGGCGCCCGGCCGTGAGCTGTTCGAGATCACCCTGCTTGAGCTTGCCGATGCCCGACGCGACCAGCGCGAAATCGGCGGCCCAGGCCGGCGTCTCGCGATCCGCCGGAAGCGCGTTGTAGCCGCCGCCGAAGCGGACCCGGACATAGACGCGGTCGGATTCAGAATTGGTCGGATAGACCATCACCCGAACGCCGTTCGACAGCACCACCCTGACCAGCCCGAGATCGGACAGCCGCTCGCGACTGACCACCTTGGCCGGCGCCCCGAGCTTGGGCAGCGTCGAGAATTTGACCGCGGCCTGGGCGCTGCGGGCACCCGCCAGCCCCTTCACGTCGGCGGACAGGACAGCCGCGAGCTTGGCGGCGGCCTTGTCGTCGGGCTTCTGGACATTGACCAGCGCGCGCGTCGCCACGCCCTCGAACAGGCGGCGGCTGGAGGCGAGGATGTTGGCCGGGGAGAACATCCCCTTGCGCCGCGCATCGAGAAACACGCTCTGGATCACGGCCGCGCTGGTCGTCGTCTCGCGGATGTCGACCGCCTGGACCATGTCGTCGGCGAGCTTGCTGCCGGCATCGGCGCGCGCCGTATCGACCATCGTCTTATAGGCGATGCCCTGATCGGCGAGTTCGCGATCCACCTCGGCCTGGGAGGGCGGCGTCGACTGCGCATCGGCGATGACCGCGCGGACATCCTTGAGCGCCGTCTCCCAGTCGTCGCCGGCCGGGGTGACCTGGACGAAGGTGGCGTTGGCCGAGCGCGCCGGATCGTCGAGCCCGATCCGCGCGCCGACATAGCTCGCGCCGGCCCGTGCCCGCGTCTCCAGCCGCCGGTTGATGATCGCGAGCGCGATCATGTCGACCAGCCGCTTCTGGTTGAAGATCACGGTATCGGGATTGTATTGCCACGGCCGCATCACCGCAGTGATCACCGAGGTGGGCAGGCCCGGCTCGACGATCGCGCTGGTGGTCGGCTGCGTGGGATCGGGCTTGCCGAAATCGGGCTCGGCCGGGGCCGGGCCGGTACCGCGCCAGGCACCGAAATATTTCGCGACCATGCGCTCGAACAGGGCGGGGTCGAGATCGCCCGACACGACGACCACGGCGCGCTCGGGGCGATACCAGCGATCGTGAAAGGCCTGCACCGAGGCGGGCGTTGCGGCCTCAAGCGTCTTCACATGGCCGATCGGCGAGCGATCGGCATAGGGCTGGCCGGCAAACAGCGTGGCGTTGATCGCATCGGACAGGCGGACCTGCGGCCCGGGCTGCTCGCGCTGCTCGGCCAGCACCGCCGGGCGCTCGCCATCGAGCGCCGCCTGCGTGATGTTGGGCCGGCTGACCATGCCGCCGAGGATCTTCATCGCCTCTTCCAGGCTTGCCTCGGACGCGTTGGGCAGATCGAGCTTGTAGACCGTCTGGGTCGGCGTGGTCTGGGCGTTGCTGTCCGACCCGAAGGTGGCGCCGAGGCGCTGCCATACCCGCTTGGTCTCGCCGTCGGGCACGAACTGGGAGCCGCGGAAGGAAAGATGCTCGATCAGATGGGCGTAGCCGAGCTCGCTCTCCTGCTCCATCAGCGAGCCGGCGTCGATCCGCACCCGGACCGAGACCTGCCCCGGCGGCACGCCGTTCTTGCGCACGGCATAGCGCAGGCCGTTGGTCAGCGTGCCGAAGCGCCACGCCGCATCCGGCGTGATGTCGCTGTCCCGGTACAGCCAGGGATTGCGGTTCGCGATGTTCTGCCCGGCGGCGGCAAGGTCCGCCTGGGGGGCGACATTCTGGCCGATCGCGACCGGCGCGACACCGAGCAGGAGAGAAGCGATCAGCGAAAGGCGCAGCATGCGCGAAGAAAAATGCATCTCGATATCCTAGCGGCCTATTCAGCGCCCGGCCAGCGTTGCCGGGGCCAAGGTGAACGTGCCGTGAAAAACTCCTTGGGCTCGCCACGATTTCGACGAAGACAAGCGTTAGCAGATGCAATGTCCCAACGTGGACGGGGCAAGGCTTTTTGCGGCGCATCTTGGGCTTTTCCGGGCCGATTGTGCCGCGCGTTCCTGACGGAGGCGTGTTTGTAATGGCTGTGGAGACGAAACCCGCGACGCGCGATTTGTGGCGTAATTCGGGCAAAGGACCCGAAGGGCAGCCCGGATCGCACGGCACGCGGGTTCCGGACCTGACCGTGATTTCCGGCGTTCCGGCACCGGACTCGAAGCTCGAAGCGGATCGCAACCGTCCCTTCATCATCCGCTTCGGCAAGCATTTTCGCGGCTTTTTCGACCGGCTGATCGCCTCCTCCTCGATCGTCTCCAACGATCCCGTGCTCGACGTGCGCGACTTCGCCTGGACGGCGGTGCTGCGCGAGAACTGGCAGGCGATCCGCGACGAGGCGATCGCGGTCGCGCTGCGCGGCGAGGCATCGCCGAGCCTCGCGGCCATTTCCCCCGATCACCGCGCGATCGCGCGGATGAACATGTGGCGCTCCTTCTTCCTGTGGGGCTACAGCTTTCCGATCGAGGACAATCTCGCCCAGTGCCCGAAGACCGCCGAGGTGGTGGCGAAGATCCCCGGCCTGAACAGCGCCTTCTTCTCGATCCTGGCACCGGGCACGCACATCCCCGACCATCGCGGCGTGACCAAGGGCCTGATCACCTGCCATCTCGGCCTGATCGTGCCACGCGACGGCGATGTGCGGATGCGGGTGGACGACCGCATCGTGCGCTGGGCCGAAGGCGAGACGCTGGTGTTCGACGACACCTACAGCCACGAGGTGTGGAACGAGACGAGCGGCACGCGCGTCGTGCTGCTGATCCAGTTCGAGCGGCCGCTGCGCCAGCCGGGCAAATGGATTGCGGACACCTTCCTGAAGGTCGTCCGCCGCTCGGCCTTCGTGCAGGAAGCGCGCGACAATATCCACAGCTGGAACGAGGCGGTGAAGCAACTCGACGTGTGACGGCAGGGCGCGGGGGACCGCGGCGGAAGCCCATGATGGCTGCGCCAGCGATAGTGCGGACGCAGACCCCGAAATGTTCGGCGAGTTCCTCGTCGGGGGTGCCGAGGCGGCAGATGGCGCAGGCCTGCTCGGCGAATTCGGGCTTGCAGATCATGGCGCCGGGTTAGCGGCGGCGGGACGGGGTTTGAATCGAGGGCGGAGCGGCCAACGGGAGGCGCAAGATGTCAGGGGGGTTACTGACATTTTCGAAACCCGATGCTTCGATATTTATATTACAATACAATAAGATAACGCATTGACGCCGTTTACGTCGCCTGACTGCCGCCTTCTGGCGGGCAGGGCCCAAGGCCAGATTAACCTGTTCCGGCCGGTTCACCAGATCGCCCCACCTTCGCGAAGAGGCCGACGCCGTCCAGCGTGGATCGAGGCAATCCGCGACTGCCCGTTCTAATGGACGTGCTGATGGCTCGGCGCGGGCTGGGGCGGTGCCGGTGGCGCAGCCTCGGCCCGGGGCTGGCGGGTCACCGCCGCCCGCCCCGCGCGGTGGCGGGGATGCCGATGCGAGAGGTCCGCGCGAAGCGCTGCGATTTCGACACGCAGCGCCCGCATCTCGGCGCCCATCGCCTTGCAATGCTCCATCATCATGGGGTCCATCTTCATGGCCTCCATCGTCATGGGCATGTCGTGCCCGGCCTTCATGTCCTCGGACGGCGCAGCCTGGGCGGACGCGGCAGGCGCCGCTGCCGGCGGCATCGCCATCGGTTGCGGGGCCGGGGATGAAGTCTGCGCCATGGACGGCGCGGCCAGGGCAAGGCCGCCGCCCAATATCAGCGCTGCGACCAGGGCATGGCGATCGATCATGACTGTACCTTTCCGGCCGGATGAACCAGCCCATGGAATATTCCGCCGATTCGGCCGCGATGTCGTTACGCAAACCACCCAAGGGAGGGCGGCTGCCCCGGGATGTCCGCGCGGCGGCGCCCGCATCCATCGCCTCCGCTCACGCGTTCAGGCCACAGCAATCATCCCGGTGCGATGAAAGCCGTCCGGGACAACGAGTTGCATGCTTATGCCGCTGTGCCCGCCTGCCCTGCTTCCATCGTTCCTCCGCCTCGGCGCACTGGCGTCGCTGGGGCTGCTCGCCGGCGCCGCGCCGCCCGAGGGCGCCACGCGCGACGTTGCCCTGCTCGACCGGGTAACCTGGGGCGCGACGCCGTCCGCCGTCGCCGCGGCGCGCGGCGGCAGCGACCTGATCGAGGCACAATTGCGCCTGGGGCCGGACGCGCCGCTGCCGGCAGCGGCGCAGGCGCAGATCGACGCGATGGAGATCGCCCGCACGCCGATGGCGGCGCTGGTGGTGAACGCGGATGCGGAGAACCGCGCGGCCAACGCACTGACCGATCCCGACCAGAAAAAGGCCGCGCGCGACGCCTATAACAAGCATCTCACCGCACTGGCGACCGAAGCGGCGACGCGATCGATCCTGCGCGACCTCTATTCCCCGGCGCAGCTCCGCGAACAGATGACCTGGTTCTGGTTCAACCAGTTCAACGTGCAGGCGGCCAAGCGCGACATCCGCGCGATGGTTGGCGATTATGAGGAGCAGGCGATCCGCCCGCACGCGCTCGGCCGGTATCGCGACCTGCTCGAGGCGACGCTGCGCCACCCCGCGATGCTGCGCTATCTCGACAACGACCAGAATGCCGTTGGCCATATCAACGAGAATTATGCGCGCGAGATCATGGAGCTGCACTCCATGGGCGTCGGATCCGGCTATACCCAGAAGGACGTACAGGAGCTGGCGCGGATCCTGACCGGGGTCGGCGTCGACCTGAAGCCCGATCCGCCCCGGGTGAGGCCGGCGCTCCAGCCGCTGCTCGTGCGCGCCGGGCTGTTCGAGTTCAATCCGGCACGGCACGATTTCGGCGACAAGGTCTTTCTCGGCCACCGGATCAAGGGATCGGGCTTCGACGAGGTGGAGCAGGCGCTCGACCTGATCGCCGCCGCGCCGGCGACCGCGCAGCACGTCTCCGCGCGGCTGGCGACCTATTTCGTCGGCGATGCGCCCCCTTCCACGCTGGTGGCGGCGATGGCGACGACCTTCCGCCGCAGCCATGGCGATATCGCGGCGGTGCTGGGCACGCTGTTCCGGTCGCGCGCGTTCGCCGCCTCGCTCGGCACGGCCTTCAAGGACCCGATCCATTATGCCGTCTCAGCGGTGCGGATGACCTATGACGGGCGCGTGATCGCCAATGCCGGGCCGATCCTGGGCTGGCTCAACCGCATGGGCGAAGGCCTGTATGCCCACGAGACGCCGGACGGCTATCCGCTGACCTCGGCCGCCTGGACCGGGCCGGGGCAGCTCGGCGTCCGCTTCGAGATCGCGCGCCAGATCGGGGGCAGTTCCGCCGGGCTGTTCAAGCCGCCGGTCCCCGGCGCGAGCGACCAGCCGGCCTTCCCGCAACTGCAGAACGCGCTCTATTTCGACATCCTGCAGCACCGCCTCTCGGCGCCGACGCACGCCGCGCTGGCCCAGGCGGTATCGCCGCAGGACTGGAACGCGCTGTTCCTCTCCTCGCCCGAATTCATGCGCCGCTGACGCTGGAGGAAGCCATGATCGACCGCCGCACCCTGTTGAAGACCGCCACCCTCGCCGCCCCGCTGGTGCTGGCCGGCCGCGCCTTCGCCGCGCCCCAGGCGGGCGGTGCGCGCCTGCTCGTGGTGTTCCTGCGCGGCGCCTATGACGCGGCGAACATCATCGCGCCGACCGGCAGCGATTTCTACGCGACGGCGCGGCCGACGCTGGCGCTGAAGAAGCCCGACCCCGCCAATCCCGATGCCGCGCTGCCGCTCGATGCCGACTGGAGCCTGCATCCGGCACTGAAGGACTCGATCCTGCCGCTATGGCAGAAGAAGCAGATCGCGTTCGTGCCCTTTGCCGGGACCGACGACATGAGCCGCAGCCATTTCGAGACGCAGGACACGATCGAACTGGGCCAGCCGACCGGTGGCACGCGCAACTACCAGTCGGGCTTCATGGCGCGGCTGGCCGGCGCGCTGGGCAACGACCGGCCGATCGCGTTCACCGACCAGATGCCGCTGATCTTTCGCGGCGGCAGCCAGGCCATTCCCAATGTCGCGCTGAACGGCATGGGCAAGCCGGCGATCGATCCGCGCCAGGCGCGGCTGATCGAGACGATGTACAAGGGCCAGCAGCTCGGCGGGAGCGACCTGGGCGGATCGGTGGCGCAGGGGTTCCGCGTGCGCGACACCGTCTACAAATCGATCGCCGAGGAGATGACGGCGGCCAATCGCGGCGCGGTGAGCCCCAAGGGCTTCGAGCTCTCCGCGCGGCGGATCGGGCGGCTGATGCGCGACCAGTTCAACCTCGCCTTCGTCGATGTGGGCGGGTGGGACACGCATGTGAACCAGGGCGGCGCGCAGGGCTATCTCGCCGGGCGGATCGGCGAGCTGGGACGCGGGCTGGCGGGGTTCGCCGACGAGATCGGGCCCGACGCCTGGGCGAACACGATCGTGCTGGTCGTCTCCGAGTTCGGGCGCACCTTCCGCGAGAATGGCGACAAGGGGACCGACCACGGCCATGGCAGCGTCTATTGGGTGATGGGCGGCGGCGTGGCCGGCGGGCGGATCGCGGGCCCGCAGGTGAAGATCGCGGCCGACACGCTCAACCAGGGGCGCGACCTGCCCGTGCTGACCGACTACCGCGCGCTGGCCGGCGGGTTGCTGGCCCGGCACTACGGGCTCGACGCGCGGCGGCTCGCGCTGGTGTTCCCGGGCACCGCGCCGGTGGACCTGCGGCTTGTCTGAGCGTCGCCCGCTTCGCCGGATCCTCGGGCCGCCCCCGACGTTGCCCCCGCACCCGATCACATCGACCAACAACAAGGAGAACAGCATGTCCCGGATCGCCCTGACGCTTGCCGCCATCGCCATGACCGCGGGCGCCACGCCGGCGCTCGCCAAGGGGTGCCTCAAGGGTGCCGCGATCGGCGGGGTGGCGGGCCATTATGTCGGCAAGGGCCATGCAGTGGCCGGCGCCGTCGCAGGGTGCTGGTATGGCCATCACCGCGCGGCCAAGGCCGCCAAGGCGCAGCGCGCGCAGGCCAGGGCGCACCGGTGACGCGAGGGGCTCCGACAGCAGGCGGGACAGCGAGACGCGATCTTCGCGTTACCCTGCCCATACAGGGCCTTACCTGAAATCGGCCGGTAGCGGCGCCGCGCCTTGAAGCGCGGCGCTGCATGGGCCACATCGAGCGTACGGTATCGCGAAGGATGCTGGGGAACAGGCGCCGTCCGACGGTGTTGTGCCCTTCGTGCAAGCCGGAGCCTCTCGCTTCGCCCCGACGGGCAGGCAAGGGGGCCCGGACGTACCACCAAAAAACAGGGGCAAGGCCGGCGCGGATCCACCGCGGCCGGAGCGGGCGCGCATGCGCCCTGACCGAGGAGAGGTTTGACGATGTCGATCATGATGGCTTTGGCGCTGGCGGCAGGCGCCGCGGCCCCGCCCCCACCACAACCCGACACGGTGGTCGGCCGCTGGAAGACCGAGACGCGCAACGGCGTGGTCGAGATACAGCGCTGCGGGCCCTCGATCTGCGGGCATATCGTCACCTCGGATGCACTGCGCACCAATCCGGGGATGACCGACAGCAAGAATGCCGATCCGGCGCTGCGCAAGCGGCTGCTGCGCGGCATGCCGATGCTGGGCGGCTTCACCGCGGCCGGCGACGGCGTGTGGGCGAACGGCACGATCTACAATGCCGAAGACGGCAAGACCTACAGCGCCCGCATCACCCCCATCGGGCCCAACCAGCTCAAGTTGCGCGGCTGCGTGTTCGTGCCCTTCTGCAAGACCCAGACCTGGACCCGGGTGAACTGACCCCGGCCCCGCCTGCCCCCAGCTGCCCCATTGTTTCCCAGCGTATCAGGATTAGCCCAATGACCCTTCGTTCGCGCCTTCCCCTCGCCGCCGTCACCACCCTGTTCGGCGCCTTCGGCCTGCAGGGCGTCGCCCATGCCCAGGCCTTCTATCTCGAGGCGCAGTCAGCGCGCGGCGCCGGGCGCGCCTTTTCCGGCGAGGCCGCCGATACCGGGCCGGATTCGCTGTGGTGGAACCCGGCATCGATCGCCGGGCAGACCGATGTGAGCATCGTCGCCAGCGCCAGCGCGATCTTTCCCACCGGCACCGTGGCCGACAAGGGCACGCTGATCGTGCGGCCGGGCCAGCCGGCCGCGCCGGTCGGCGGGAGCGCGATCGCACGCAATCCGATCGATCGCGGCGTGCTGCCGACCGGCGCGATCGCCATTCCGCTGAACGACCGGATCGCGCTCGGCCTGACGCTGACCTCGCCCTACAGCTTCACCACCGATTATGACGCGAACAGCTGGACCCGCTACAGCGCGGACAAGACGCGGCTGCGCACCTATGACATCCAGCCCTCGATCGCGATCGCCCCGACCGACTGGCTGCGGCTCGGCGCCGGGCTGAACGTGGAATATACCGAGGCGACGCTGACCAACGCGCTGCCCAACGTGCTGGCGACACTGCCCGACGGCAGCCAGTCGCTCAAGGGCAATGGCTGGGATGTCGGCTGGTCGGTCGGCGCCCAGTTCCACAACGACACGACGACGATCGGCCTGAGCTACAAGTCCAGCATCAAGCATCACCTGACCGGCGATCTCGTCGTCTCCGGACTGGTCGGGCCGCTGGCCGCATCGAACATCTCGCTGTCCAACGTGCAGGCGACCTTCAACACGCCGTGGCAGGCGATCGCCGGCGTGCGGGTGCGCGCGACCAAGCGGCTGACGCTCAACGCGCAGGCCGAAGCCTATGGCTGGAGCAAGTTCGACTTCATCCGGCTCGGCACGCCCGTGAACACCGCGATTCCGGAAGACTATCGCGACAGCTGGAGCCTGGCGGGCGGCTTCGACTATGACCTGACCCCCAAGCTGACTGTCCGCGCCGGCGTGCAGCGGGTGATGACGCCGACCCGCAACGGCCAGCGCGATGCGCGCGTGCCCGATTCGAACCGGTGGAACCTCACCACCGGCGGCACCTACCGCCTGTCGCCGCACTTCGCGATCGACGCAGCGGCGGGCTATGTCGCCTTTGCCGATGCGAGCATCGACCGCACCACCGCCGCCTATGCGGGTACCGCCGCGCAGACGCCGATCCTGGTTTCGGGCGAGTTGCAGAACGCCCATGCCGTGGTGCTCTCGCTGGGCGGACGGGTCACCTTCTGAACCGCGCGACCCATTGAACGACACGACCGGGCCGGCCTTCGCGCCGGCCCGGCAGGCGCGCGGCGTGGCGCGCGCAAAAAGGGTCGGCAACCAAGCGTTTCCACTTCACGCCTTGATCCCGCGCGCGCGCCGGCCCACATGCACCGCATGCTGATTGAAACCGAAACGACGCCCAACCCGGCGACCATCAAGTTCCTGCCCGGCCGCACCGTGATGGAAGCCGGCACGCGCGACTTCGCGACACCGGAAGAGGCCGAGGCCTCGCCGCTCGCCGAGGCGCTGTTCGGCCTGGGCGACGTGACCGGCGTGTTCTTCGGGCGCGACTTCGTTTCGGTCACCGCAGCGCCCGGCACCGAATGGGCGAGCCTGAAGCCCGATGTGCTCGGCCTGCTGCTCGATCATTTCAGCGCGGCCATGCCGCTGTTCCGGCCCGCCAGCGCCGCCGGCATCGCCGTGCCGGCCGAGGACGAGCTGTTTGCCGAGGACCCGGCGGACGCCGACATCATCGTGCAGATCAAGGAACTGATCGAGACGCGGGTGCGCCCCGCCGTCGCCAACGACGGCGGCGACATCATCTATCGCGGCTTCGACAAGGGGAAAGTGTTCCTCCAGCTGCAGGGCGCCTGCTCGGGCTGCCCCTCCTCTTCGGCCACGCTGAAGAACGGGATCGAGCAGCTGCTCAAATATTACGTGCCCGAAGTCACCGAGGTTCGCGCGGTCTGATCCGCCCCCAACAAGAGGAATACTGCATGAGCGAGAAGCTGTCCGACGCGGCGCTCGATACGATCTTCCGCGCCGCGCGCACCTATAACGGCTATACCGACGAGCCCGTTTCGACAGCGGAACTGCGCGCGATCTGGGACCTGATGAAATGGGGCCCGACCTCCGCCAACCAGCTGCCCGCGCGGCTGATCTGGTGCGTGAGCGACGAGGCCAAGGCGAAGCTCGCCGCCTGCACCAGCGCGCAGAACGCGCCGAAGATCCTGAAGGCGCCGGTGACGGTGATCATCGGGATGGACACCAATTTCCACGAACATCTGCCCGAGCTGTTCCCGCACACCAACGCCAAGGCCTGGTTCGACGGCAATGCCGAGCTGCGCGAGATCTCGGCATTGCGCAATTCCACGCTGCAGGGCGCCTATTTCATCATCGCTGCGCGCGCGCTGGGGCTCGATACCGGGCCGATGTCGGGCTTCGACAACGGCAAGGTCGATGCCGCCTTTTTCGCCGATACGCCGGCGGTGAAGAGCAACTTCATCTCGACGCTGGGGCATGGCGACCCGGCGACGATCTTCGACCGCCTGCCGCGGCCCGACTTCGATCGGTTCAACAGCATTGCGTGACGGAACGGCCCTCCCCGGCGGGGAGGGCGATCGCTGATGCGCACCCTCGTCATCGAGACCGCCACCGCCGCCTGCTCGGTCGCGCTGATCGAGGCCGGCGCGGTGATCGCGGCGGCGCATGAGGTGGTCGGGCGCGGCCATGCCGAGCGGCTCGTCCCGATGATCGCCGAACTGCCCGATGGCGGGCGCGCACCGCGGATCCTGGTCGATTGCGGGCCGGGAAGCTTCACCGGGGTGCGCGTCGGCATCGCCGCCGCCCGCGGGCTGGCGCTTGGCTGGGGTGCGGAAGCGCACGGCTTTTCCTCGCTGGCGCTGATCGCGGCGGCGGGCTTCGCCGCCCATCCCGACTGGCCCGGCCTTGCCGTCGTGCTGGAAGGCGGGCATGGCGAGGTCTTTATGCAGGCCTTCGATGCTCCGCTCGCGCCCCGTGCCGCGCTCGTCTCGCTCAAGCCGGATGCAGCGCTCGCCGCGCTCGGCGGCCTGCCGGCCATCGGCAACGGCGTGCGCTTCCTGGCCCTGCTCGATCCGGGCGTGGCCGTCACCGACATGCTGCCGCGCGCCGCCGACGCCATCCTCCTGCCCGGCGCCTTCGCCAGCCTGGCCCCGCGCCCGATCTATGGCCGCGCACCCGACGCGAAGCCGCTCGCACCGGCCCCGTGAGCACCAGGATACACATGATCGACCTTCGACCGGGCGGCGTCGCCGACCTGATGCTGATCGACGGCATCATGAGCGCCGCGTTCGAACCCCGCTATGGCGAAGCGTGGACGCGCAACCAGTGCCTCGGCATCATGGCGATGCCCGGCGTCTGGCTGACCATCGCGATGCTGGACGGCGTACCGGCGGGCTTCGCCATGTCGCGCATCGTCGCCGACGAAGCCGAACTGCTGCTGCTCGCGACATTGCCGACGATGCGACGGCGCGGGGTCGCCGCGGCGTTGCTGCGGTCGGTCGTCGCGGATTCGAGCGCGGCAGGCGCAATTACGCTGCATCTCGAAGTCCGCGAAGGCAATGAAGCCATCAAGCTCTACAACCGTACAGGTTTTGTTAAGGTTGGTGAGCGCCGTAATTACTATCGCGGAGTCGGTGGTCAGGCTTATAATGCCTTTACCTATAGCCGGGATCTTCGCTGAAATCCTGCGCAATGCGCCAATTGTTACTTGCGCGTTGCAGTCCAAAGTAGGATAGCGCGCGCCATGGCTGCTTGCTCAATGCAGCCGAATAATGGGTCGAAAGGATTATAATGGATATCCAGAGCGAGCTGCAGGAGACGTTGATCACGCTGACCGCGGATATTGTCGCTGCACATGTGAGCAACAACAGCGTGGCGGTTTCGGATCTCCCGGTGCTGATCGCCAACGTCCATGGCGCGCTTGCGGGCCTGGGTGGTTCAGCGCCCGTCCCTGAAGTGAAGCAGGAGCCGGCGGTTTCCATCCGGTCGTCGATCAAGCCGGACTTCATCATCTGCCTCGAGGACGGCAAGAAGCTGAAGATGCTGAAGCGCCACCTGATGACGCATTATCAGATGACGCCGGAACAGTATCGCGCCAAGTGGAACCTGCCCGCCGACTATCCGATGGTCGCGCCCAACTATGCCGAGCAGCGCCGCACGCTGGCGAAGAAGATCGGCCTGGGCACGAAGCGCCGCAAGCCCCGGTAATCCGGCAACGGCACGGCCGCCCGCCGCCTTTCCGGCGATGCCCCTGCATCGTCGGCCGGGCGACGGGGCCGCGGCGGTATCGCGCGCCGCGCTTATTGCGAGTCGGTCGCTCTTTATCAACCAGCCCGAACGCACTACATCGGCCCGATGGCGCGCAAGATCGATCTGGAAGCCCTCTGCAACGAAAAAGGGCTGCGTATAACCGACCAGCGCCGCGTGATCGCGCGCGTGCTCTCGGAAGCCGAGGACCATCCCGATGTGGAGAAGGTCTATGAGCGCGCCTCGGCGATCGATCCCGGTATCTCGATCGCGACCGTCTACCGCACGGTGCGCCTGTTCGAGGAGGCCGGCATTCTCGACCGGCACGATTTCGGCGATGGCCGCTCGCGCTACGAGCCCGCGCCGGAATCCCATCACGACCATCTGATCGACGTCGAGACCGGCCGGGTGATCGAGTTCGTCGACCCCGAGCTCGAGCAATTGCAGAAGGCGATTGCCGAGCGCCTGGGCTTCCGGCTCGTCGATCATCGCATGGAACTTTACGGCGTCGCCCTCGACCGCAAGGTCTGACCGTGCTGGCCGGGGCAACTCGGGAAAGCGCGGACCTGCGCGCGAGCGCCAGCCA
>CAISGR010000310.1 GCA_903884945.1 uncultured bacterium
CGGGCGCGGAGCGCTGCGAGGCTGGCGATCACCGCGAGGAAGGCCTGGCCGTAATGCAGCGCGGGATGGCCGAGATAGACCGGGCCGCTGCGGAAGGAACTGGTCTTGTCGATCATCGTGCCGAGCAGCGCGGCGGCGAGCGACTCGCCATAGGGGCGGCCGGCAAAGGGGGTGTCGGCGCCATAGGCGGTCAGCACGCAGGCGATCAGCTGCGGGAAATCGCGGGCGAGCGACGCCTCGTCGAGCCCGAGCGCGGCTGCCTCGGCGTCGTCGAGGGAATGGATGAACAGGTCGGCGGTGGCGAGCAGGCCGCGGATCTTCTCGCGGTCGGCCGCGTCGTACAGGTCGAGCTCGACGCTGCGCTTGCCGCGATCCCAGCTCTTGCGGGTCAGGTCGTGCGCGAAGAAGGCGCCGCCGGCCGGCTCCACCTTGATCACCTCCGCGCCGTGATCGGCGAGCAGCATGCCCGCGATCGCGCCCGGCATGACGCGCGCCGCTTCGATGACGACAAGATGGTCCAGCGGGCCAGGCATCCGACACTCCTCCTTATGGCGGCTCTATCGGCCGCCCACCGTGCGCCGGCGCCGACTCGCATCGGCGCCGTCTGCCCGGATCGCCCGGGCGGCACCATCTGAAAAGACACGATTGCGGGGCGCTTGGCAAGCAATTTTGCACGGTAGGTTGGAATTGCCGAGCATCGAGCAGCCCCGTTGACATCGATTCAATGTTGCACCATCGTGCATTTATTGCGCCATGTCAGAGCGCTTGGACCTCATGAGGTGTGGATGATGTTGAAGGGCTTCGGCAAGGCGTCTCTCCTGTTCGGCACCGCGCTGTTCGCCGCCGCCGCGATTGCGCGCGGCACGACGCCGGCGCTGGTCGACGGCCGCGACTGGTACAGCTTCGGCGGCACCGATGCCGGCGAGCATTACAGCCCGCTCGACCAGATCAACGCCGGCAATGTCGGCAAGCTCGGCCTTGCCTGGTCCTATGACATCGATGCGTTCGATGCCTATACCGCGCCGCTCGAGGTCAATGGCACGCTCTATTTCGCGGCGGGGCTCAGCGTGATGCACGCGCTCGACGCGCGCACCGGCAAGCTGCTCTGGCAATATGATCCCAAGGTCGAGGACCAGCCCGAATCGAAGACGCGGATGCGCGCGGGCTGGGGCATTCGCGGCATCGCCTATCGCGACGGCAAGGTCTTCACCGCCACCCGCGACGGGCGCCTGCTGGCGATCGACGCGCGCAACGGCAAGCTGCTGTGGAGCGTGCAGACGCTCGACGAGGCGCAGGAGGCTTATATCACCGGCCCGCCCTTCGTCGCCGGCGACAAGGTCGTGATCGGCTTCGGCGGCTCGGACTACACGCCGCAGCGCGGCTATGTGACCGCCTATGACATGAACACCGGCAAGAAGGCCTGGCGCTTCCACGTCGTGCCGGGCGATCCCGCCAAGGGCTTCGAGAACAAGGCGATGGAGGCTGCGGCCAAGACCTGGACCGGCGAATGGTGGAAGTTCGGCGGTGGCGGCGCGGTCTATCAGGCGATGGCCTATGACGCGAAGTACGACCGGCTCTATATCGGCACCGGCAACGGCTTCCCGTGGAACCAGAAGATCCGCAGCCCCGGCGGCGGCGACAATCTCTATCTCGGTTCGATCGTCGCGCTCGACGCCAAGACCGGCGACTATGTCTGGCATTACCAGACCAACCCGGAGAACAGCTGGGACTTCAACAACGCGATGGACATCGAGCTGACCGACATGGTCATCGATGGCCAGAAGAAGTCGGTGCTGCTGCACGCGCCGAAGAACGGCTTCTATTATGTCATCGATCGCGAGACGGGGAAGCTGCTCTCGGCGGAGAAGTTCGCCAAGGTGAACTGGGCCGATCGGATCGACATGGCGACCGGCCGGCCGGTGATGAACCCGGAGTCGCTCTACCCGAACGGCAAGCCGTTCGTGCTCTATCCCTTCCCGAACGGCGCGCACGGCGTGCAGGCGATGGCGCACAGCCCGAAGAGTGGGCTGACCTATATCCCGGTGATGGAAGGCGGGCGGGTCTATGTCGATCCGGCGGGTCTCGACACCTGGCAGCCCAAGGCCGGGATGTTCGTCAACACCGGCCTCGGCGCGCCGCCGGCGAGCATCAAGGTGCCGCCGGCGACCAGCAAGCTGGTCGCCTGGAATCCCGCCACGCAGAAACAGGCCTGGTCGATCCCGCAGCCCGGCGTGTTCAACGGCGGCGTGCTCGCCACCGGCGGCAACCTGATCTTCCAGGGCCTCAACACCGGCGACTTCGCCGCCTATGCCGCCGATACCGGCATGAAGCTGTGGAGCTTCGATGCGCAGGACGGCATATTGAGCGCACCGATTTCCTACAGTGTCGGCGGGCGGCAATATGTCACCGTGATCGCGAGCTTCCGCAGCAGCTATGCCACCTCGCCCAACTGGGACTATCGCCAGCAGAAGCGCCGCGTGCTGACCTTCATGATCGGCGGCACGCGCAAGCTGCCGGCCTTCCACCCGGTCGAGGAGCCGATCCAGGACGATCCCGCCTTCACCGTCGAGCCGGCCAAGGCGGCGATCGGCGCCGGCATCTACAATACCAGTTGCGTGATCTGCCACGGCGTGGGGATGATGGCGGGCGGCGCGGCGCCCGATCTGCGCAAGTCGCCGATCCCGCTCGACGCCGCTGCGTTCGCCGCGGTGGTGCACGATGGCGGGCTGATGGCGCGCGGCATGCCGGGCTTCGGGCAGTTCACGCCCGAGGAACTCGAAGGCCTGCGCAACTATATTCGCCAGCGCGCGCGAGAGACGATGCCGAAAAAATGAAGTTGGTGCGTCTTACCCTGGGTTGTTGACGCTTCGGGCATGTAAAGGCATTCCCCAACGTCCAAGAGGAAGTGCGCTGAATGTCCGCAGAGACCAGGGAACCAGTATTGAACGGGACGAGCGAGCGGGCGCAGACCTATTCCAGTCCCGCGATCCGCGCGCGCCGGAGCCGCATCCTCGAGGAAACCCGCAAGGCGATCGCCGAGGAAGGCATTGCAGCGCTCAGCATGAACGAGGTCGGCAAGCGCGCCGGCGTCGCCAAGCGGACGCTCTACAATGCCTTCCAGACGCGCGAGCGGATGATCGCGATCGCGATCCAGGAATATTTCGACGAGTTCGTGAAGCGGATCAGCTATACCAATCCGGTCGGCACGCTGATGCACAATGTCGAGCGGATGGTGACGGTGGTCAACCGCAACCGCCAGATCCGCAATTACATCCGCGCGATCATGGCGCTGTATTTCAGCCCCGAGGCGGATACCGACATCTGGCAGGCAATGCACAGCATGGCGACCCGGTCCAACCTCGAATGGACGCGGATGTTGCAGCTCAAGCGCCAGCTTCAGCCCTGGGCCGATGCCGAGCGCCTGGCCGACGATGTCGTGCGGCTGGAATATGCGACGATCAACGCCTGGGCGCAGGGCCGGATCGGCGACGACGAGATCGTGCCGCACCTGCTGCAAAGCTATCTCACCTTCGTGGCGGGCGCGACGCGCGGCGCGGCGCGGCGCGAGATCGAGGATCTGCTGCGCGAGGTCATGGAGCATGGCGCCAAGCGGCTGATCGCCTCCAAGTTCAAGGTCGAGCCGCCGGCTGACGTGCCGGCCGAGGCCCCCGCCGATCGCGATCGCGCCTAAAACTACACCGTCATGCAATATTGATTGCACGGCGCGGGTGATCTGCGATAGGGCAGGGGCAAGCGGCGACAGGCCGGCGAATGTCAGGGGATGCGGGTGATGGAAGGCGCTGTAGCCGAATTGCTGGTCGAACGGCGCGAGGACGATGTCGTCGTCCTGACGCTCAACCGGCCGCGCGCGAAGAACACCGTGTCCTTCGCCATGTGGGAGCAGTTCGGCCACGCGCTCACCGCGATCGAGAACGGCACCCCGCCGCGCGCGATCATCCTGTGCGGCGCCGAGAATCATTTCAGCAATGGCGGCGACGTGAAGACCGGTCCGGCGCGGGGCGAGGGGGCGGTCGCGCTCGCCGCGCGGCTCGAGATGGGCCAGCGCATCATCGCGCGGCTGCGCGCCCTGCCGGTGCCCACCATCGCCGCGATCGAGGGTGGCGCGTTCGGCGTGTCGTGGAGCCTCGCCATGGCCTGCGACCTGATCTTCGCGTCCGACGCCGCCCGGTTCGGCGCGCCGTTTCTCGGCTTCGGCCTCGTGCCCGATGGCGGCGCCGCCTGGTTCCTGACGCGCATCCTCGGCCGCTACCGCGCCGCCGAGATCATCTTTTCCGGCCGCACGCTCGATGCGGCGGAGGCAGCGTCGCTCGGGCTGGTCAGCCGGCTCGCGCCCGCGGGCGAGGTCGTCGCGGCGGCGCTCGCCTTCGCCACCAATATCGGTGAGGGCAATCGCCACGCCGTCGAACTGACCAAGCGGCTGCTGCAGATGTCCGATGACGGCGATCTCGCCACCAGCCATGCGCTTGAACTGGTCTATTGCCATACCTGCCAGGCCGGCGACGAGGTGAAGGCCGCCCGCGAGGCCTTCGTCGCCCGCGCCGCGGCCAGGGCCGCCGCCAAAGCTGCCGGCTGAGCGGCGGGAGACAGGCCATGAAATTCGATATGCGCGCCCTTTCGATGGGCGCCCGCTACAAGATCGTGAACTCGACGATCACGCCGCGCCCGATCGCCTGGATCACCAGCATGTCGAAGGCCGGGATCGTCAACGCCGCGCCCTACAGCTTCTTCAACGCGGTCGGCACCGAGCCGCCGCTGATCGTGCTCGGCCTGCTCAAGGAGCCGATGTCGCGCGGGCTGAAGAACACCGCGTCCAACATCATCGAGACCGGCGAGTTCGTCGTGAACCTGGTGTGCGAGGCCGATGCCGAGAAGATGAACCTCACCAGCGTCGATGCGCCGGCCGATGTCAGCGAGATCGACTATGCCGGGATCGAGACGGTGCCGAGCGACGCCGTCGCGCCGCCGCGGATCGCGACCAGCCCGGTCAGCTTCGAATGCCGCAAGGTCACGGCGCTCGATATCGGCACCCACCAGACCGTCGTGATCGCCGAGATTCTGGTGGCGCATATCGCCGATGCCTTCGTCACCGATCCCGAGCGGCATTATCTCGATACCAAGGCGATGAAGCTGATCGGGCGCACGCATGGCAGCGGCTGGTATGTCCGCAACAGCGACGAGTTCCAGATGGATCGCCCGCGCTACGATCCCGATCGGCTGGCGGGCAAGCAAAACTAATCTCCTGTGCAGAAATGGCTGTTCACCCGCGTTGCGATCGGATAGAGGGTGAGGGCACCGCCACCAAGGCGGGCCAGCTGGGAGAGCAGGGTGCCGTTCGGCGATATAGTGTCCGTGCCGGAGAATGTTCCGGCCGAGTCCGCCCATGATATCAGCCCGGTCGCCCGCTCCGGCATAAAGGCGATGCTGCCTGGACAGCATCGGGCCTGAAGGGAGGGACTGCCATGAAGATCAAGGTCGACCATACACTCTGCCAGGGCCATGCGCGCTGCTATGCGCTTGCCCCCGACATCTTCGAGCTCGACGATTCGGGCTATATCGTCGCCGGCGACATCGACGTGCCGGCGGGCCAGGAAGCGCTTGCCCGACGCGGCGCACGCGCCTGCCCGGAGCGGGCGCTCACCGTGCTGGGTGAAGACGATGCGGGCTGAGCGTCGCATGATCGCGGGGGCGGCCCGCTGATGCCGCACGTCACCTTCATCGATCATCGCGGCGGCCGGCGCACCGTGGAAATCGCGAGCGGGAGTTCGCTGATGGAAGGCGCGGTCGGCAACGGCGTTTCCGGCATCCTCGCCGATTGCGGCGGCGCCTGCTCCTGCGCGACCTGCCATGTGATGGTCGACCCGGCCTGGGTCGACGCCATCCCGCCGCGCGCCGACGACGAGGAAGCGATGCTCGATTTCGCGATCGATCCAGGCCCGACCAGCCGCCTGTCGTGCCAGATCAGGATCACCGACGCGCTCGACGGACTCGTCGTCACTCTTCCCGCCAGCCAGCTCTGAAAGCCCGCGCCATGACCGATCAGGAGCTGCCGCAGGACTATCCCAAGCCGCTGATGGGCTGGCTCACCGTCGCGATCCTGTTCCTGCTGTACATCCTGTCGCTGACCGACCGGAACATCATGGCGCTGATGGTCGAGCCGATCAAAGCCGATCTCGGCCTGTCGGATCTGCAGATCAGCCTGTTGCAGGGGCCGGCCTTCGCGCTGCTCTTCTGCCTGTGCGCGATCCCGGTCGGCATGGCGCTCGACCGGTTCAGCCGGCGCTGGGTGCTCTTCCTGTCGATCATCGTGTGGAGCATCGCTGCCGCCTCGTGCGGGCTGGCCGGCGGCTTCGCCGCCCTGTTCGCCGCGCGCGCGCTGGTCGGCGCCGGGGAGTCGGGCTTCGGCACGGGCAGCTATTCGATCGTGGGGGACAGCTTCCCGCCGCACCGTGTGTCGCTCGCCATGTCGATCTTCATCATGGGCGGCGTGATGGGTGCCGGCATCGTCTTCCTGATCGGCGGCCCGGTGGTCGCGGCGGTGATGAAGGCGGGCGTGCTGCACCTGCCGATCGTCGGCGCGCTGCAGCCCTGGCAGCAGGTGTTCCTGATGACCGGCATGCCCGGCCTGATGCTGGCCTTCGGCGTCTTCGCCTTTCGCGAGCCGCCGCGCCGCAAGTCCGTCGCCGCGTCGGCCGGCTATGGCGATGCGGTCGGCTTCATCCGCGCCAACCCGATGCTGTTCGCCGCGATCTTCGGCGGCTTCGGCCTCGCTTATGCCGCGACGATCGGCTTCCAGCTCTGGACGCCGAGCTATTTCGTCCGGGTGCATCACTGGCTGCCGGCACGGATCGGCGTGGTGCTGGGCATAACCCAGATCGCCGCGGCGGCGCTGATGCCGGTGCATGGCTGGATCGTCGACACGCTCTATCGTCGCGGCCGGCACGATGCGCACCTGCTCTGGTGCCTGTTCACGGTGCTGGTCGCGGCGGTGTTCGGGGTGAGCGCCTTCCTCGTCGCCAGCCCCTGGGCGACGGTGGTGTGCTATGGCCTGTTCATGACCTGCATCCTCTCGACCGCGGGCATGGGCCCGGCGGTCGTGCAGGTGGTGACCCCGCCCTATCTGCGCGGGCGCGTATCGGCGCTCTATGTCCTGTCGACCGGCCTGATCGCGCTCGCCGGCGGGCCGTTCGCGGTCGGCCTCATCACGGACAAGGTGCTGCACGATCCGCTGAAGGTCGGCATGTCGCTGATCGCGACGGTGTTCTGCGTGCTGCTGCCCGCTGCCCTGTTGTTCGCCCTGGGGCGCGCCGCGATGCGCCGCGCCCAGGCCAAGACTGCCTGATGCAAGGATTCCCCCTGATGCAAGGATTCCCGACGTGACCCAGATCCAGAAGCCCGCCTTTCTCGACGGCAAGCCCAAGCAGCTCCTGATCGACGGGCAGATGCAGGACGCCCGGTCCGGCGAGCGTTTCTCCACCTTCAGCCCGGCGACGGGCGAGCTGGTGGCTGAACTCGCGCTGGCCGCCCCGGCTGATGTCGATCGCGCGGTGGCGGCTGCGCGCGCTGCGCTGGACGGGCCATGGGGCCGGTTTACGCCGGCCGAGCGCCAGACAGTGCTGCTGCGCCTCGCCGACCTGGTCGACCGCCATTTCGACGATCTCTCGCTGCTCGACACGCTGGAAATGGGCCGGCCGATCACTGCCTCGCGCGGCCTGCGCCCGATGATCCTGCGTTCGATTCGCCATTTCGCCGGCGCCGCGACGGCGATCCATGGCGAGACGCTGGGCAATTCCGCCCCGGTCGAGCTGCTGTCCTACACGCTGCGCGAGCCGATCGGCGTGGTCGGCGCGATCATCCCGTGGAACGGCCCGATCTTCAGCGCGGCGTGGAAGATCGCCCCCGCGCTCGCGACCGGCTGCACCATCGTGCTCAAGCCGGCCGAGGACGGGTCGCTCAGCCCGCTCCTGTTCGGCCAGCTCTGCCTCGAGGCGGGCGTGCCGCCCGGCGTGGTCAACGTCGTGACGGGCCTCGGCGCGACCGGCGCGGCCCTGTCCAGCCATCCCGATATCGACAAGGTCACCTTCACCGGCTCATGCGAGACGGGCCAGAAGATCATCGAGGCCTCGGCCGGATCAGTGAAGCGCGTGACGATGGAACTGGGCGGCAAGTCGCCCAACATCATCTTCGCGGATGCCGATCTCGACGTCGCGGTCCCCGCCTCGGCGATGGGCGTGTTCAACAATTCCGGCCAGGTCTGCGCGGCGGGCACGCGGCTGTTCGTCGAGCGGCCGATCTATGAGGAAGTCGTCCAGCGCGTCGCTGCCTTCGCCAGGGCGATGCGGATCGGCCCCAGCCTCGACGGCGACACGCAGATCGGCCCGCTCGTCTCGAAGAAGCAATATGACCGCGTCGCTTCCTATCTCGAGCTCGGCGTCGCCGAGGGCGCGCGGCTCGTGACCGGGGGCAAGCGCGCCACCGGCGGCGCGCTCGACCAGGGCTATTATGTCGAGCCGACCGTCTTCGCCGATGTGCGGGACGACATGCGCATCGCGCGCGAGGAGATTTTCGGCCCCGTCGCCTGCATCCTGCCGTTCGACAGCTTCGATGAAGTGATCGAGCGCGCCAATGCGACGCGCTTCGGCCTGGCCGGCGGGGTCTGGACCCGCGACATCACCCGCGCACTCTCCGCGGTGAAGCGGATCAAGGCCGGCTCGATCTGGGTGAACCATTATTTCGCGATGGACCCGGCCGTGCCGTTCGGCGGCTACAAGATGAGCGGTTATGGCCGCGAAGGCGGCAACGAGCACATTGCGAGCTATCTCAACATCAAGAGCGTGTGGATCCGCACGGGCTGACCCGGGCGGTCCGCACGGCGCGCGCTAGGCGACCCGCGCCAGCAGCGCGCGGGCCTGATTGAGGTGCGGCTGGTCGATCATCTTGCCGCCGAGCTTCAGCGCCCCCGCACCGGGATTGGCGGCAAAGGCGGCGACGATCTCGCGGGCGTGGGCGATCTCGGCCTCGCTCGGGCTGAAGCCGGCATTGATCACCGCCACCTGCGCCGGGTGGATCGCCATCATGCCGGTATAGCCGTCGCGCCGGCCGCGCGCGACATAGGCGGCAAGGCCCTCGGTATCGGCGATATTGGGATAGACGGTCTCGATCGCGGGCACGCCGGCCGCATGGGCGCCGAACAGGGTGAGGGCGCGGACGATCTCATAGGGCGCGGTGTAGCTGCCGTCGGGATTGCGCGCGGCGGTGGCGCCGATCGCGGCGGGCAGGTCCTCGGCGCCCCAGGTCAGGCCGGCAAGGTCGGCGCCGACTTCGCCATAGGTCGACAGCTGGAACACCGCGGCGGCCGTCTCGCTCGCAATCGGCAGGATCGGCGGGGCGTCGCCCTCGATCATCGCGATCAGCGCCCGCACCGAGGCGGCGCCCTCCGCCTTGGGCAGCATGATCCCGTCCGGCCGCGCCGGCATGATCGCCTCGAGATCGGCGCGCGTCTGCCCGCCGTCGAGCGGGTTCACGCGGACGAAGCAGGGCACCGGCCGTTCCCCGCCGAGCCAGGCGGCGATCGCGGCGCGCGCCTCGGGCTTCTTTTCCAGCGCGACCGAATCCTCGAGATCGAGGATGATCGCATCGGCGCCGCTCGCCGCCGCCTTGGCGAAGCGTTCGGGGCGATCCCCGGGGACGAACAGCAGCGAGCGGAGCTTCATGGCGGACCCTTGTCGATGAGCGTTGCGCCGCCGCTCTGGCATAGGCACGGCAATGCAGTCCATCGCTGCGTGATCCAATGATGCTATGGTGGGCAAGATCGGGAGAGGGAGCGACATGCTGTTCGAAACGGGCGCGCGCGATACGCAGGAACAGGCGGAGATCCGCCGCGCGGTGCGCCAGCTCTGCGGCGATTTTCCGGGGAGCTACTGGCAGGCCAAGGATCGCGAGCGCGCCTATCCCACCGAGTTCGTCACGGCGCTCACCCGGGCGGGCTTCCTCGCCGCGCTGATCCCGGAAAGCCATGGCGGTTCCGGCCTGACGCTCGCCGATGCGGCGGTGATCCTGGAGGAAATCCAGGCGTCGGGCTGCAACGGCTCGGCCTGCCATGCGCAGATGTATGTGATGAACACGCTGCTGCGCCATGGCAGCGCCGCGCAGAAGGCCGAATTCCTGCCGAAGATCGCCACCGGCGCGCTGCGCCTCCAGGCCTTCGGCGTGACCGAGCCGACATCGGGCACCGACACGCTTGCGCTGCGCACCACCGCGCTGCGCGACGGCGATCGCTATATCGTCAACGGCCAGAAGATCTGGACGTCGCGCGCGGAACATTCCGATCTGATGCTGCTGCTCGCGCGCACCACGCCGCGCGAGCAGGTCGCGAAGCGGACCGAAGGCCTGTCGGTGTTCCTGGTCGACATGCGCGCGGCGGCGGGGAAGGGCATGGATATCCGCCCGATCCGAACGATGATGAACCATGGCACGACCGAGATCTTCTTCGACCAGCTCGAGATCCCGGCATCCAGCCTGATCGGGGATGAGGGGCAGGGGTTCCGCTACATCCTGTCCGGCATGAATGCCGAGCGCATCCTGATCGGCGCCGAGTGCGTCGGCGATGCGAAATGGTTCATCGAAAAGGCATCCGCCTATGCCGGCGAGCGGGAGGTGTTCGGCCGGCCGATCGGGCAGAACCAGGGCGTGCAGTTCCCGATCGCCCGCGCCTATGCCCAGATGCGTGCGGCCGAGCTGATGGTGCACGAGGCAGCTGCGCTCTACCAGGCCGGCGGCAATCCCGGGGCGGAGGCGAACATGGCGAAGATGCTCGCCGCCGAAGCCTCGTGGGCGGCGGCCGAGGCGTGCGTGCAGACCTTTGGCGGCTTCGGCTTCGCCGAGGAATATGACGTGGAACGCAAGTTCCGCGAGGCGCGGCTCTACCAGGTCGCCCCGATCTCGACCAACCTGATCCTGTCCTATCTCGCCGAACATGTGCTTGGCATGCCGCGCTCCTATTGAGCCGGGGCGGCGGATTCGCCGCTAGGCATGGATCCAGAACGCGCTCTCGGCGAATTGCGCGCCCTTCCACCAGTCGGTCGTGCTGGTGCCGTAGCGGAAATTGACTGCGCCGGCCTGGCTCTGCAGCGGCGCCACCACATCGCCCGCCGCATTGCGGCGGGCAACATGGTCGTTGGTCTCGGGCACCACGGCGACGATATGGCCCGAACGCCCGTCCTCGGTGCGCCGCGCGACGATGATGCCGATCGCGCCGGCATTCGCCGCGGTTTGCAGTTCGGTGAGCGTTGCCGCCCGGCGCCAGCCGAAACGCAGCCCGAAATCGCGCAGCCAGCGGAACAGGTCGTTGGCGCGCTGCTCGTCGACCGTCTCGCCATAGCGCGGTTCGACCGTCCTGCCCTGGGAGAGCTGCTCGATCGCCGCGCCTGTCCACCACACGCGCGGCAGATAGACGCCCGCCAGGCCGCAATAGTCATGCGCGTAGATATTGCAGAAGGTCACGCCGGGGCGCGGCTGGTAGCGCTTGTTCGCGGGCGTATCGACGCCCAGCCAGTCGATGATCGCACCGAGCTCGCCGCGCAAGTCGGCGGCGGTCGTGCCCGTGCGGCCTGGCTGGCCCGGCTCATTGAGCGAATAGGCGCCCGCCGGATCGGTGCGGCGGGTGATGCTGCCCGGACGGTGCGGCAGCTCGACCGCGACGATGCCACTGGTCGGCGGTGCCGCCGCCGGCGCCGGCGGCGCGGGCAGCGGGGCATCGGCCACGCGCTTGAGGAAGTCCTTCGACGCGAAGCCGTGGATCAGCGCGCCGCGCAAGGTCGTCTCGATTTCCAGGAAGCCGTTGGTCACCGTGGCGCTCACCGCGGTTACCGGCTGGCCGTCGGGAAGGTTCGCGACGACATTCTTGCCCGGCGCCTTGGGGTCGATCTCCGGCGCGCTGCGCACGCGCAGGATGGTGGTGACGTCCACCTCATAGCTGTCGCCCTTGCTCGTCGCGGGAAGGGGCGGCGATACGATCGCGGTGCCCGGGGCCGGCGGCGTCAGCGTTTGCGGTGTTCCACCCGGCGTCGCGACGGTGTGGGCGAGCCGGAGATAGTCGTAGAAATTCTCGCCATAATAGCGGTGGCCGTCGAAATAGCCCTGCTTCAGCCCGGCGGACGGCTTGTACGATCCCTTGTTGTAGGTGATCGCGACGGCGGCCTTTTCGAGGTCGGTCAGCGTCTGGCGCGTGCTCCAGCCCAGCTTGCGCAGGCAGTCGCGGAGCTCGTCGAGACATTTGCCGAACGTGCCCGCGAAGGTCGCGTAGCGGCGCTCCAGGAAATAATCCGGATCGACCGTGAAGAACTGAATGTCGTACTGGAACATGCCATAGCCGTGGCAGAATTTGTCCGGCTTCTGCGCCACGCTGGCATAGCCCGAAATATATTTGGCCATATCGACCAGCGCCGCATGCGCGATCGCGAACATCTCCTTGCCGCGCGGCTTCGCCTCCAGCTCGGCGCGACTCCGGGGAAAGGCGGTGCGGCCGTCGATCGTATCGCCGACGCACAGTTCGAGCACCCGGTCGCGCGACAGATTCTTGCGTATCAGCGGCCAGACCTCGCCGGTTTCCTGGCACGCGAGTGCGGCAAACATATCCAGATCGAAGGGAGTTCCGGCCAGTTGTGGCAGGATCTCAGCTGAAAATTGCTCCTTGAACCATGCGATATCCGAAGCATTCGGCATGTCATCATCCTCCTTGCCGGATGGAAAAGTCGCGGCGATCATCGCGCGATATCGCTTTGATCGGCGTGATGACGGTCACATTTCCCGTAATATTTTCGCCGCCGTGAACTTTGTCGACAATGATCGCGGCTTTGTCTTGGATGGAATCGTCACCACGCCGCAGCGCGGCCAATTCCCGATCGATCCGGGTGCGGCGGTGATCCGGCAATGCTGCATCGGTGTTCCATTTCCGGAGCACGGCGCATTGTGGAACACCGTGTTCCACCTTTGGGATCACGTCGATTCTTTCAGCGTTCCTTATAGTTGCGGGCTCGACGGGGACCCCGGGGGAAACGACATGCTGATCCAGGAAACGCCGATCGCCCATATGCGCGTTGGACTGCGCACTGATTATGCGCTGATCGAAAAGGCACGCCATATCCACAACCAGCGCCGGCTGCGCGAGGAGATCCTCGGCAACGAGCTGTTCGGCGATCCGGGCTGGGATCTGATGCTCGATCTCTACATCGCCCAGGCGAGCGGCAAGCGCGTCTCGGTGACGAGCGCCGCGATCGGATCGGGCAAGCCGATGTCGACCGGGCTGCGCTGGGTGAAGCTGCTGATCGAGCGCGGCCTGATCATCCGCGAGGCCGATCCCTATGATGGCCGCCGGTCCTATCTGCGGCTGACGCCGTCCGCCTATGAAGCGATGGAGGATTTCCTCGAGCGCTGCTGAACCCCTGGGGCCGGCGCGCCTGCTGCAGCGGGAACGGCGCGAATTGGGACTTGGCTAATCGCGCGGCAATCGCCACTGATAGCGGTCCCATGATCCCATCCCTGTTCCGCGTCGACCCCCGCGACAGCGTCGCGACTGCCCTGCACGACCTGGCGACGGGCACCGTCGCCGCCGTCGGCGATCTGGAGATCGCGGTGACGGGCCCGGTGGGGCGCGGCCACAAGATCGCGCTGCGCGCCATCGCGGCGGGTGATCCGGTGCTCAAGTTCGGCTTCCCGATCGGGCGCGCGACGGCGGACATCGCGGCGGGCGAGCATGTCCACACCCATAATGTCGCGACCGCGCTTGCCGCCAGCGGCGCCTATCTGTGGCATCCCTCGGGCGACGCACCTGCCACGACGGCTGCGGCGCGCGGCTTCGCCGGCTATTGCCGCGCGGACGGGCGGGTCGGCACGCGGAACGAGATCTGGGTGATCCCGACCGTCGGCTGCGTCGCGCGCACGGCGCAGAAGATCGCCGAGGCCGCCGGCCGCCGCCACGCCGGCAAGGTCGATGGCGTGCACGCGCTGACGCACCCCTTTGGCTGCTCGCAGCTCGGCGACGATCTCGATGGTACCCGCTCCATTCTTGCTGCGCTCGCCGCGCATCCCAATGCGGGCGGCGTGCTGCTGGTCGGGCTCGGCTGCGAATCGAACCAGCTCGATCGGCTGCTGCAGGAGGTCGATCCGGCGCTGCACGGCCGCATCCGCTCCTTTGCCGCGCAGGTCGCCGGCGACGAGATCGCGGAGGGGCTTGCCCTGGTCGATGAACTCGTGGAGCAGGCGGCGCAGGACCGGCGCAGCGAAGTGCCGCTGTCGGCGCTGGTGCTCGGCCTGAAATGCGGCGGGTCGGACGGCTTTTCCGGCCTGACCGCCAATCCGCTGGTCGGGCGGATGAGCGACGCGGTCACGGCGGCGGGCGGGTCGGCGATCCTGACCGAGATTCCGGAGATCTTCGGGGCCGAGCAGTTGCTGATGGACCGCGCCGCCGACGAGCAGGTGTTCCAGGGCATCGCGGCGATGGTCAACGACTTCAAGCGCTACTTCACCGAGCATGGCGAGCCGGTTTCGGAGAATCCCTCGCCCGGCAATATCGCCGGGGGCATCACCACGCTGGAGGAGAAGTCGCTCGGCGCCGTGCAGAAGGCAGGCCATGCGACGGTTACCGATGTGCGCCATTATGGCGAGCGGGTGCGCCGCACCGGGCTTACCCTGCTGGAGGCGCCGGGCAATGACGCAGTCTCGTCGACGGCGCTGACCGCGGCGGGCGCGACGGTGATCCTGTTCACCACCGGGCGCGGCACGCCGCTCGGCTTTCCCGCGCCGACGATCAAGATCGCGTCCAACACCCCGCTGGCGGAGCGCAAGAAGGGATGGATCGATTTCGACGCGGGCCGCGTGCTTACCGAAGGCACCGAGCCGGTTGCCGACGCGCTGCTCGATATGATTCGCGAGGTGGCCTCGGGCCGGGAAACGGCGGCCGAGCGCAATGGCGAGCGCGAGATCGCGATCTGGAAGCGCGGCGTCACGCTGTAACCCCGCATCGACTCTTGCGCCCCCGCCCGCTTAAGGGCACCGCACGTCCACGGGGCGGTAACGGGGAATGCGAATGCTGAACGGTGCGGTGTTGGTGACGGGCGGGGCAGGCTATATCGGCAGCCATGCCGTGCTGGCGCTGCTCGATGCCGGGCACAAGGTCGTCGTGGTCGACAACCTCACCACTGGCTTCGACTGGCTGGTCGATCCGCGCGCGACGCTGGTCCGCGGCAATATCGAGGATGACGAGCTGGTCCGCGGGACGATCCGCGCGCACGATGTCCGCGCGATCATGCATTTCGCCGGCTCGATCGTGGTGCCCGAATCAGTCACCGATCCGCTCAAATATTATCGCAACAACACCGTTGCGAGCCGGGCGCTGCTCGAAAGCGCGGTGGTCTGCGGCGTGCCGCATTTCATCTTCTCCTCGACCGCCGCGACCTATGGCACGCCGGCAAAGGTGCCGGTGTCGGAGGGCGATCCGACCATCCCGATCAACCCCTATGGCATGTCCAAGCTGATGACCGAGGCGATGCTGCGCGACGTCGCCGCCGCCCATCCGATCAACTATGCCGCGTTGCGCTATTTCAACGTCGCGGGCGCCGATCCGAAGGCGCGCGCCGGCCAGTCGACTGCCGGCGCGACCCATCTCATCAAGATCGCCGTCGAGGCGGCGACCGGCAAACGCGCCTCGGTCGGCGTGTTCGGCACCGACTATGACACGCCCGACGGCACCGGCGTGCGCGACTATATCCATGTCAGCGATCTCGCCGCCGCCCATGTCGCGGCGCTCGACCTGCTGATCGCCGCGCCGACGCGCAACCACATCCTCAATGCCGGCTATGGCCGCGGCTTCTCGGTCCAGCAGGTGCTCGACGCGGTCGACCGCGTCACCAACATGAAGCTGGAACGCGTGGTGCAGGGCCGGCGCCTCGGCGATCCGGCCGAATTGATCGCCGACAACCGCGCGATCCTCGCCACGCTCGACTGGAAGCCGGCGCGCGACGATCTCGATACGATCGTCCGGGACGCGCTGGCCTGGGAAAGGGCACTGCAGCAACGGGAATAAAATCGGCCCGTCGGGGCGCGTGAACGGAAGGCAAGGGCGATTGCATCTTGCGCAACTGCCCATGCATCACCATCTCGCGAGGATCGAGCTTCGGCCGAACGATCGGCCTCGCCGCCTTACCGCGTGCCTGACTAGCTGTTTCCATCCAGATCTCGACCATCGCCGCGCGTTCTCGCGCGGCTCAACGCACGCTTATGCATAAGGAATATCCCATGACGACGGGAACGGTAAAATGGTTCAACACCCAGAAGGGCTTCGGCTTCATCCAGCCTGACGACAACAGCAAGGACGTCTTCGTCCATATCAGCGCCGTCGAACGCGCCGGCATGGCCTCGCTCGATGAAGGGCAGAAGATCTCCTACGAGGTCGTTGCCGATGCCCGCAGCGGCAAGGCTTCGGCCGAAGAACTCCGCGCGGCCTGATCCGCGCGAACGACGACCATCGGCCTGAGCAGTTTTCCGCTGGCTGGCCGATGACCATCGCCCCGCGCCCGGTTTGCCGGCTGCGGGGCTTTTGACATCCGGAACCCTCATGAGCGCTACCCAGATTCCCGAGCAGACCACCGAAACCGCCGACACGGCCGACACCGGCGATATCGTCTACCCTTCCGCCATTCCCTTCCTGCTCGTCCATCTCGGCTGCTTCGCCGCGATCTTGACCGGCGTGACCTGGCAGGCGGTCACCCTGTGCGTCACGCTCTACTGGCTGCGCATGTTCGCGGTGACGGCCGGCTATCACCGCTATTTCTCGCACCGCTCCTTCGCGACGGGCCGCGTGTTCCAGTTCATCCTCGCCTTCCTCGCGCAGAGCACGGCCCAGAAGAGCGTGCTGTGGTGGGCCGCCAAGCATCGCCACCACCATCTCTATTCGGATACGCCGCGCGACGTTCATTCGCCCCGCCAGACCGGATTCTTCTACAGCCATGTCGGCTGGATCTTCGCGCGCCGCCACGAGGCGACCGATCTGGCCAAGGTGCCGGATCTGACGCGCTATCCCGAGCTGATGTGGCTTCACCGGCACGAGATCGTACCGGCCTTCGTGCTTGGCCTTGCCTCCTTCCTGATCGCCGGCTGGCCGGGACTCGTGGTCGGCTTCTTCTGGAGCACCGTGCTGGTCTATCACGCGACCTTCTTCATCAACTCGCTCGCGCATGTGCTCGGCAGCCGGCGCTATGTGACCGGCGACGATTCGCGCAACAATCTCGGTCTCGCGCTGCTGACGATGGGGGAGGGGTGGCACAACAACCACCATGCCTGCCCGAGCAGTACCCGCCAGGGGTTCCGCTGGTGGGAAGTCGATGCGAGCTGGTATCTGCTCGAACTGCTCGCCGCGTTGCGCATCGTTCGCGACCTGACACCGCCGCCCGAGCGCGTGCTGCGCAACGAGCACCAGCTCGGCGCGCGCACGCTCCAGCGCACCGCCGAGCAGCTGGCGGCGCGCTTCAATGCCGAGCGGATCGCGCTCGCCGTCGTGGCCTCCCCGGCGATCGACCTGTCCGCGCTGCGCAAGGCGCTTGCCGACGCGCAGGACCGTGCGGCCGAGATCCTGGCCGGGCTCGACCTGCCGCATTTGCCCGACCGTGCCGAGCTCGTCGCCCAGGCCCGCGCGATGTTCGCGAGGACGCCGTCGCTCGACGACATCGTCGACCGCGCCCATGCGCTGCTCCTCGCCGCCGTGGGCGGGCATCTCGCCGCTGCGGTGCCCGCGCGCGCCTGACCGGGGCGTCCCGGCCGGCGCCGGCCGGCTTTGACATCGGCGCGGCACAGGCTCTTTATGGTGCCGGTCTCCCCGGGGAGTGCAGCGCCGATGGCAATCGAATCGTCAGCGAGGCGCGTGGCCGAATCGATCCGGCGGCCGCTGGCGGTCGGCGCGCGCGAGGTCGTCGCCGCGCTGCTCGACCACCAGCCGACCCGTGCCGATGTCCGTGCGCTGCTCGTCGGCACCCGGATCGATGCCCGCGGGCTGGCGGGCTTCAGCGAACCGTCGAAGCTGGCACCCGAGGGGGTCGGCGCCATCTTCATCTTCCGCTACGGCGTGGTCGTGCTGTTCGGCGCCTCGGCCGAGATCGAGGCCGATATCCTGTCCAGGCTCGGGCCGCATATCGTGGATCGGCTGGCGGTGCCCGAAGTCGAAACCGCGACCATCGAGGTGCAGCTCGATGCCCATGAGCAGGTCGATGCGCGCGGCCATGTGATCCTGAACGAGCCGACGGCCGAGCGGCTGCTGCTCACCGCGACCGTCCTGGCGCGCAGCGTGGTGCTCGGCTGGGACGAGGTGCAGATCGCCAACGCCTTCGAGCGCATCGAGCCGCTCGTCGCCGGCCTGAAGGCGCATGGCCGCGCCGGGCTGCCGATCCGGCGCGTCATGCAATATATCGGCGACGTGCTCGATGCGCGCAATCGCGTGGTCGGGCGCGCCCAGATCAGCGAGAAGCCCGATATCCTGTGGGATCACCCGCATCTCGACCGGCTCTATGCGCGGCTCGAGACTGAATTCGAGCTCGGCGACCGGGAACGCGTGATCGAGCGCAAGCTCGAGGTGATCGGGGACGCGGCCGACGTCCTGCTCAATCTCGTCCAGGACAAGCGATCGGTGCGGCTGGAACTGGCGATCATCGGGTTGTTCGCGATCGAGATCCTGATGACGCTGTACACGATCTGGCGCGGCTGATCCGCGCGAACCTTGGGAATTCGCAACCATGGCGATTGCCGTGGCGGCTGTCGTGCAATTGCGGCATGCGGCGCCCGGCACCCAGGCGCGCGCCGATCGAGGGACAATGATGCGAACCCGCCCATTGCCGGCATTGCTGTTCCTGGGCACGGCGCTGTCCGCCTGCGTTTCCTATCGGCCGCAACCGCTCGATTCGGCGCGTTCCGCCGCCGCGCTCGATGCGCGCCAGGCCGGGCTGCCGGTCGGCCGTCCGGCGACGGAGGCTGACCTGATCGCACTCGGCGCGGCCAATGCCCCGGCGCTGCGCAATGCGGAGGCGGCGCTGCGCACGGCGATGACGGCGGCGCGCACCGCGCGCGTCAGGTCGCTCGGCACGCTCACCCTCACGACGGAATATTCGCACCAGGACAATCCCCAGCGGCCCTGGCTGGTCGGCGCGACCGGTGACGTGCCGCTCGATCTCGGCGCACGGCGCTCGGGCCGGATCGATACCGCGGATCTCGCCGTGATCCAGGCGCGCTATGACTATGCCGAGGCGCTCTGGACGCTGCGCAGCGCGATCCGCCGCGCCGCGATCGACCTGCGCGCCGCCGACGCGGAAACGGTGCTGGCGGAGCAGGCGCTGGCGCTGCGCCGCGAACGGCTCGACCGCTTCGAACGGCGGGTGCGCGCTGGCGAAGACAGCCGCCCGGTCGCCCTGGCGGCCCGGACCGAACTGCTTGCCGCCGAACGTCGCCGCGCTGAGGCGGTGGCGCGGGGTGCCCAGGCTCGCGCTGCCCTTGCCGCGGCGCTCGGCCTCCCGGTTTCGGCGCTGGCCGGGCTTGCCCTCGCGACCGATGTTGCGGCCGTCCCCGCCGCCGCCGATCCGCGGCTCGACGCCTGGCGCCGGGATGCGCTGCTGACCCGCAGCGACGTGCTGCGCGCGGTCGCCGACTATGACCAGTCCGAGGATGCGCTGCGGATCGAGGTCGCGCGGCAATATCCCGAAATCCATCTCGGCCTGGGCTATATCGTCGAGCGCGGGATCACCAAATTGCCCTTCTCGCTGCCGCTGGTCCTGCCGCCGGCCGACCTGAACCGCGCGGCGATCCGCGAGGCCGAAATGCGCCGCGCCGCAGCCGGCACGCGGCTGGAGGGCGTGCAGGCGGCCATCCTGTCGGCCGTCGATACCGCGCGCGCTTCGCTTGCCGCGGCCGCCATCGCCGCCGCGCGCGCGCGCGGCCCGGACCTCGCGGTCGTCGCCCGCATCCAGGCAGGCACCGACAGCGCGCTGAAGCTGGGCGCGGCGGATCGCACCGATGCGCTCGCCGCCGCTGCCGTGGTCGTCGAGGCGCGCCTCGCCGCGGCCGAAGCCGACCGGCTCGAGCGGCAGGCGGCGGTCGATGCCGAGGATGCGGTGCGGCACCCGTTCGACGATCGCGAAGCGGCAGCGCTCGCCGCCGCCATGACTCATCTGGAGACGATCACGCCATGAGGTACGGCACCCTGCGGATGCTGCCGCTTGCCCTGCTGCTGGCCGCCGCCGCCCCGGTGCGCGTCACGCTCGGGCCGCCGTTGCAGCGCAAGCTCGCCATCGTCACCGCGCCGCTCGCGGCGGGCGCTGCCACCACCAGCGTCGGGGGCATCGCCCGCGTGCTCGATACGGTGCCGCTGGCGACGCTCGACAGCGACATGGCGGTCGCGGTCGCCACCGCTGCCGCCTCGCAGGCGGAGGCGTCGCGCAGCGCCGCGCTCCACGCCGCCGACGCCACGGTCGCGCTCCGGACGGTCGAGGCCGCGCGGGCACAGGCGCGCGGCGATGCGGCGCGGCTGTTGCTGCTGCGCCGCCGGCTCGGCCTTGAATGGGGCGCCGCCATTGCGCGGCTTAGCGACCGGCAGCGCAGTGCGCTGGTCGCTTCGCTCGCGGCGGGTCGTGCGGCACTGGTCCGGATCGACAGCGCCAGCGGCGCCGGGCTTGCCCATGTCGGCGCAGTGATGCTCGATCTCGGCGGCGGCATGTCGGTCCCGCTGCGCATTCTCGGGCCGGCGCGCACCGCCGAGGCGCGGCTGACCTCGCCCGGCCTGCTCGCCATCGCGCAGGGACGCTCGGCGGCGATGCTCTCGGTCGGGCTCAGCCTGCCGGTCCGGCTGCCGCTCGGCGGCGGCGCTTCGGGCGTGATCGTGCCGGCATCGGCGCTGTTGCGCCTCGATGGCGGTACCTGGGCCTGGATCCAGCGCGGACCGGCCCAGTTCGAGCGCCGCCTGATCGAGGGCGCGCGGCCTGCGCCGGGCGGCTTGCTCGCGCCGGGCGGTTTCGCCGTCGGCGAGCAGGTCGTGGTACGCGGCGCCTCGGTGCTCCACGCGGCCGAACATCCGGCCACCGCCGCCGCGGCCGACGAGGATTGAGCGGGCGATGCTCGACGCCCTGATCCGCTGGTCGCTGCGCTTTCCGCGGCTCGTCGTCATCGCCGCGGCGATGTTCCTCGTCTATGGCGGCATCGCGCTCGGCCATGCGAGCTTCGACGTGTTCCCCGAATTCGTGCCCGCCCAGGCCGAGGTGCAGACCGAGGCGCCGGGGCTCACCGCCGAACAGGTCGAGCAGCTCGTCACCCGGCCGATCGAGCAGGCGGTCAACGGCGCGGCCGGTGTCGCCAGCGTGCGTTCCACCTCGATCCCCGGCCTCTCGCTGGTCAACGTCACCTTCAACGAGGGCGCCGATCCGTGGCGCGCCCGCCAGATCGTCGCGGAGAGCCTGGGCGAGGCGGCGGCCAGCCTGCCGGCCGGTGCCGACGTGCCCAAGGTGGCGCCGCTCACCTCCTCGACGATGGACCTGCTCAAGATCGGCTTCACCAGCGATACGCTGGATCCGCGCCAGCTGCGCGATCTGGTCCAATATACCGTGCGCCTGCGCCTGCTGTCGGTCCCGGGCGTTGCGCGCGCGACCGTCTATGGCGGGGCGCTCCACCGCATCGAGGTGCGCGTCCGCCCCGGCGATCTCGTCGCGCGCGACCTGAGCTTCGGCGACGTGGTGACGGCGACCCGTGCCGCGACCGGCATCGCCGGCGGCGGCGTGATCGACACGCCCGAGCAGCGCCTGCTGATCGAGACGCATGGCCAGGCCGATGGCCCGGCGGATATCGCCGCCGCGCCGATCGCGAGCAGCGGCAGCGGCGTCACGATCGGCGACGTCGCCGACGTCGTTGATGCGACCATGCCCAATATCGGCGACGCGCTGATCATGGGGAAGCGCGGCGCCTTGATCAGCCTGTCGAGCCAATATGGCGCCAACACCCTGTCGACCACGCGGGCGGTCGAGGCGGCGCTCGCCGAGCTC
Source organism: uncultured bacterium (assembly GCA_903884945.1). GTDB lineage: Bacteria > Pseudomonadota > Alphaproteobacteria > Sphingomonadales > Sphingomonadaceae > Sphingomonas. Next base: position 22,083 of record CAISGR010000310.1, read on the forward strand.
GCCCCGGCGATCCGGGCGCAGGGCGTGACGATGACCGGCGGGCTGCATCGCCCCGCCAATTTCGTCGAGACCGCGCTCGCCAACATTGCCGAGGATCTTGCGGTCGGCGCGGTGCTGATCGCGATCGTGCTGTTCCTGTTCATGCGCAACCTGCGCAGCGTGCTGATCTCCTTCGTCAGCATTCCGCTCGCCCTGCTGGCGGCGGTGCTGGTGCTCGAACGGCTCGGCTGGACGGTCAACACCATGACGCTGGGCGGGCTCGCCGTGGCGCTGGGCGTGATCGTCGATGACGCCGTGATCGATGTCGAGAATATCGTCCGCCGCCTGCGCGGCGCGGCGCCGGGCACCTCGGCGGCGCACACCATCCTCGCCGCCGCGATCGAGGTTCGCGCGCCGGTGATCTATGCCACCTTCGTGGTGGCGGTCGCGCTGCTGCCGGTGCTGATGCTGCACGGATTGCAGGGGGCGTTCTTCAGCCCGCTCGCCGCTGCCTTCATCCTCGCCACGCTTGCCTCGCTCGCGGTCGCGATCGTCGTCACGCCGGCGCTCAGCCTGTTGCTGCTGCAAGGCGCCGAACTCGCGCCGGAACCGCGGCTGCTGCTGCGCTGCAAGGCCTGGCATGCCCGGCTGCTCCGCCGCACCTGCGTCGCGCCGCGCCTCGCCTTTGCGATCTCGGGCGCGGCCGTGCTCGTGGCGGCGCTCGCGCTGTTCCTGTTCAACGCCGAGCTGCTGCCCTCGTTCAAGGAGGGGCATTTCGTCGTCGCGATCACGGGGCCCGCCGGCACCTCGCTGCCGGCGATGGAAAGCTATGGCACCAGCATCTCGCGGGAACTGCTGCGGATTCCGCAGATCGGCACGGTCGAGCAGCAACTCGGCCGCGCCGAGGGCGGCGAGGACAATTGGGGCCCGGAGCGCAGCGAAATCCATATCGAGCTGAAGCCCGGCCTCTCGGGCCGCGAGCAGGACAAGGCCGAGGCAGGCATCCATGAGGTGCTGGACGGCTATCCCGGCCTGCAGACGGAGGTGCTGACTTTCCTCGGCGATCGTATCGGCGAGTCCCTCGTCGGCGAGACGGCGTCGCTCGCGATCAACATCTATGGCGCCGAGCCGGACACGCTGGATGCCGTCGCCCGCAATGTCTCCGCCGTGCTGGGAAAGGTCCCGGGGGCCGTCGACACCCGTATCCAGCAGCCGGAAAAGACGCCGGTGCTGCGCGTGGACATCGATCAGCCGAGCCTCGCCCGCTATGGCCTGTCCTCGGCCGAGGTGCTCGATGCGGTCGCGACCGCCTATCGCGGCACCACTGCCGCGCAGATCTATCGCAGCGATCGCGCGATCGACATCGCCGTCACCAGCGCCGAGGACATGCGGCAGAATCCGGACACGGTCGGCGAACTGCTGGTGCGCAGCAGCACCGGCGTCGCCATCCCGCTGTCGCGCGTCGCCCGGGTCTATTTCACCGAGGGGCGTACCGAGGTGTCGCATATCGGCGGTCGCCCGGTCGTGACGGTCACCGCCAATCCCGATCCCGAATCCGTCACCACGGTCACGGCGGCGGCCCGCGCGGCGATCGCGGCGCAGGTGAAGCTGCCGGCCGGCGTCTATCTCGATTATGGCGGCGCGGCGGAGGGGGCCGCCTCGGCGCGCAACGAGCTGCTGCGCAACAGCCTGCTCGCGCTGTTCGCGATCGTCGCGCTGCTGGCGGTGGCGTTCCGCAACGGCCGCTCGACTGCGCTGATCCTGGCGAGCGCGCCCGGCGCGCTGGTCGGCGGCGTGGTGGCGGTGGCGCTGACCGGCGCGAGCCTGTCGCTCGGCTCGCTGGTCGGCTTCGTCACCCTGTTCGGCATCACCGCGCGCAACGCGATCCTGCTGATCGCCCATGCCGATCACCTGATCCGCGCGGAGAGCAGGGACTGGTCGCTCGAAACATTGCTCGTCGCGACCGGCGAGCGCGTCACGCCTATCCTGATGACCGCGCTCGTCACGGCGCTGGGCCTGTTGCCGCTGGCGCTCGGCACCGGCCAGGCCGGCCGCGAGATCCAGGGGCCGATGGCGATCGTGATCCTGGGCGGGCTGGTCAGCGCGACGATCATCAGCCTGGTGGTGCTGCCGGCGATGATCTGGCGCTTCTGGCGTCCCGCGCGCCTGCCCGCCGGGGAAGCAACCCCCGCCGCAACCTGAACATTCTGCCTGAACTGGAGCATGCCATGACGATCAAGGCCCGCATTCTCGCCGCTGCCGCGCTGTGTCTCGCGCTGCCGCCGGCTGCCGTCGCCGGGGCGCCGCCGCACTATGCGGTCGTCGATCGCCTCCACGGAGCGGACGGCGGCTGGGATTATGCCAGCGTCGATGCGGCGCGCGCGCGGCTCTATGTCGCGCGTACCGACGCGGTGATGGAAGTCGATCTGAAGACCGGCAAGGTCGTCGATCGCCTTGCCAGCGCCCGCCGCGCCCATGCCGTGCTGCCGATCCCCGGCACCGGCCTGCTGCTCGAGACCGACGGCAATTCGGGGCTCGCCCGCTTCGTCTCGGGCGATACCGGCGCCGTGCTCGCCGAACTCGCCACCGGCAGGAAGCCCGACGCCGCCTTTTTCGATCCGGCGACCGGCCTGGTCGGCGTGATGAATGGGGACGATGGCACGGTCTCGCTGCTCGATCCGACGACCCGCACGCTCGTCGGCGCGATCACGGTCGGCGGCGCGCTCGAGGCCGGCGCGCCGGACGGCAAGGGCCTTGCCTATGTCAATGTCGAGGACAAGGGCATGATCGCGGTGATCGACCTGCGCGCGCGCACGCTGCTCCGCAGCATCGCGATGCCGGGCTGCGAGGAGCCGAGCGGCATCGCGCTGGTCGCGGACGGGACGCGGCTGATCAGCGCCTGCGCCAATGGCAAGGCGATGGTGGTCGATCCCGTGGCCGGCACGGTCGTCGCGACGCTGGCGATCGGGCGCGGGCCCGATGCGGTGATTGCCGATCCGGCACGCGGGCTCGCGTTCATCCCGAGCGGGGGCACCGGCACGCTCGCGGTGATCGACACGCGCCAGGCAAAGGCGATCCGCGTCCTCGCCTCGGTCCCGACCCAGGTCGGCGCGCGCACCGGCGCGCTCGATCCGACGACCGGCCGGCTCTATCTGCCGGCGGCGACGCTGGGCGCGCCCGCGCCGGGTGCGAAGCGCGGCGCGCCGGTGCCCGGCAGCTTCGTCATCCTGGTCGTCGCGCCGGGGGCCTGAACCCGCGGGAGCGGTGTCGGGCGCGCATCATGCGCTCGCGTCGGCGCGATCGGGCAGCTCGATCGCGACCCGAAGCCCGGGGTCGTTGCCGGAAAGCGTGAGCCGCGCCTCGTGCAGCGCGGCGATCGCCGCGACGAGCGCGAGGCCGAGCCCGGCGCCGGGCGTGCCACGGCTGCTGTCGAGCCGGTAGAAGCGCTGGACGATCTTCTCCCGCTCCCCGGCCGGCACGCCGGGGCCATTGTCGCTCACCGCGAGCAGGATCGCCTGTTCCCGCCGCTCCAGCGTCACTGTCACGGCGCTGCCCGGCGGCGTGTGGAGCAGCGCGTTCTCGATCAGGTTGGTCACGGCCTGGGCCAGCATCTCGGCATCGCCGCGACCGATTACGCCCGGGGCGATCCACGCCGCGAGCGCATGGCCGCTATCCTCGGCGACGGGCGCATAGGCCTGGCAGACGCGCTCCATCATCTCGCTCAGATTCGCCTCGCCCAGCCGTTGCCGGCCGATCCCGCTCTCCAGCGAACTGATCCGCAGCAGCGCGCGGAACACGCCCAGGATGCGATCCGTCTCCGCCAGCAGCGCATCGATCTGTGCATCGGAAGCGCGTCCCGGTGGCGCATCGCGCAGCGTTTCGAGCCGCTGGCGCAATCGGGTCAGCGGGGTGCGCAGGTCGTGCGCGATATCGGTCGAGACCTGGCGCATGCTGTCCATCAGCGCCTCGATCCGGTCGAGCATGCGGTTGAGATTGGCCGAGAGATGGTCGAACTCGGGGCTCATGCCGATCGCGGGCAGGCGCTCGGCCATGCTGCCGCGCATGATCCGCTCGACTGACCGGTTGACCCGGTCGAGCCGGCGCAGGAAGAGCGATCCCACCACCAGCCCGCCGATCGCGGCGAGCAGCGTGACGACCAGCCCGAAGCCGGCCGTGGTGGCGAGGAGGCCGTGGCGCAGTTCCTTCAGGTCGGACGTGTCGATCGCCACGACCAGGACCGCGCCGTCGGGCAGCCGCGTGCCCAGCGCCAGCAGCGGCATGGTCTTCGCCCCGTCCTCGTTCGCCGGATCGGGATGCGGAATGCGCAGATTGTGCCAGCCCGGTTGCGCCGTGCCCGCCGGCAGGCTTCCCGCCAGGCGGCGGCCGGCGCGGTCGACCAGCAGATAGCGCGGCTGGTGCTCGCGCAGCCCCTTGTCGCGCGCGACGATCGACGCGACGATCCCGCTGCTGGGGCCCGCGCCCACGGCGCTGCGCAGCGTCAGCGTTTCAGCGGCGATCGTGTCGCTCAGCACCTCGGTCGCATAGCCGCTCACTTCATGCTCGACCATCGCCAGCAGCGCGACGGTGCCGATCGCGAAGACGGCGGCGACCATCAGCGCGAAGCGGAACGCGCCGCTGCGAAGCGGGCTAGGCGCGCGCATCGATCCGGTATCCGGCGCCGCGCACGGTCTGGATCAGCGCGTGTGCAAAGCCGCGGTCCACCTTGGCGCGCAGCCGGCTCATATGGCTCTCGATCAGGTTGGTGCCGGGGTCGAAATGGAACGACCAGACATTCTCGAGCAGCATGGTGCGCGTCACGATCTGGCCGGCATGTCGCATCAGATATTCGAGCAGCTTGTATTCCTGCTGTTGCAGGTCGATCCGCACCCCGGCGCGCGTCACCGCCCGCGTGATCAGGTCGATTTCGAGGTCGTCCACCGCGAGCCGGGTGACCGCGCCGCCGACGGGCGGTCGCCGGCCGAGCGCAGCGACGCGGGCGAGCAGTTCCGATCCCGCGAACGGCTTGACCAGATAATCGTCCCCTCCGGCTTCCAGCCCTTCGACCCGGTCGTCGACATTGTCCATCGCGGTCAGGAACAGCGCCGGCGTCTGGATCCCCGCCGCGCGCAGCGCCTTCAGCACGCCGAGCCCGTCGATCCCCGGCACCATCCGGTCGAGGATCAGCACGGCATGGCTGTTGCCCGACGCAAGCAGGATCGCGTCTTCGCCGTCGGCGCAATCGTCCACCGCATGGCCGGCCGCGCGCAGCAGCCGGCCGATATGCTCGCGCGTCTCCCGGTCGTCTTCGAGCAGCAGCAGTCTCACGGGGTAGCGGCCCTTGCGATGCGGCGCCGATCCGGCCGCGCGGTGTTCGAACAGGCGGTACTGTGGCGGCTGGGTTCAAGTTGGCAATTGCCAATCTTGCGGGTGCGCCCGGCGCCCGGAGGGATCCGCCGGCGGCGGCGTCGTCGCGCGGCTGGAAAGGGCGGGCGGATTGCGCTATGCTCCGGTCGCCGTCGGCACCGTCCGGTGCCCGGTGATCGACGCTTGTTACCCGGGGGGGACGCCGATGACGACGATGGTCGCGAGACGACAGCCGGCGAGAACCGCCGGACGTTCCTTCTACCTCATCATGTCGCTGCTCATGGCCGCGGTCTTCGTGGGCGGATTCTCCCAGACGGTGCCGGACGATTTCGCGCCGGTGCCAGGGCTTCCCCTGTTGCTGCACATCCATGGCGCCGTGTTCACCCTGTGGGTGCTGCTGTTCGTGGCCCAGCCGGCCTTCGTCGCCCGGGGTTCGGTCGAGCTACATCGCCGGATCGGGGTGCTCGGCGCGGGGCTCGCCGCGGCAATGGTGGTCATGGGCGTCGCCGCGACGCTGTTCGCGATCCGCTACCACCGGGTGCCGATCTTCTTTCCGCCGGGCGTGTTCCTGGTGATGAACCTGCTCGGCATCCTCGTCTTCGGCGGCCTCGTCGCGGCTGGCGTGGCGCTGCGGCGCAAGGCGGAGTGGCACAAGCGGCTGATGCTCTGCGCGACCGTCTCGATCCTCGGCCCCGGCCTCGGGCGGCTGCTGCCGATGGGCTCCTTCGGGGCTGCCGCCCCGCTCGTGATGTTCGGGGTGATCGCGCTGTTCCTCTTTGCCGGCCCGGTCTTCGATCTGGTCACGCGGCGCCGGGTGCATCCCGCCTATCGCTGGGGCGTGGCGGCGATCCTGCTCAGCGAGGTGTTGATCGGCCCGCTCGCCTTCGCGCCGCCGACGGCCGCCGTGCTGCGCTTCCTCCAGGCAGCGTAGCGGCGCGCTTCCGCAAGGCCGGCTTCAGCAAAGGCCCCCTGCCGCCGCAACCGGAGCCGGCGGCGGCGCCCCGATCGCGGTGAAGCGGCGCACCACCACCCGGTTGCGGCCTGCCTGCTTGGCCGCATAGAGCGCCTGGTCGGCGAGCCGGTAGAGCTGCTGGAAATCGCCTTGTCCCTGCGCCTCGGCGACGCCGATGCTGGCGGTTACCGCGCGCGCGCCGATCGCCTCGTGGTGATCGCAGGCGGCGATCTCCTGGCAGACGCTGTCGGCGAAGCGCGCCAGCGCGAAGCTGTCGAGCCCGGCGATCAGCAGCGCGAACTCCTCGCCGCCGAGCCGCGCGACGGCGCACAGCGCGCCATCCCAGCGCTGCAGCCGCCGCTCGATGCCGATCAGCACCATGTCGCCGGCTTCATGGCCATGGACGTCGTTGATCGACTTGAACCGGTCGATATCGATCAGCAGCAGGGCGACCGGGCTGGTGCCCGCGCGCGCCTGGTCCAGCAGCGGCCCGATCGTATCGACGAAGCCGCGCCGGTTGCGCAGGCCGGTCAGCGGATCGCGCCGCGCCAGTTCGCTCGCCTGCGCTTCGCCGGCGCGGGCCCGGTCGCGTTCGATGCGCAGCTGTGCGAACCGCCGGGTCGCGGCGACCGACAGCCACAGGGTCTGCCAGGCGGCGGCGAACAGCACGACGATCTTCGATCCGCCGCCCCAGAAGCTGCCCTCGATATTGACGATCTGGATCACCGCGAGCGTCACCATCGGCAGCGACCAGGCGCCGGCAAAGTCCCGCGCCTCGGCGCTGCCCCGGCGCCAGGCCCAGGCGAGGCACCCGGCCACGGCGACGAGCGCGGCCAGGATGAGGATGCTCGCCACGCTTCCCACCGACTCGATCGCTGCGCTGCGCAACAGCGTGAGGGGAATGCCGCACAGCCCGACCGCGCCGCCCAGCGCGCAGGTCACGCCCTTTGCCCAGCGCGGGAGCGCGTCGCCGCCGAGCGACGTGACGACGCTCGTCGTCGCCAGCGGCACCGCGAGGCAGGCGAGGAAGGTACAGGCTTGGGCCGAGAGCGTCCCGGCGGCGCCCGGAATGGCGAGCAGGTGCAGCTGCGACCAGATCAGCCCCCACAGGAACATGCAGGCGGCCCAGCCGCCATGCCAGGCGAGGAACTGGCGCCGGACCGCGATGGCGAGCGACAGGTTGTAGAGCGCGGCGATCGCCAGCAGGGTCAGCGCCGCGCCGATCAGGGCCGCCAGCGCCGCCGACTGCGCGCCGCTGTCCCCGCGGTTGAGCAGGCGCGCGCGGAGCAGCCCCTCGCTCGCCAGCTTGTCGAAGCGCAGCGTCACCGCGACGAGCGGCGCGACGTGTACCGGCGCCTCGAAGGCGATCTGTCCGCCGGCGCGCCAGTGCGATCCATAGTCGCCGCTGCGCACCTCCTGCCGCTCGACGCTGCCATCGGCATAGGAAAAGGTCACGCCGAGCCGGTCGAAGCGCGAATGATGGACCATCAGGACCACGTCGTTGCGGTCGACCGGCAGGCGCCGCAGGTCGGCGCGCAGCCACAGGCTGTCCTGCTGATAGTCGCGCGGCGATCCGCCGCAGGCGAAGCGAAGCGACGGCAGCACGGTATCGGGCTGCTGCACCGCGGTGACGACGTGGCAGAGCGACCCTTCGAGGCGCAATGTGGCGGCGCTCGCAGGGACCGTCCAGCAGGCGACGATACCGATCAGGATCAGCCGCAGCCACGCCGCGACCGCGCGGTATGAGTCTCCTGTTCCCGTCATGCTTAACGCTATGGCGCGATCAGGTTGGGAAAGTCTTACTTCCGCGCCCCATCGGGCCGCTCGGCGGGGTCCTTCGACGCCGCATAGGCCTGGATCAGGTCGAACAGATAATCGCGCTCGGCATAGAGGCCGGCGACTGACTTGCGCTCGTTCAGGCCGTGTACGCCATTGCCGTCGGGATCGGAGAAGCGCCCCGGCACGCCATAGGTCGGGATTCCGGCTGCGTTCAGGAAGCGCCCGTCGGTCGCGCCGGTCGACATCGCCGGGAGCATCGGCACGCCCGGAAAATGCTTGGCTGCGATTGCCCGCGCGGTGCCATAGACCAGGGGCGTCAGCGGTGGGGCGGGCGGCGTCGGGCTGAGCGCGCCGACCGGCTTCACGCTGATCTGCGGATCGCCGATCGCCGCGACGAGCTGGGCCTGGACATCGGCGATCGTGCTGCCGGGAAACATCCGGCAATTGACGTTCGCGCCGGCCCGCTGCGCCAGCGCATTGTTGGCATGGCCGCCGTCGAGCCGGGTCGCGACGCAGGTCGTGCGCAGCATCGAATGATAGGTCGCGTCCCTGGATACGATCGCGTTGGCGGCGGCGTCCTGCGGGTTGGCGAGCAGGCGGGCCATCGCCGCGCCGGTCTCCCCGCCGGTCAGCTTTGCGGTTTCGCTGAAATAGGCGCGGGTCGTATCGTTGAACTGGACGGGGAATTCGTACCGGCCGATCCGCACCAGCGCTTCGGCCAGGCTGTAGATGGCGTTGTCCGGGCGCGGGCGGCTGCTGTGCCCGCCGGGGTTCGTCGCCTCGATGCGGAAATCCTGATAGACCTTCTCGCCCGCCTGCATGCCCAGCGACACCTGCCGGCCGGAGGCGTCGCGGATGCCCACGCTGCCTTCGTTGAGCGCGAAGGCGGCGTCGATCCAGTCCTTGTGCTCGGTCGCCAGCCAGTGCGCGCCATTGAACGCCTCGTCGGCCTCCTCGCCGCAGGTCAGCGCCAGCTTGATCGGCCGGCGCAGCCTGGTGCCGGCCTGCTTCAGGCGGATCATCGTGTCGGTGAAGATCGCCGCATGCGCCTTGTCGTCGGAGGCGCCCCGGCCGTAGAACCAGCCATTCTCCTCTACCAGCACGAAGGGATCGCGCGTCCAGTCCTCCCGCTTCGCCTCGACCACGTCGAGATGCGCGAGCAGCAGGATCGCCTTGGCCTTGGGATCCGTGCCGGGCAGCACCGCCAGCAGCCCGCCCTCTTTGGGATGGTCCGCCACGCCGAACGGCCTCACCTCGCTGTCGCTGAACCCGGCCGCCTTCAGCCGCGCGGCCATGCGCTCGGCGGCAAGCGTGCAGCTTCCGCTCGACAGGCTGGTGTTGGTCTCGACCAGCTCCTTGTAGAGCGCGCGGAACGCGGTCTGGTCCGGCCGCACTTCGGCCCCGGCCGGTATAGTGGTGCAGCCGATGGCCAGTGCCGTCGCCGCCAACAACCATCGCATCGTCATTCCCCTTCGCATCACCCGTCGCGCTCCCTCATAGGTCCTTGCCCGCCCTTGGAAACAGCCCGGCATCCGGAAGAACCGATGAGGCCTGCGCCGCGAACCATGGTTCGATCCGGCGCAGCGCCTCCTCGATCCGGTCAGTCGACACCGCGAAGCTGAACCGCATGAAATGATGCCCCTCGACCGGATCGAAATCGATCCCGGGCGCCGTCGCCACCCCGGTGTCGAGCAGCAACTGCATGCAGAAGCCCATGCTGTCGTCAGTCAGGTGCGCGATATCGGCATAGAGGTAGAAGGCGCCGTCGGGCGGGGCGATCCGCTTCAGGCCGAGCGCGGGCAGGGCGGCGAGCAGCAGGTCGCGGTTGCGCGCATAGGTGCCGACATGGCCTTCGAGCTCCTCGCGGCAATCGAACGCGACCAGCCCGGCATGCTGCGCCAGCGACGGCGGCGTGAGGAACAGGTTGCCCATCCGCGCCCGCGCCGCGTCGATCAGCGCCGGCGGCACGATCAGCCAGCCGAGCCGCCAGCCCGCCATGCTGAAATATTTGGAGAAGCTGTTGACGACCAGCGCGTCGGGCGCCTCCTGCAGCGCCGAGCGCGCGCCGCCGACATAGCTCAGCCCGTGATAGATCTCGTCCGAGACGATCCGGATTCCGCGCGCCCGGCACACCGCAGCGATCGCGGCCAGTTCGTCCGGCGCGATGATCGTACCGGTCGGGTTGCCCGGACTGGCGAGGATCAGTCCCTGCGGCGCCGGCTCGATCTGCGCGATCGCCGCCGCGGTGATCTGGAACCGCTCCGCCGCGCCGCACGCGATCTCGACCGGTTCGAGATACAGTGCCTTCACCGTGTTGCGATAGGCGACATAGCCCGGCCGCGCGAACGCCACCCGGTCGCCCGGCGCGAACAGGCAGGAGAGCGCGAGCACCAGGGCGGGCGAGGCGCCGCAGGTCAGCACCACCTGCTCGGGATCGATCGCGACGGCGTAGCGCTCCGCATAATGCCGCGCGATCCGCGCCTTCAGCGGCGCGCTTTCCCAATAGCCCATGCCGTCGCTGTCGAGCACCCGGTGCGCCGTCGTGATCGCCGCGGCCGGCGCGCCCGTGGAAGGTTGGCCGAACTCCATATGGATCACTGATCGCCCCTCGGCGGCGAGCCGGTGCGCCGTGCGGCTGATGGCGATGGCGTGGAACGGATCGATCTTTGCTGGCATGCTTCCCGCTTAGCGTGCCCGGCGGCGGGCACAACCGGCCATGGTGCGCTTGCGGCCCGGATTGCGGCGCCGTCGCCGCGCCGGTCAGCAATGGTTCACGGGCAGGGGCGCATCGCCACGCGCATTGCGGTAAGAATTGCGGTGAAAGGATGTGCCCGATGTCCAGCTCCTTCCGGCGAACCACCTGTGCCCTGGTCGCGCTGGTGACGGCGATCTCCCCCGTCTCGGCCTCGCTCGCCGCGGCGCAGGATTATCCGCCGCCGCCCGGACGGGAGTATCGCGATCCGCCGCCGCCGCCCGCCTATCGCGAGGACGAGGCGCCGCCGCCGGGCTATGACGGGTCGGAGCCGCCCCCGCCGCCGCCCGGCTATGAGGACGACCAGGAGGATGCGCGGCAGGCCGACGAGGATCGCCGCTACGAAGCCTATGCCGAGGACTGGTCGCAGCGCTATTGCATCAAGGCGCGGAGCAACGCCACCGCTGGCGCGGTGATCGGCGGCCTGTTCGGCGCGCTGCTCGGCTCGAGCGTCGCCGGCCGGCACGATCGCGGCGCGGGCGCCTTTATCGGCGGCATCGCAGGCGCGGCCGGCGGGGCGGCGATCGGCGATTCGAGCCGCAACGACACCAGCCCCGGCTGCCCCCCGGGCTATGTCGTGCGCAACGACGCGCCGGCCTTCTATTATGAGGGCGACGCCGGCCCCTATTATTATGCCGCGCCGGGCTGGTATCGGCCCTGGGTCTTCTATGACGGGCGCTGGAGCTATCGCCCCTACCCCTATCACGGCTGGTATTATCGCCATTACGGCTATGGCCGGCCCTATGGCCCGTATCGCGGCTATCGCGGGGGATATCACTACCGCCGCTGGTGACCCTGGCGCAGCGTCTCGGGGACCGGGCCGAAGGCAGTGCGGAATACCCCCTGCATTTTTAGTGTCACAAAAGTGAAACATTCCCTAGAGGCCGGGCGAGATGCGCACGCCCGCCGCCCCGATCGGATTCGCCCTGGCCGTTGGGCAGGCGCTGGCGCTCCCGTCCCAAGCGCTGGCGCGCGAAGAAATCCAGCCATGGCCAACGATCATCGCCAGCGTGCCGGTGGCGGGAAAATGGCTGGGGTCGGTCGAGATCATCAACCGCGTCGTGTCGGACAGCGCCCGCCCGTCCCAGCTCGAGGCGCGCTTCCAGCTCGGCCGGCCGCTCGGTGCGGGCATCGTCGCCTGGGCGGGCTATGTCCGCGTCACCACCTATCATCCCGGCGCGCCCGCCGGGATCGAGAACCAGGCCGTCGAGCAACTGAACTGGGCGATGGGGCGGGTGGCGGGCGTGCAGCTGTCGACCAGGACGCGCCTCGAGCAGCGCTTCATCCGCGGCGCCGACGGCACCGCCTGGCGCGTGCGCGAGCAGTTGCGCCTCGCCATGCCCCTGGCCCCGCGCGGGCCCGCGCTGGTGGCGTGGGGCGAACTGTACATCACGCTCAACCGGACGAGCGCCACCCGCACGACCTTCGATCAGCTGCGCGCCTTTGTCGGCGTCTCGGTGCCGGTCTCGCCGCAGGCTGATGTCGAGATCGGCTATCTCAAGCAGCATCTCCACCGCGTCACCGGGGACGTCTCGAACGACGCGATCCCGATGGTGCTCACCATGCGCTTCTGAGCGGCATCGGGAAGACCTGAAGCGCCGGGATCGCGGCATGGCGGTGCCGGCCGGCCTCCCCCCGGGCATGGCAGTGCGCCTGTTCGCCTCATTCCGGCGCCTTTCCCGCCTTGTCGGCGTGCGGTGCCGCGCTACGATCGCGGCCATGAATCGCCTCCTCTGCGCCGTGCTGCCGTGCCTGCTCCTTGCCGCACCGGCGGCGGCGCAGGTCCATGGCCGCATCTATCCCGCGCCAAAGGCGCCGCTCGACCTGGCGGGGCTTCCCTCCGCCGCCACGCTCGATACGGTGCTGGCCGCCGACGGCCTGTCGCTCAGGGGAATCGAGATACCCCCGCGCGACGGCAAGCCGACCCTGCTCGTCTTTCACGGCAACGGCTCCAGCGCGAAGCGGTCGGTGCAATGGTTCGCCCCGCTGCTGGAGGAGGGCTATGGCATCGTCGCGGCGGAATATCGCGAATATAGCGGTAATCCGGGCAAGGCGAGCGAGGCCGGGCTCGCCGCCGATGCGGACGCCTTTTACGGTCGCGCGCTCGCGCTCGCCGGCACCGGCCGGCTGATCGTGATCGGCCACAGCCTGGGCGGGGCCGTTGCGCTGGGGCTCGCCACCCGCCGGCATCTCGACGCGCTGGTCACCATCGGTGCCTTCACCCGGCTGCGCGCGATGGCACCCAAGCTCCTCCGCGCCGCCGTGCCCGATGAATATGACAATGAAGCGGCGATCGCGAAGATCGACGAGCCATTCTTCCTGATCCAGGGCACCGCCGACGATACCGTGCCGTGGCAGCAGGGCGAGCAGCTCGCCAGGGTGGCGGATGCGGCGCACAAGCCCGGCGCGGCCTTCGTCATCAGGGATGCCGGCCATGCGCCCGACGGCGCCGTGCTGGCGATCATCCTGCGCGCAATCGTCGCCCGGCTCGACGGGGCGGATGGGGTGGCCGGCGCCACCCTTCCGGAAGCCGTGCGGCTGATGCCGTTCGGCGGCTGACCGCGGGAACGTCGTTCCGCGGCGAAGGTCGGAATCAGCTTGCGTAGCGGCGGCCTGCCCGGTGGTCACCTATCGCTTTCGCCGGGCCAGAGAGCGCCCGCCGCAACGGGCTGGTGCGTCATTTCTTCCCCAACATCATCGGGGTTTCGGTCGACCATCCTATAATTACGAGGGTGATCGTCGGCGAGGCGCGCCGGCCCTGCTGCAAAGGTTCCCGCATTCCATGTCCAACCCAGAAATCAGCACCCGCCTGGCCTTCATGGCCTTCAGCGACACGCAGCGTGCCAGGCTTGCCGGTCTCCAGCCCTTCGTCCGCAAGATCATCGGCCGCGCCCTCGATCGCTTCTATGCCCAGGCCCGGCTTACGCCCGCCACCAGCGCCTTCTTCCGGGACGACCGGCACATGGCCCAGGCCAAGGCGGCGCAGGAAGCGCACTGGCTGCGCATCGCCGGCGCCCGTTTCGACGAGGAATTCTATTCGAGCGTCCGGCGGGTCGGGTCAGTCCACGCCCGGATCGGCCTTGAGCCGCGCTGGTATATCGGCGCCTATGCGCTCGTGCTCGAAGACCTGCTCAAGGGCATTGCGCGGCAGCATTCGCCGCTGCGCCGCCTGTTGAGCCTGTTCCGGATCCCGAGCGCGCAGGAAGCGAGCATCGCGATCGTCAAGGCCGCGCTGCTCGACATGGACCTGTCGGTGTCGATCTATTTCGAGGAAGCGCAGGTCGAGCGTACTGCAGCGATCGATTCGCTCGCCGGCGCGCTTGCCACGCTCGCCGCGGGCGATCTGTCGATGGATCTGTCCGGGCTTCCGGCTTCCTTCGCGGCGCTCGAAGGCAATTACAACGAAGCGATCCGGAATCTCCGCGCGCTGATCGGCTCGGTCGCGCAAAGCGCGACGACGATCCGCGCCGGCGCCGGCGAGATCGCCCAGGCATCCGAGGATCTTGCGCGCCGCACCGAAAGCAACGCCGCGAGCATCGAGCAGACCTCGGCGGCGATCGCGCAGATGGACGAGCGGCTCAAGGCCACCGCGGCGTCGGCCGGGCGCACGGTCGAGCGTGCCGACGAGGCGATCGAGGCAGTGGCCGGCGGTCGGTCGGTCACTGACGAGGCCGTCCAGGCGATGGGCCGCGTGGCGGAGAGCGCCAAGGGCATCGACAATGTCATCGAGGGGCTCGACAAGATCGCGTTCCAGACGCGCGTGCTGGCGATGAACGCCGCGGTCGAAGCGGGCCGTGCCGGCGAGGCGGGGCGCGGCTTCGCCGTGGTCGCCGATCTGGTGTCGGCGCTGGCGATGCGCGCCGAGGAAGAGGCTGGCCGCGCGCGCGATCAGCTTACCGCGACGCAGACCGATATCGGCGCGGCGGTCGGCATGGTCCACAAGGTCGATGGCGCGCTCACCAACATCTCCGGCAATGTCGGCGAAGTCCACAAGCTGCTGGCGGGCATGGCGAGCGACAACAAGGCGCAATCCTCGGCCGTCGGCGAGATCAGCAATGCGGTCGGCTTGATGGACCAGGCCACCCAGCAGAACGCGGCGATGGTCGAGCAGACTTCGGCCGCCGCCCGCAACCTGTCGAACGAGGTGACCCTGCTCGCCGAGCAGGCCGGCCACTTCACGATCAGCGGCGATCGCGCCGCGGCGGCGCGGACCACCCGGGCGCTGCCGCCTGCGACCATGGCCCGCGGCAGGAGCCAGGCCGCCCACGCGCTGCACTAGGGCCAAGGCCCTTGTTGTGGCGGCCGCGCGACGGCACATGGCGCGCCCTTCCGCCGCCGCGTCCGGATCGCTAGGCTACCGCCGCCGCGCTCGTGGCGACCGCCTTTCCGAGGATTCCGCCCGTTGGACATGCCGCCCCCGCTCGACCGCGCCGACCGTTCCGAATGGCGCCGGGGTTGGCGGTTCGTCGCGGCGGGGATGATCGGGATCGGGACCGGGCCGGCGCTGTTCCAGAATATTTCCAGCCTGTTCACGCCCGGCATGATGGCCGATTTCGGCTGGAGCCGGGGGGAGATTTCCACCGCTGCCGGGCTCGGCCTTGCCGGCGCGCTGGCGGCACCGTTCATCGGGCGGCTGGCCGATCGCATCGGCGTGCGTGCCGTGATCGTCTCGGCCATGCTGCTGCTCGGCATGGCCTATTGCGGCATGGCGCTGCTCGCTGGCGTGCTGTGGCAGTATCAGCTGCTGATGCTCTGCGTCGCGCTGTCGGTTCCCGGTACCAGCGCGCTGGTCCATGGCAAGCTGATCTCCGCCGTCTTCGTCCGCCATCGCGGGATCGCGCTTGGCGTGGCGACCTCGGGCCAGTCAGTGACGACGATCGCCGTGCCGCCGCTGCTGGCGCTGGTGATCGCCGCCTGGGGCTGGCGCGGCGGCTTCCTCGCGCTGGCGGCCGGCCTCGTCGCGGTCGCGCTGCCCGTCGTGCTGCTGCTCATCCGCCGCCCGCCGGCCCGGCTGGTCCACCACGCGGCCGATCCCATCGAGGCCGCGCGCCCTGCGGGGCTGGACGGCGCGGCGGCGCGGCGCACGCGCTCCTTCTGGCTGCTCGCGGCGAGCGTCATGCTGGTCAACATGGCGACGGTCGGGCTGGTCACCCAGCTCGTGCCGTTCGGGATCGATCGCGGGCTGGCGGCGGCATGGGCGGCGCTGCTGCTCGCCAGCTACGGCACGTCGCAGATCTGCGGGCGGCTCGTGATCGGCCTGCTGGTCGATCGCTTCCGTCCCAGGACCGTGGCGGCCGGCGCCGCTGCCTTCTCGGCGATCGGCTTCGGCCTGTTGCAGCTGCCGGTGCCGGGCTTCGCGCTGCTGATGGCCGCGGTATTCATCGCGGGGATGATGAGCGGGGCGGAGCATGACCTGCTGCCTTTTTTCGCCGCGCGCCTGTTCGGCCTGCGTGCCTATGGCGAAATCTATGGCAGCCTGTTGATGCTCTCGCTCTTCGGCACCGCGACCGGCATCATCGGCTTCGGCCGACTGCACGATGCGACCGGCGGCTATGGCGTCGCGCTCGCGCTTGCGTTCGTGGCGATGCTGCTGGCCAGCCTGGCGTTCCTCGTCCTGCGCGATGCCGTGCCGCCTTCGGGGGAAGGCATTGCACCGGCGACGGCCTGATCGCGCCGCTCAGGGCGCCTTCACCACTGCGCCGCCCTTGATCACCAG
Organism: uncultured bacterium; assembly: GCA_903884945.1. Classification (GTDB taxonomy): domain Bacteria; phylum Pseudomonadota; class Alphaproteobacteria; order Sphingomonadales; family Sphingomonadaceae; genus Sphingomonas. The sequence continues at coordinate 38,625 of CAISGR010000310.1, forward strand.
CACGACATTGCGCACCGCCCGCACGTCCCGGGTCGGATCGCCGCTGACCGCGACCAGGTCGGCGAGCAGCCCGGGCTTCACCGCGCCCAGCCTGGCGTCGAGCCGGAGCACGCGCGCATTGCCCGAGGTGGCGGCGATCAGCACCTGCGCCGCCGGCATCCCCGCCTGTTGCATCAGTTCCATCTCGCGGGCGTTCCGGCCATGGGTGAAGACGCCGACATCGCCGCCCATGCAGATCGGCACGCCCGCCGCGCGCGCCAGGCGGAAGGACTGGCGGCTCTCCTCCACCCCGGCCGGCGCTGGTTCTGCGCCGTTCCACCCGCGATAATGCGCCACGGCGTCCGACGCCGCGAGCGTCGGGCACAGCGCGATATGCTTCGCCGCCATCGCCCGGAAGATCTCGGCCGTGCCGCCATCGCCATGCTCGATCGTGTCGACGCCGGCGGCGATCGCGCGCCGCATCCCCTCGGCGGTCGTGGCATGGACCGCGACCTGCCGGCCGGCATCGTGCCCCGCCTCGGTCGCGGCGGTCAACTCGGCCTGGGACAGGGTCGCACGGCTCGGCTCGCCCGGGCCCCAGCGATAATCGGCATAAAGCTTCACCACATCGGCGCCGCCCGCGATCTGCTCGCGCGCCGCGCGCACGATCGCATCGACGCCGCTCGCCTCCTGCGCGCCCTGCGGGATCGCGACGCCGGGCTCGAAGCCCTTGGGGCCATAGGCGCCGAACGCGACGATCGCGCGCGTCGCGACGATCAGCCGCGGGCCGGGCACGATCCCCTGGTCGATCGCCTTTTTCAGCCCGACATCGGCATAGCCGGCGCCCTCGGTGCCGAGATCGCGCTCGGTGGTGAAGCCGGCCATCAGCGTCGCGCGCGCCTGCGCCACCGCGCGGGCCGTGCGCAGCGCCAGCGGCTCGTGCAGCACCTGGTCGTCCCAGCTGGTCTCGTCATAGGGATGGAGGAACAGATGGCCGTGCCCCTCGATCATGCCCGGCATCAGCGTTTCGTCCGGCAGGTCGATCGTGCGGGCGCCGGCGGGCACGGCGAGGTGCGGCCCCACCGCGACGATCTTGTCGCCCCGGATCAGTACCTCCCAGCCGGGATGCGGCGCCGGGTCGACGCCGTCGAACAGCCGGGCCGGGCGCAGCAGGATCGCCTCTGGTTCCGCCGCCGCGAGCGGGGCGGCGATCAGCAGCATCACGCTCAACCACCACTTCATGCGCCTTGCTCCCACTTCCTGCGCCACCCGGCTTGTCGCGGGCCCGCATGCCCGATAGCCCTTGGTCCATGGATAGACTCAAGCCTCGCCTGCGCAACCCGCTCCTCGTCGCGGCGTTGCTGATCCTTCCCGCAACCGCGCAGGCGGCGCCTGCCGGGATGGCGGCGTGGAAGGCGCAGGCAGCGCGCGTCACCATCACGCGCGACGACTGGGGCATCGCGCATGTCGTCGGCAAGTCCGATGCCGATGCGGTGTTCGGCGCGATCTATGCCCAGGCCGAGGACGATTTCGGGCGGATCGAGGCGAACTATCTGACGGCGCTCGGCCGCACCGCCGAGGCGGAAGGCGAGAAGGCGATCTGGGCCGATCTGCGCCAGCGCCTCTATGTCGATCCCGTCGTGCTGCAGCGGCAATATCGTGCAAGTCCCGCCTGGCTGCGCACGCTGATGCAGGCCTGGGCCGACGGGCTGAACTATTATCTGGCCACGCACCCGAATGTTCACCCCCGGGTGCTGACCCGGTTCGAGCCCTGGATGGCGCTGTCCTTCACGGAGGGCAGCATCGGCGGCGATATCGAGCGCATCTCGCTGTCCGAGCTGGAAAGCCTGTACGGCACCAGGCAGGTCGCGATGACCGACGAGGAAACCGGCCGCGTCCCGCGCGAGCCGCGTGGCTCGAACGGCATCGCCATTGCGCCGAAGAACACGGTCGATGGCCACGCCCTGCTGCTGATCAACCCGCACACCAGCTTCTATTTCCGCGCCGAGCTGCAGATGACGAGCGGGGAGGGGCTCAACGCCTATGGCGCCTCCACCTGGGGGCAGTTCTTCATCTACCAGGGCTTCAATGCCAATGCCGGCTGGATGCACACCTCGTCGGGCGTCGACAATGTCGACGAGTTCGCCGAGAGCTTCGTGTGGCAGCCGGGCCGGCTGTCCTATCGCTATGGCGCCGCGCTGCGCCCGGTGACGCGCACGCTGGTCACCATCGCCTATCGCCGGCCGGACGGCACGCTGGGCACGCGCAGCTTCAGCACCTGGCGCACGCATCACGGGCCGATCGTCGCGAAGCGCGACGGCAAGTGGATCGCCGAAGCGCTGATGTGGCGGCCGATCGCCGCGCTCGAGCAGAGCTGGCTGCGTACCCGGGCGACCGACCTCGCATCCTACCTGCAGGTCGCCGCGCGCCAGGCGAACAGCTCGAACGACACGCTCTTCGCCGACAGCAAGGGCGAGATCGCCTATCTCCACCCCCAGTTCGTGCCGATCCGCGACGACCGCTTCGATTATACCCGGGCGGTCGACGGCTCGGATCCCGCCACGGACTGGAAGGGCCTGCACACGATCGCCTCGCTGCCCAATGCGATCAATCCCGGCGTCGGCTGGGCCAGGAACACCAATGACTGGCCGTGGCAGGCGGCCGGCCCGGACAGCCCCAGGGCGAAGGACTATCCGCGCTACATGGACGAGATCGGCCCGAACGCGCGCGGCACCCATGCCGATCTGCTGCTGGCGGACCGGCACGATTTCACGCCCGAGCGGCTGCGCGCCGCTGCCTATGACAGCTATCTCCCGGCCTTTGCCGCGCTGGTCCCGCAGCTGGTCGCCGCATGGGAGGCGCTGCCGGCCAGCGACCCCCGCCGCGTGACGCTCGCCGCGCCGATCGCGCTGCTCAAGGGCTGGGATTATCGCTGGGCCGCCACCTCGGAGCCGACCACGCTCGCCGTCTTCTGGGGCGATGGCTTGTGGAAGGACGTCGGCGGCTTCGCCCGCGCCGAGCGGATGAACGTGCCCGACTATATCGCCGCGAAGGTGACGCCGGCGGCGAAGCTGGACGCGCTGGCCCGGGCGGTCGATCGCCTCACGCGCGATTTCGGCGACTGGCGCGTTGCCTGGGGCAAGGTCAATCGCTTCCAGCGGCTCGACGATTCGATCGAGCCGCATTTCGACGACGCGAAACCCGGCATCGCCGTGCCCTTCACCTCGGCGCAATGGGGCTCGCTCGCATCGTTCGGGGCGAAGCCCTATCCGAACACGAAGGACTATTACGGCACCAGCGGCAACAGCTTCGTCGCGGTGGTCGAATTCGGCCCGCGCCTGCGCGCCTGGGCCGTGACGGCGGGCGGCGAGAGCGGCGATCCGGCTTCGCCGCATTTCAACGATCAGGCCCAGCGCTATGCTGATGGCAATCTGCGCCCGGTCTATTTCTACCCGCAGGATCTCAAGGGGCATGTCGAGCGGGCGTACCGGCCGGGCGATTGAGCGCACCGGTTGCCGGCTCCACGACCCCGTTTTCTTCCGTTCACCGAAACCGATGCACAACCTGACCGAAGCGCCGGAACCGGCGCGCGCGGCTGGGGTTTGCCGAGTCTCGTTGATCATTGGGAGAATGCGATGTCGCCGTCTGTAACGAAAATTGCCCCTGCGCTTGTGGTTCTGATTGGGGCAGTGGGCCTGGGTGGCTGCGCCACCAAAGGCTATGTGCGAGACCAGATCGCGCCGGTGAGCCAGCGCGTCGATGCGCTCGAGACCAGGCTGCAGGAAACCGACGGCACCGCCAAGTCGGCTCTGGCCCAGGCCCAGGCCGCCTCCGGTCAGGCCCAGAACAATGGCCAGCGTCTCGATCAGCTCAGCGCCCGCGTCGATGGCGTCGAGCAGCGAATGAAGGACAATCAGCGGAAGCGACCGCGCAATTGACGCCGTACGCCAGCCAATGCTGAGCGAAGTGTGATTTCCCGCGTCGGCCCCGCCCGGGGGCGACGACCATATCCTGTCGAGCGCCACCAGCGATGATCCCTATCCTTCTGGCGCTCGCGGGGCTTGCGCTGCCCGCTCCCATGCCTGCCCAGGCGAAGAGCGTGCATCGGGCAAAAGGCGTGCGGGCGTCGCGCCCGGCGCCGGCGCAACCGGCCCGCACGGAACCCGACGAACCGGCGATCCCCTCGGCGGCGGCTGTGCGCGTCGCCGATTGGGTCGCCGCGTCGCGCGACAATCGCACGCTGCCCTATATCATCATCGACAAGCAGAATGCGGCGCTCCGGCTGTTCGACGCGAAGGGCAAGCCGCTTGGCACGGCGCCGGTCCTGATCGGGGTCGCCGTGGGGGATGAGGCGACGCCCGGCATCGGCAGCAAGAACCTGGCGGAGATCGGCCCTGCGGAAAAGACGACGCCGGCGGGGCGCTTCCTCGCGAAATACGGATTGGCCGCCGGGCGGCAGAAGGTGCTCTGGGTCGATTACGCCACGTCGGTGGCGCTCCATCCGATCCCGCCTGGCGCCAGCAAGAAGGAGCGGCGGCGCCAGCGGATGCTCTCCCCCACGCCGGACGACAACCGTATCACCTTCGGGTGCATCAACGTGCCCCTGGCTTTCTACAACCGGAGCGTGCAGCCGCTGTTCCGCAGGAAGGGCGGCTATGTCTACATCCTGCCCGACACCAGACCGATCGAGGATGTTTTCCCCGGCCTGCGGGCCCAGCCCTTCCTGAACGCCGGGGCGCGCTGATCGCGGGACCGCGTATCGCCGTCCGATGGGCCGCGCCCGGCTGGTTCAAACCCGCAGGATCTTGGGGGCCAGTCATTCTCCAGATCCTTCCATATTGGTGGAGACTGCGCTTGACTCGGTGGATCGGCGTCCCGCACATTTTGTAACGGCGGCAGTATCTTATGCGGTACCGGCCCGTCGTGTTGGTCTGTTAACTCAAATGCACGGTATCGTGGATGTCGGGTCGCTGCTTCTGCTGCGATCAAGGGCTGTCGTCGGTTGCGGGGGATCGGAAAATGCTGGGGCGCGCACTTGCCGCGGACGGTGGTCCGATGGCCTTTCCAGCCGGCGGACTGGCCCTACTGCCGGTCGGTGAAGGGCGCCCCCTCCTGCGACACGTCCGAGACCGGTGTGGCTGCGAAGATCACAGCTTCTCCTCACGAATGGCGCGCGGACGATACCAATTCAGCTTCGGGGCAAGACCATCATGAGCATCAATAGCTCCGATCGCAGACGCGGCTGGTGGGGGCGGGGCCTTTCGCTTTCGATCGCCGTCATCCTTGCAGGCGGGTTCGTGACGGCTTCGGTCGCAAATGAAACCCTGGTCTATTCCTATGACCCATTGGGCCGGCTCATATCGGTAACGATCGCGGGAGGGCCACGTAACGGGCAGCAAGTCTCGACAGGCTTCGACCCGGCCGACAATCGTACCAACTATCAGGTTGCGGGCGCACCCAGCGGCATTTTCTCGGTGGCCGACGCCAGCGTCACCGAAGGTGGAAGCGCGAGCGTCACCATAACACGATCAGGATCGGTATCGGGCGCCGCGGCAGTCAGTTATGCCACGTCGAACAACTCCGCGACGGCGCCCGCCGATTATACCGCCGCCTCGGGTACGCTCAGCTTCGCGGCTGGTGAAACCAGCAAGACGATCTCGATCGCTACGGTCGACGACACCGTCTACGAGGGGGCGGAGTCTTTCGCGGTAACCTTGTCGAGCCCCACTGCTGGCGCTGGGCTCGGCAAAGCGAACGGCATCGTCACGATCGTCGACAACGAGGCGGTGCCGGAACTGGCCATCTCGAATGCGAGCGTTACCGAGGGCGGTTCGGCGGTACTGACCGTCACCCGTTCGAGCGTCACCGGCTCGACCGTGGCGGTCAACTACGCGACGGCCAATGGCACCGCGACGGCGCCGGGCGATTTCGGCGCCGCGTCCGGTACGCTGACCTTTCTGCCGGGCGAGACCTCCAAGACCATCACCGTCGCGACCGTCGACGACGCCGTTCACGAAGCAGCCGAGTCCTTTACCGTGGGGCTTTCGGGCGCGACGGGAGGTGCGATCATCACCAAGGCCACAGGCAGGGTCTCGGTGGCGGACAATGACACGCCGCCGAGCTTTGCCATCGCGAACGCCGCCGCGACGGAGGGTGGCCCGGTAGTCATGACCGTGACCAAGACGGGCGCGACCGCGTCGGCCCTTTCCGTTACCTATCAGACGGTCAACGCCACGGCGGTGGCGCCCGGCGATTATGGTGCCCTTTCCGGCACGCTCAGCTTCCTGCCGAACGAGACCTCCAAGACCATCACCGTCGCGACCGTCAACGACGCGATCTATGAGCCGACCGAGACGTTCTCGGTCCGCTTGTCCGGCGCCTCGGGCGGTGCGACCATCTCCACTGCCACGGGGACCGGAACGATCAACGACAATGATCCGATGCCGGTTTTCTCGGTGTCCGGCGTGTCGGTCACTGAAGGCGGCCCGGCGACCCTGACCATCGTGAAATCGGGTGCGACCGGCGTCAATGCGACGGTCTCCTACGCGACGGCCGATGGCACCGCGACCCAGAGCCTTTATCAGAGCGCCAGCGGAAGCCTGACATTTCTTCCGGGTGAAACTTCGAAGACAGTTCAGGTCTACACGACGCAAAATGTGTTTTTCGATGTAACAAAGACTTTCACGTTCGGGCTGTCGGCTCCGGTAGCAGCGACAATCGGCGCGTCACCAGCGATCGTCTCGATCATCAATGATGATCCGCCGCCATCTTTCTCTGTGTCAACGCCGACACCGCGGGATGAAGGGTCGGCGCTTGAATTCTATGTCAGCCTGACGATCGATCCCTATAAACTGCCCATGACGATCAATTATACGACGTCCAGCGGCACCGCAACTTCCGGTACGGATTTCACCCCAGCTTCCGGAACCCTGACGTTTAATGCTCCCGACACCGTGAAATCGGTCCTCGTTCAGACGACCCAAGATAGCGATCTCGAGCCAGACGAGACGATCATCTTCACGATTTCGTCCCCAAGTTACGGTGCGCCGATCATCACCGGGCAGGTCAGCGGCACGATCAAGAATGACGACATCCCGCCGAGTACCGGGCCGGTCGCCAACACGGATAATATGGGCACTTTTGCGAGGTGCGACTCCTTCACCGTCACGCCGTTGGCAAATGATACGGACCCCGGAGGACATTATCCGCTGACGCTCGTGTCAGTCGCGGCAGGGGCCGGCTACACGAGAACGATTTCCGGAAATACGGTTGTATTCGAGGTAACCGCCTCCGGTACGAAAAGTGTTCAATATGTCGTGGCGAACTCCGTCGGCGGGCAGGCGACCGGCCTCATTACCTTCACCGTCCAGTCGGGGCATGTCTGCATATGATGTGCGACCTCTTCCAACGCCCGTCGGGTAAATTGCTGCGGAGCAGTTGCATGTGGATCGAACAACGGGCCGCAGGCATTCTGGCAGGCGCTGGCCGAACAATTTGCCGGGCTGCCCTTGCGGGAGTCCTGATCTTGGGCCTGGCCGCAAGGTCTGCCCAGGCGCAGGATTTGCCCAAGTCGATTTCGCCGCTGCAGGTCGAGCCCGACCGCAACGGTGTCAATATCGTCACGGGCAAAATGGCTCCCGATGCACTGACGCTGTCGGTTCCCGCCGCACCGCGCCTCAAGTTCGACCGGGTGCAGAATGCCGCGCCCTATTCGACCGGCGAGGTGTTGGGCAATTGGGATTCGGGCGACCGAAGCGCCGTTTGGACAGTCCACACCGCGGACGGAACATCGGAAGCGTTCCGCTGCTCCTGGGACATAGACGGCAAGGGATGCTCGAGCGTCACCCGTTCTGGATCGATGCTCAACTATAGCGGAACCACCTTTCGCCGTGCAGGCTCGGGCGAGGTCTATACGATCAATCTGGTCCATCTCTATCAGAATCCGGTGCCTAGCGATACCAATCAGCAGAGGAAGCGGCTGTTCTACGCTTCCCGGGTCGATTATCCCGACGGCGAAGTCATCAGCTATACCTATGGCACCGCGACGCTGCCAACCGATCCCTATAGCCGGACCTGGTATCGTCCGATCCGGATTGCGAGCAATCGCGGCTATTTCATTACCATTGCCTATCAGGGGAATGACCTGACCCAGACCGGTTGGGGCACGGCCAGCGAGGTCGCGATCTACAATGCCAATGCGCCCTCGACCCCGCTGGCGAGGCTGACCTATTCAGGCAACGGCACTGTGACTGATCTCGCGGGACGGGTCTATCAGGGATATGATCTGGGGACGCTAAGCCTTGATATCGAAACCGCAAGCTTCTCCCGAACTTTGCCGGCCGAGACCTCCCCCGCGATAACCGTCGCCGCTGTCGCCAACCTTCCTACCGGCGCTCCCATGATAGGCTCGGTGAACGCGGACGGGGTTCAGTGGAGCTATTCCTACGCGAACCCGCAATATTATTCGGGCATTGACGGATATCTTTACAGTGGCGTGACCGTCATTGGGCCGAACGGCTATCAGAAATCCTACCAGATCAACAGCGCGGGCACGGCTGCTACCGGCGCCCGGAACGAGATCACGCGGGTAACCGACGAAATTGGCCGGGCCACTAATTACGAATATGACGACAACGCCCGCGTCACGAAGATCACCCTGCCCGAAGGCAATACCACCTCTATCGGCTGGGACGATGCGGGGAGCATCATAACCAGGACGCTTACCGCGAAGCCGGGCTCGGGCCTCGCCAATATCGTTGAGCAGGCCTATGTCGACCTGGCCAGCTACTATACTGCCGGTGGCATCTTGGACTGCCTCAGCACGGTTCTTTGCTATCGCCCCACCTGGTATCGCGATGCGCTCGGCCGCCAGACTGACTATGCCTATAACGTTCGCGGCCAGCTCATCGAGCAGACCGAGCCAGCCGACGCCAATGGCGTCCGCCGCAAGACCTTCATTGAATACGAGTCCTACGATAGCGGGTCCGGCGTCATCTCGCGCAAGAAGACGGTCAGGATCTGTGGTGTCACCACGACCTGCGGCACCAGCGCAGAAATCAGGACCGAGTATGAATATTGGGAAAGCACCAACCTGCCGACTGTCGAACGGCAGGTCGATACCGCGACCGGCGACGTCCGGGAGGTGCGGTACAGCTATGACAGTGCCGGCCGGCTTTTGTCGATCGACGGCCCGCGCCCCGGCTGGGACGACACTCAATATTATCGGTACGATGTCCTCGGCCGGAAGACCTGGGAGATCGGGGCGCTGGCGACCAACGGGCTCCGCATGGCGAAGCGCTTCACCTATCGCGATTCCGACGACAAGGTTACCAGCGTCGAAACCGGTACACTACCCGATGCCACCAGCACGACGCTGACGGTAATCGAGCGGACTGACATGACGTATGACAGCCGCCGCAATGCCATTCGGCAGGCGACATCGGCGGGTGGCGTCACGTTGCGCGTCGCCGACCAATCCTATCTCGATCGCGGACTGCTCGACTGTACGGCGACGCGGATGAACCTGACCGGCTTGCCCGCGGCGAGCAGTGCCGGCGCCTGCACCCTGGGCACCACTGGAACGCAAGGCGCGGACCGGATCACCCGGAACGTGTACGATGCCGCTGGCCAGCTCCTGCAACTGCAACAGGCTTATGGCACACCCTTCGCGCGGAACCAGGCGACCTACAGCTACACGCAGAACGGCAAGCGCCAGTTCCTTACGGATGCCAACGGCAACAAGGCGCAGTTCGTCTATGATGGTCATGACCGCCAGACCCAGTGGTATTTCCCGCACAAGACTGCCATCGGCACCGTCAGCACCAGCGACTATGAGCAATATGGCTATGATGCCGCCGGAAATCGCACATCACTGCGTCGCCGTGACGGCCGGACGCTCACTTTCGCCTATGACGGGCTAAACCGCGTAATATCGAAGGTCGTGCCGGACGGTTGCGCGCCGATCCAGGTGGGCGCTTGCGCGCCGGCTTCGGCAACGCGCGACGTATATTACACATACGACATCATGGGCCGGCAACTCACCGCGAAATTTGACGCCACGGGCGGCGCGGACGGATTGGTCAGCACCTATGACGTGTTCGGGGCCCTGCGTTCGAGTACGATCAGCATGGGAGGCTTCTCCGGGACGCTGAGCTCGGACTATGACGAGGCCGGCAACCGCACGCGGCTCACGCATCCGGACGGGCAGGCGTTTACCTATGCCTATGATGCGCTCAATCGGCTCACGGGTCTTTACGAGGGTGTGGACACTTCGGTTGCGCTTGATCAGTTCACCTACAACCCACAGGGTCTGCTCTCCGGCCGGACCGAGGGCATGGGCAGCGGGACAGCCTATGGCTATGACGCGATCGGGCGGCTGGCCAGCCTTTCGGACAGTTTCGTCGGCGGCATCGGCAACGTCACCATCGGGTCGATCGCCTATAATCCCGCGTCGCAGATCGTTGGCCAGGCGCGGGACAATGATGCCTATGCGTGGCGCGACGCGCTCATGGTCAACCGGACTTATGCCGCGAACGGACTCAATCAATATACCAGCGCCGGTCCCGCCAGCTTTACATATGACGCCAACGGCAATCTGGTCTCGGACGGCACGGTCAGCTTCGCCTATGATGCCGAGAACCGGTTGATCTCCGCGTCGAACGGCACCTCGCTGACTTATGATCCGATGGGGCGGCTGTGGCAGGTGGCACAGGGCGCGGCCAGCTCCCGCTTCCTCTACGATGGCGATGCGCTGATCGCCGAATATGATGGTGGGGGAGCCATGACGGCGCGGTATGTTCACGGCAGCGATGCGAAGGCAGATGATCCGCTCGTCTGGTACGGCAACGGGGAGACGCACTGGCTTCATGCCGATCTGCAGGGTTCGATCGTCGCCGCCACCAATGGTTCGGGTGGCGCACCGGCGATCAACACCTATGACGAATATGGTATTCCGGGCGCGGGCAATATCGGGCGGTTCCAGTACACCGGCCAGGCGTGGCTCGCCGAACTCGGGATGTACTATTACAAGGCCCGCATTTATTCGCCGACGCTGGGGCGTTTCCTGCAAACGGATCCGATCGGCTATGACGATCAGATCAACTTATATGCCTATGTTGGTAATGATCCGGTTGACGGGCGCGATCCGAGTGGACTGGCCGGCGAATGCGACACCGGCTCAAGATTGCAGGGAGGGTCAAGAGGCAGTAAAGTCGCCGAAGGCTTCCCAATTGGAAACAATCCGAATGCGTCGAAAAAACTAGCCAGCGCCACGCCGAGCAGCAAACGCGACACCTTAATAGCATCTGGGCAAGAGGCGGAAAGAATGGGGCCGGATCACGTTAGACGGCGACCCGCAACTGAAGCCGAAAAGGCGGCAGGTAATCAATATCTGAGAGAATTAGGGGCGCGGATGCATGCCTGTAAATCGTATGATTGTTTTCAGCGGTCTATGAAGGCGTATTATTCTTTTAATGATACACCTCTGATGTTGGCTGTGAGGGCTGACAACGTTAAGAGGCACAATGAGGCTTTCGGATTTTTTGAGGCTGGCGTTGCATTCGTTGCAAATCTTATTTTTCCCGGAACAAAAACGGTGGTTGCTAGCTCAGGTACATTCGTGGTCAAGGTTAATGGAAAAGACCCGTTAATGGCGGATAGTCCTTATGAGCCCATCAATAAATAATTTTATGAAAAATATCGGACGAGTTATGTCCGGATTTGGAGCGGCTATGCTGTTGATTTCAGCATCATTAAATAATAAATGGATTGTTGCAGTAATTGCGTTGGTAATAATGATTTTAGGGGTTATTCTTTATAAGAAGTTCTCGAGTTCTTAGGCGGTGGTGCTAAATATTAATTAGGATTCTTAGGTTTTTCAGTTATATCAATCGGCGGTTTGCTTAATAATCGGTCAACGCGTGCAATAAATTATTTGATAAGGCTTGCGTAGTAGCAAAATTTGCTATTTTCGGTCCGATTGGTTAAAGTATCACGATCAGGGCGTTGAGGTGATCCGTGCCAGATGCCCGATGCCTGAATTGCCCCATCGCCGGCAGGCGGACCTTCCTGCACCCGCTGCGCACGCCGGCCTGGGCTGAGCCAGATAATTGCCCATGATCACCCTTGCGGGAATGTCGGGATCGCTCGCCGATCCGCCCGGTGCAACCCCGCTGGCGTCCGCGGTCCAATGGCTTCAGGCTACCCTGCTTGGCACCGCTGCCACCGCGATCGCGGTGATAGCCGTCGCTTCGCTCGGCATCATGATGCTCACCGGCCGCGTCGACATCCGCCGCGGCGTGACCGTGGTCGGAGGCTGTTTCCTGCTGTTCGGGGCCACTGGTATCGCTGCGGGCATCCGCGCGGCCGCTGAGGCCGGGTTCGGGGCTGGGATCGTGGAGCGCCCGGCTCCGGCGGCGGCGCCGCAGTTCGAAAGCCTGCCCCGTCCAGCACCTCGCGCTGGCGACGACCCTTATGCTGGCGCCTCAGTGCGACGCTAACCGGCGGCGTCGTACGCTGACTCGGTCGAGGCGGCCCGGCCAGGCCGCACCCCGCAGGAGGCCGCAGGTCATGTCGCGCGAAAATATCCGCCGGGGATGTGGGGCGATCCTCTCCGCCCGCGCGAAGGAAAGCGGCAATGCACTTCGCGCCGCTCTTCAATAAGGTATTGATTAAAATATATTATTATCGATCGTCAGCCCAACTCCTCTCCCGCGCAAAATGTCAGTAACCCGCATGACATCTTCACCAGCCCCCGCCCGATTCGACCCCGGCCGCCGCGGCGCTACGCCGCGTCATGCCGCCCCATGCCGATCGCCGCCCGCCTGGCCCCGGATCATTGCGATCGGGCAACGCGCTCCCAGGCGCTGATCACTGCGTCCACCGTCACGTCCGCATCTGCCGGGGTCGTCGCGATCGAGGTCACCGAGACGCGCATCACCCAGCGCCCGCGCCACTGCGCGGCCCCGACGAACGCGATCGCGTCCTCCTGCACCTGGCGGACGGTCGCGAGCGTCAGCGCGTCGCCGGCCTCGCCCCCCGCGCCGAAGCGCACCATGAACTGGTTGAGCGCGACCGGGCAGACCAGCGCGATGCCCGGCACCGTCGCCAGCCGCGCGGCCATGTGCTGCGCGATCGCGCAGTGGCCCGCGACCATCGCGGCGATCCCCTCCCGGCCGAGCTGGCGGATCATCGCCCAGGTCGCGAAGCCCCGCGCGCGGCGCGACAGTTCGGGCACATAGGCGGAAGGGTCGCGCTCGGCGCCCTCGGGCTGCGGCAGATAGCTTGCGGTGATCGCCATCGCGCGGCGATGCGCCTCGGCATCGCGTACGATCGCGAAGCCGCAATCATAGGGCGTCTGCAGCCATTTATGCCCGTCGGTCGCCCAGCTGTCGGCCCGTTCCACGCCGCGCGTCAGCGCCGCCTGGGCCGGGCTCGCCTGCGCCCACAGCCCGAACGCGCCGTCGACATGCAGCCAGGCGCCGGCAGCGGCGGCGATCGGCGCGATCGCGTCGAACGGATCGCATGCCCCGGTGTTGATCTGCCCGGCCTGCGCGATCGCGATGACCGGGCCGGACGCGGCGGCGATGGCCCGCGCGAAGTCGCTTGCCAGTATCCGCCCGCTGGCGTCGCAGGCGATCGTCCGCACGCGCTGCGCGCCGAGGCCGAGATATTTAATGCCCGAATAGACCGTCGCATGCGCATCGGCGCCGATCAGCACGGTGATCGGCGGCGCGCCGAACAGCCCGTCGGCCTCCACGTCCCAGCCGGCCCGTTGCAGCACGGCGCTGCGCGCGGCGGCGAGGCAGACCAGGTTGGCGACGGTCGCCCCGGTGACGAAGCCGACCGAGGCGGTCGCGGGCAGGCCGAGCAGTTCGAGCAGCCACCCCGCCGCGACCGCCTCGATCGCCGCGGCGGCGGGGGCGGCGTGGAGGTTGGCGGCATTCTGCCCTCAGGCGGCGGTCAGCCAGTCGGCCGCGACGCCGGTCGGGTGCGAATGGCCGATCACCCAGCCGAAGAAGCGCGAGCCGGTCGAGGCGCGGATGCCCGGCTCGGCCAGCGTCGCCAGTTCCTCGATGATCGCCCTGGGATCGCCGCCCTGCGCCGGCACGGGCGCGGTGAAGGCGTCGAGCATCTTGGCATAGCTCGCGACCGGCGTGCGCGCGGCTTCGGCGACGCGGCGGCGATAGGCGATCGCGCGCCGCGCCGCTGCCGCCATCGCCGCATAGCCCGTGCCGGGCTCGATCACATCGTCGGCGTCCATCGCGCGATCCTGTCACAACCGATGGGCGCAGTGCCATCCGTTTCTGGCGCTCAAACCTCAGTGCAGCGTCGGTGCGGCCGCGCCCCCATCCTCGCCCGACAGCCGCGAGCGCGGGCCGAGCGCTGCGAACAGCACGATCCCGACATAGGCGATCGCCGGCAGGATGAAGGCCATGCCGATGCTCGCCCGGTCGGCGATCTGCCCGGAGAGCCAGGGCAGCACCGCGCCGCCGACGATCGCCATGCAGAGCAGGCCCGAGACGGCGGCGGACGACGCCTTGGAGCGCTCCATGGTGATGCTGAAGATCGTCGGGAACATGATCGAGTTGAAGAAGCCGACGCCGAGCGCGGCATAGGCGGCGGCCGGGCCGTGCAGCAGGAAGGCGGCGGCGCTCAGGCATGCCGCGGCGATCGCGGCGGCGGTGAGCAGATAGCTCGCCCGCACCCAGGGCAGCAGCGCGCTGCCGATGAAGCGGCCGATCATCGCCCCGAACCAATAGACCCAGGCAAGGTAGAGCCCCGCGGTCTGCAGCGGCAGGCCGAGCACCTCGGCATGGTTGAGGAAGTTGATCATGATCGAGGCGATCGTCACCTCGGCGCCGACATAGAGGAAGATCGCGACCGCGCCGGATACCGCCCAGCCCGAGCTCAGCGCGGCAAGGCCCGATGCGCCCTCGATCGTGATATCGGCGGCCGAGGCGTTGATCCGCTTGCGGAAGGTGAAGATCAGCACGGCGAGCGCCAGCACGGCGACCGCGATCAGCACAAAGGCATGGTCGATCGCGCCCAGCGCCGTCGCGCGCGACACGTCGGGCAGGATATGCCCGCCCGCGCCGAACACGTCGTTGCGCAGCATCAGCTTCGAGCCGATCTGCACGCCGAGCACCACGCCGAGCGAGTTGAACGCCTGGGCGAAGGTCAGCCGGAAATGGCTGCGCTCGGGCGAGCCGAGCGAGGCGGCGAGCGGGTTCGCGGCGACCTGCAGGATGGTGATCCCGCTCGCCATCACGAACAGCGCGACCAGCACCATCTCATAGGCCTGCACGCGCGAGGCGAGCAGCATCAGCCCGCACGCGCCGACCATCACCAGCAGCGCCGTGATGATCGTGCGGCTGTGCCCGAGCCGCGCGAGCAGCGCGGCGGCGGGCAGCGAGATGACGAAATAGGCGAGGAAGAAGGCGAACTGGGTCAGCATCCCCTCCGCCACGTTCAGCGTGTAGATGCCGCGCATCGCCGCGATCAGCGGATCGGTGTTGGAGGTGATGAACCCCCAGGCG
Source organism: uncultured bacterium (assembly GCA_903884945.1). Classification (GTDB taxonomy): domain Bacteria; phylum Pseudomonadota; class Alphaproteobacteria; order Sphingomonadales; family Sphingomonadaceae; genus Sphingomonas. The sequence goes on from CAISGR010000310.1 coordinate 54,140, forward strand.
AAGAACAGGCAGGTCACCACTGCGAAGGCCGCGGCGGCGCCGCTCTTTGTCTGGCCGTTCATTCAGTCCATCCCTTTTTCGAAAGCGGTCACGATCATTTCGGGCATGCGGCCGCGCCGCCGGCGCTGGCATAATGCACGTCGGAGAGCGACAGGCGCAGCGCCCCCATACTGGCCAGCACGAACGGCGCGGTCACCCGCTTCGGGTCGAGCCCGGTCGCGGCGAAGCAGTTGAGCGGCAGCGTCAGCCTGGTCCATTGCCCGGGGGGCGCCGCGCGCAGCACCGCGCCGAGCGGCACGCTCCCCCGGCAGCCCTCGCCGCACTGCATCGCCAGCGTCACGGCGCCGGCGGGCGCCGCATCCACGCGGTAGTCGACGATCAGGCTGTACTGCGCATTGGTCTCGCGCCCCATGTCGATCGGCTTGTCGGCGACGATCCGCATCGTCCCGCCCGCCGGCCCCCAGCTGACGGCGCGCGCATCCTCCTGCGCGCGGCGGTCGATCCCGGCGATGCGCAGCTGCCCGCCCCCGGTCGCGCCGGCATTGCCGCTTACCGGCTCGCCGACGCCGCCGGGCTCGGCCAGGTCGAAACGCCAGCCCGCGGGCAGCGTGCCGCGCGCGAACACCATGCCGTCCTCGCGCGTCGCGGTAACGGGATGCTCCTCGGACAGCGGGGCGAGATCGCCCTTGTCGGCATAGGTCAGCCCATAGCCGAAGGCGAAGAGCGGGTCGTACTGGGCGTCGCCGATGTTCAGCGGGCTCTGGTCGATCCGCTTCGGCCAGGAATAGGCGAGCTTGCCGCGGAAATCATGGCGCGGCTTGCCGGCCTTGTCCGCCAGCAGCACGTCGGCGATCCCGCCGCCCTCGCCGCCGGGCAGGAACGCGGCGACGAACGCATCGGCCGCGTTTATCTCCGGATTCACCCAGAGCGGCCGGCCCGACAGGAACACCGCGACCACCGGGATGCCCTGCGCCCTGAACTTCTTCAGCAGGTCGAGGTCGCGGCTGTCGCCCGGCTTGTATTCGAGCGTCGGCCGGTCGCCGGCGAACTCGGCATAGGGATCCTCGCCGAACACCAGGATCGCCGCGTCGGGCTTCGCCGTGAAGCTCCCGTCGACGCTCAGCGTCGCGCTGCCCCCGGCTGCCCGGGTCGCCTCGGCGATGCCGGCATAGATGGATTGCGCATGCGGGAAATCGGCGTTGGTGGTCCCGGTGCCCTGCCAGCTGATCGTCCAGCCGCCCGACTGTTTCGGGATATTGTCCGCCCCGTCACCCGCGACGAGCAGGTTGAGCCGGGGCGACAGCGGCAGCACATGCCCCTGGTTCTTGAGCAGCACCAGCGACTCGCGCACTGCCTGGCGCGCGACCGCACGGTGCTCGGGCGATCCGAGCAGGTCGAACCGGCCGGCGAAGGGCCGGCTCGAGGGCTTGCCCTTTTCGAACATGCCGGCGCGCAGCTTCACCCGCAGGATGCGGCGGACCGCCTCGTCGAGCCGCGCCTTCGCGATCTCGCCCGAGCGGACCTGGGCGAGCGTGCTGGCGTAGAAGCCTTTCCAGCTGTCCGGCGCCATCACCATGTCCATGCCGGCATTGATCGCCGCGGCGCAGGAGGTGTTGGAGCAGCCCGGCACCTGGCCATGCGCGTTCCAGTCGCCGACGGTGAGCCCGTCGAACCCCATCTGGTCGCGCAGCGCGCCGGTCAGCAGGTCGCGGTCGGCGCTCAGCTTCTGCCCGCGCACGCTGGAGAAGCTCGCCATCACCGCCTGCACCCCGGCGGCGATCGCGGGCGGATAGCCCGCCCCATGGATGTCGCGGATCTGTTCGGGGCTGCCCGGATTGTCGCCCTGGTCGACGCCGTTCGCCGTGCCGCCGTCGCCCACGAAATGCTTGGCGGTGGCGATCACCTTGCCGTCGCGCAGGAACTCCCGCGTGCCCGGCCTGCCCTGCAGTCCCTCGACCATCGCGCCGGCATAGGCACGCACCACCGCGGGATCCTCCGAAAAGCCCTCATAGCTGCGGCCCCAGCGATCGTCGCGGACGACCGCCAGGGTCGGCGAGAAATCCCAGTCGATCCCCGTCACCGCCATCTCCTTCGCGGTGACGGCGCCGATCTTCCGGATCAGGTCCGGGTCGCGCATCGCGCCGAGCCCGACATTCTGCGGGAAGATCGTCGCGCCGATGATGTTGGCATGGCCGTGGACGGCGTCGATGCCCCAGATCGGCGGGATCACCGGGCGGCCGTCGTCGCGCTTCGTCACCGCGTCCCAGGCGGCATCGGCATAGGCGAGCCAGGCGGCGGCGGGCGCCCGGTCGTCGCCGTTCGGCCCGGAATTGCCGCCCGTCAGGATCGATCCGAACCGGTATTGGCGAATTTCATCGAGCGAGACGCTGCCGATATCGGGCTGGACGATCTGCGCCACCTTGTCCTCGTCGGACATCCGCGCGAGCAGGGCGTCGATCCGCGCCTCGATCGCCGGATCCGGCTTCAGCGGCGATCCGACATGCGGCCAGGGCGCGGGCGCCGGCGGCGTGGTCCGGGCGGCGGATGCGGTGGCGGCGGCGATGGTCAGCAGGCTCGCGGCGCGCAGCGCAAGCCCCAGGGTGCGTGCCTCGAACATCCTCAACTCTCCCGCCCGGTCGGTCTCACGCCCGATCATTCGGGTCCCGAAAGGCCCTTAGATCATAAAATGACCTACGTTATCAATTTTTATCCGCGGGCCCTTTTCGGGCAGGCGAGCCTAGGCGGCGGGGGCGGGGCCGGTCGACTGGCGGGTCACCAGCGTGACGGGATGCTGGATCACGCCCTCGTGCGGCTTCTTCTCGAGCATGGCGACGAGCAGCGCGGTCGCGTCGCGCGCCATGTCGAACACCGGCTGGTGGATCGTGGTCAGGCGCGGCCACACGATCCGCGCGATCGCGCTGTCGTCGAAGCCGGCGATCGAAAGCTGGGCGGGCACCTCGATGCCCATGTCGTGCGCGGCCATGATCGCGCCGGCGGCCATGTCGTCATTCTGCGCGAAGATCGCCGTCGGCCGGTCGGCGCGCGCAAGCAGCCGCTTCGCTGCTTCCAGGCCCGAATCGAAGGTGAACATGCCTTGCTCGATATCGTCGAGCCGCATCGGCACGCCCGCCGCGGCCAGCGCGCTCGAATAGCCGAGCAGCCGCGCCTCGCTCGACGGGTGGGTCGGGTCGCCCTTGATCATCGCGATCCGGCGATGGCCGAGCGAGAGGAGATATTCGGTCATCATCCGCGCCGCGCCGACATCGTCGGTGATGGTGTGCGGACCGAGTTCCGGCGCGCGCGTCGGCGCGATCCGGACGAAGGGGAAATGCGCCGCGGTCAGCTTTTCGAGGATCACCGGATGGTCGGAGGCCGGCGGGGTCAGCACCACGCCGTCGAGCGCGGCCGAACGAACCAGCGACAGGATGTTGTCCGCGATGGCGGAGACCTGCTCGACCGGCAGCACGACGAGCCGGTATTTCTCGCCGTGCAGCCGCTTGAGCGCGCCCTGCTGCAGCTCGACCACATAATTGGGGCTCGGATTCTCGTAGAACAGGCCCAGCAGGTAGGAGCGCCGCCCGACCAGCCCCTGCGCCACGACATTGGGATGATAATGCAGCGCGGTCGCGACCTTCATCACCTTGTCGCGCGTCTTCTGGGTGACGTTCGGCGCATCGTTGAAGACGCGCGAAACCGTCTTGATCGAGACGTCCGCCTCGCGAGCCACATCGATAATGGTTGCGCGCCGCCCCAATTCCATGGGCCGCTCGCTAGCATGCACGATGCCGCTTTGGTAGCCCAGCCCACCGGTACGGTTGCGAAAGAAGGCGCTGGCCGCCTACCGACTCACGCTGTTCCGCATTTTTTTGACAACGTTAGGCGTGGCGCCGGGTGCTGCGTGGCTCGATCCCCGCTTCACCGATTCGGCATCCTGTGGTGTAAGACGGCATGAGCAGCCTCCGGACCATCGCCGCCCTGTGCCTCGGCACCGCGGGCACCCTTGCCGCCGCCCGGTCGGTCCCGCCGGCCGCCGCGCCGGCCATCGCGCCCATCGCCGCGGTCGATCCCCTGATCGGCACGGGCGGGGAGGGGCATACCTTCCCCGGTGCGACCGCGCCCTTCGGCATGGTCCAGCTGAGCCCGGATACGGAGATCAGGCCGTTCCGGCAGAGCTACAAATGGGCGGCCGGCTATCGCCACGAGGATTCCTCGATCCTCGGCTTCTCGCACACGCATTTCTCGGGCGCGGGCCATTCCGATCTCGGCGATTTCCTCGTGATGCCGGCCGTGGGCGACACCGTGTCGCTCGATCCGGGCGATTCGGCAAAGCCCGGCACCGGCTATCGCTCGCGCTTCTCGCACGACAGCGAAGTGGCGACGCCCGGCTATTATGCGGTCACGCTGGCCGATCCGCAGGTCCGCGCCGAGCTTACCGCCGGCATCCGGGTCGGTGTCCACCGCTACGGCTTCCCGGCCGGCAAGCCGGCGCATCTCGTCCTCGATCTCGCCTCGAGCATCTATAATTATCCCGGCAAGATCCTCTGGTCGTCGATCCGTCTCCGTGCCGACGGCACCATCACCGGCGCGCGCGAGACGCGCGGCTGGGCCCCGGCGCGCAAGCTCTATTTCGCGATGCGCGCCTCGGCGCCGCTCACCGGCCATGCCTTTGTCGACCGCGAGGCGGACGTGCCGTACAAGGGCTTCCAGGGCCCCGGCCGCGGCCAGCCGGACGTCGCGCAGCTGCAGGGCCGCGATCTCGTCGCGCGGCTCGATTTCGGCGTGCTCGCCGCGCCGCTCGAGCTGAAGGTCGCGCTGTCGAGCGTGGACGAGGATGCGGCGATCGCCAATCTCGCCAGCGAGCCCGGCGATTTCGACGCGATCCGCGCCACCACCCGCGCCGCCTGGGAAAGGGCGCTCGGTGCGGTCGAGATCGAGGCCGCCCCGGCGATGCGCCGGACGGTCTATACCGCGCTCTACCATGCGCTGCTCGCGCCGAGCGTGTTCGGCGATGCCGATGGCCGCTATCGCGGGCCGGACGATCAGGTCCATCGGGCGCAAGGCTTCACCTTCCACTCGACCTTTTCGCTCTGGGATACGTTCCGCGCCGAGCATCCGCTGCTGACGCTGATCCAGCCCGCGCGGCGCAATGCCGATTTCGTGAACTCGCTGATCGAATCGGAGCGGCACAGCCCGTTCGGCATCCTGCCGGTGTGGCAGTTCAACGGCCGCGAGACCTGGACGATGATCGGCTATCACGCCGTGCCCGTCATCGCGGATGCCTATCTCAAGGGCATCCGGGGCTTCGATGCGAACGCAGCGCTCGACGCGATGGTCGCGAGTGCCGACTATGCGCCCTATGGCGGGCTCGGCGACTATATGAAGCTCGGCTTCGTGCCGATCGACCGCGAGCCCGAGGCTGCCTCCAAGACGGTCGAATATGCCTATGACGACTGGACCATCGCGCGGATGGCGCGCGCGATGGGCCGCACGGACATCGCCGGCCGCTTCGAGAAGCGCGCGCTCAACTGGCGCAACAGCTTCGACGCGAAAACCGGGTTCCTGCGCGCGCGCAAGGCGGACGGCAGCTATCGCGAGCCCTTCGATCCCACCGCGATCAACTATGGCAGCGACTATACCGAGGGTAATGCCTGGCAATATTCCTGGTTCGCGCCGCAGGACGAGGGCGGCCTGATCCGCACGCTGGGCGGTGACGCGGCAACGGTGAGGAAACTCGATGCGATGTTCGACTTCGACAATTCGAAGGTCGATTACAGCCATGCCGAGGATATTGCCGGCCTGATCGGCCAATATATCCATGGCAACGAGCCGAGCCATCACGTCGCCTATCTCTACAGCTATGCCGGCGCCCCGTGGCGGACGCAGGAGCGGCTGAAGCAGATCGTCGACAGCCAGTACAAGCCGACGCCGGACGGGCTGGCGGGCAATGACGATCTCGGCCAGATGTCCGCCTGGCTGGTCTTCACGTCGCTCGGCTTCTATCCGGTCGCGCCCGGTTCGGGCGAATATGTGATCGGCCGGCCATTCGTCGATCGTGCGGTGCTGAACCTGCCCAATGGCAGGCGCTTCACCGTGCGCGCCGAGGGCCTGTCGGACGCCAACCGCTATGTCGGCCAGGTCTTCCTCAACGGCCGGCCGCTCGCACGCGGGTTCATCCGTCACACCGAGATCGCGGCCGGCGGTGAGCTGCGCTTCGTGATGCAGGCGACCCCCAATGCCGCCTGGGCGGCGGCGGAGAAGGACCGGCCCTATTCCATGACGGGCTATTCGGCGGGGAAGCAGGCGGGGAAATAGCCGGAAAAAAAGGGGCGCGCCGCCGGCGATGCGGCGGCTGACGCGGCGCGCGGGCGTCGCTATAGGCCGGCGCCATGTTCGATCTCGACGCCTATCTCGCCCGCCTCGCCCTCAGCGAACGGCCCGCCGCCGATGCCGAGGGCCTGGCTGCCCTGCAACGCGCGCACCGGCTCGCCATTCCGTTCGAGAATCTCGATATCGCGCTCGGGCGCGGGATCCGGATCGACAGCGATTCGGTGTTCGACAAGCTCGTGACCGGGCATCGCGGCGGCTATTGCTTCGAGCATAACCGCCTGTTCCTCGATGCCCTGGCGGCGCTCGGCTTCGCGGCCCGCCCGCTGCTCGCCCGCGTCTGGCTCGGCGCGACGGCGGTGCCGCCGTTGACCCACACGTTCAGCCTGGTGACGATCGACGGCACGGAGTGGGTCGCCGATGCCGGCTTCGGTGGCAGCTACGGCCCGATCATGCCGCTGATCGACGGCGAGGAAGCGGTGTCGAGCGACGGCGCACGATTCCGCATCGCGCGCGACGAGACGCATGGCTGGATGCTCTCGCGTGACGGCCATCCCGGCACGACGGACGGGCGTGGCACCGGGGAGGGCTTCCAGCCGCAATACAGCTTCACGCTGGCGCCGGTCTGGGACGCCGACCTGGCGGTGAGCAACCTCTGGACCTCGACTGCGCCGGCCAGCCGCTTCACTCAGCTGCGCATCGTCAGCATCGTGCTGCCGCGCGGGCTGGCGAGCCTGACCGACCGCATCTATCGCCGCCGCGCCGGCGACGAGGAGGCAAGCGCCGAGATCAGCGATCCGCGGGTCTATCGCATGCGCCTCAGCCTGATGTTCGGCCTGCACTTCTCGGCCGAGGACGTGGCCGGGCTTGGGCTCTTCCCCGCCGCGGCATAGCCGCGCTCAGGCCGAGAGCTGCCCCAGCTCGACCGTGATCACCCGGTCGCACCGCACCAGGCTCTCCGCGCGGTGCGAGATCATGATGATCGTCGGGCGGGGATCGAGATTGGCGAGCCGTTCGAGCAGGGCTGCCTCGCCGGCCGCGTCGATCGCGTTTGCCGCCTCGTCGAGCACCAGCAGCCGCGGGTCGCGCAGCAGCGCCCGGGCGATCGCCAGCCGCTGGCGCTCCCCGCCCGACAGCGCGCTGCCGCGCTCGCCGACCGGCGAATCCAGGCCCTGGGGCAGGCGCCGGACGATCTCCTCGGCGCCGGCCAGCGCCAGGGCGCGCCAGATCGCTGCCTCGGTGACGTCGGCGGTGCCCCAGGTCAGGTTGCGGCGGACGGTGTCGTTGAACAGGAAGCCTTCCTGCGGAACATAGGCCAGGCTCTCGCGCCAGCCCGCTTCGCGCGCCGGGTCGAGCGGCTCGCCCCCGATGATCAGGGTGCCGGTCTGGGGGTGTTGCAGCGTCGTCAGCAGTTCGATCAGCGTCGTCTTGCCCGCGCCCGAAGGGCCGGTGACGCCGATAAAGGCGCCCGGCTCGATCGTCAGGTCAGCGGGGCGCAGGCCGCCGCCGCCGGGGTGGAGGAAGGAAGCGCCGCGCAGTTCGATCGGGCCCGGCGGCGGCGGTACCGGCACCGGTGTCTCTGCCGCATGCTCGCTCAGGTCCTGCTCCAGCTTGCGGATGGCCTCATAGGCAGGCAGGCCGAAGAAGAAATTCTGCACTGATTGCTGGATCAGCATCGCCGGCCCGCTCATCCGCGCGAAGATCAGCACCAGCGTGATCAGGATCGCGGGCGGGATCGCGGCGGCATAGCCGGCCAGCACCACCACCGCGCCCATCAATGCCGATCCGATCGAGAACAGGCGGCGGCTGTGTGCCTGGCGCTGCATGAAATCGATCTGCCGCCCGCGTACGCCGCGCTGGATCGTCGCGAACTCGTCGACAAAGCCCTGCTGGGCATTCTGCGCCGTCGCTGCCTTCAGGCCGCCGAGAAAGCCGGCAGCGCTGCCCATCATCTTGTGATTCGCATCGACCAGGCCAGTGCCGATGTCGCGGATCTGCCCCTGCACCAGCATGATGGCGCCGCCGCCGACCAGCACGACCAGCGCGATCGTGATCGCCAGCCCCGGGGCGAGCGCAAAGGCCAGCGCGCCCTGCACGACCAGCATGAGCATCGAGACGCCGCCCTGGATCAGGAACTGCGCGCTGGACCCGATCCGGTTGACCTCGACGCTGATCAGGCTGGTCACGCGCGCGTGGCTGAGCGCTGCGATCCGGCTCCACGGCGCGCCGGCGAGCGCCCACATGATGCGGTTGCGCTCGTGCTCGGCAAAATCGCCCTGCAGCAGCGCCAGGCGCATGTCGCGCGCATAGAAGAGGAAGGCCCGCAGCAACGAGACGCTCACAAAGGCGCCGATCAGCACCGCGAGCCGCCCGACCGAACTGTGGACGCCGATCGCTTCGAGAATGGGCCGCGCGTGGAGCCGTCCGCCCTCGGGGTCGACCACGGCCTCGACGATCGGGATCAGCAGGACCACGCCCGCGCCGTCGAGGACTGCCGAAATGCCGACCAATGCGGCGGCAATCCAGCCGCGGCTCCCGGCAAAGGTCGCGAAGCTCCTGAGGAAATCAATCGCGGGGCGCCAGAGCGCGGCAAGGGAAGCAAGGTTCATCAGCGCCCCTTTCCCATGCGCGCGCGCCGCCGTCGAGTGGCCGAAACGGGTGCGCCGCGATCGGGGCGGCCGTTCCGGGGGCTTGCATCCGGGGCGGGAACTCCCTGTAAGCGGCGCAACCGTTGCAGGAGCCGCCCGATGACCGTTCGCCCGCGCCGCAGTGCGCTGTTCATGCCCGCCTCGAATGCCCGGGCCGTCGAAAAGACCAGGGGCCTGGATTGCGACGTGGTGGTGCTCGATCTCGAGGATTCGGTCGCGCCGGACCTGAAGCAGGCGGCGCGCGATGCGGCGCTCGCCGCCGCTGCCGCAGGGGGCTTCGGCCCGCGCGACCTGGTCGTCCGGGTCAACGGGTTCGATACGCCCTGGGGCGCTGACGATTGCCGTGCGGTCGCCACTGCCGGCTTCGCCGCAGTGCTGCTGCCCAAGGTCTCGCGCGCGGCTGATCTGCGCGCTGCGCACGCACTGGCCGGCGCGGTGCCGCTATGGGCGATGATCGAGACCTGCAGCGCCATGCTGCATCTTGCCGAGATCGTCGGCGCGGCGCCCGATACCGGGCTTGCCTGCCTCGTCGCGGGCACCAATGATCTCGCCAAGGAAATGCGCTGCACGCCCGGGCCCGATCGCGCGCCGCTGCTCGGCCATCTCGCCATGATCGTCACCGCGGCGCATGCCGCCGGCCTCGTCGCGCTCGACGGGGTGTGCAACGCGATCGCTGACGAAGCGCTGCTCGCGGCCGAATGCGCGCAGGGCGCCCGCTACGGCTTCGACGGCAAGTCGCTGATCCACCCGTCGCAGATCGCCGCCGCCAACCGCGCCTATGCGCCGACGGCCGAGGCGATCGCCTGGGCCGGGCGCGTCGTCGCGGGCTTCGCGCTGCCGGAAAATGCCGGCAAGGGCGTGATCCGCGTCGATGGCGACATGGTGGAACTGCTGCATCTCGAACAGGCGCGGCGGATCCTCGGCTGATCCCGCGCGCGGCGGCGTCAGAAGAAGCTGATCAGCAGCGTCGCGTTCAGCCCGATCACCGTCGCCGTGATCGCCCAGGCGAAGATCCTGAACCAGAGCGGGTTGACCAGCGCCCCCATCTGCCGGCGGTCGCTGGTGAAGCTGACCAGCGGCACCACCGCGAAGGGCAGTTGCAGGCTGAGCACGACCTGGCTGAGCACCAGCAGCTTCGTCGCCCCGGCATCGCCCATCAGTGCGACCACGATCACCGCCGGCACGATCGCCAGCAGGCGGGTCGCCATCCGCCGCAGCCAGACGGGCAGCTTGAGGTCGAGGAACCCCTCGGCCACGATCTGGCCGGCAAGCGTGCCGGTGACGGTGGAATTCTGGCCCGAGGCCAGCAGCGCCACGGCGAACAGCACGCTCGCCGCGCCGGCGCCGAGCATCGGCGAGAGCAGCTTATAGGCCTGGTCGATCTCGGCGACATCGGTGCGGCCGGCGGTATGGAAGGTCGCGGCCGCGAGGATCAGGATCGAGGCGTTGATGAACAGCGCCAGGGTCAGCGCCACCGTGCTGTCGATGGTCGCGTGGGTGATGGCGTCGCGCTTCCCCGCTTCGTCCCGGGCAAAACGGCGTGTCTGCACGATCGAGCTGTGCAGGTAGAGGTTGTGCGGCATCACCGTCGCGCCGAGGATGCCGATCGCGATATAGAGCATCGCCGGATTGGTGACGATCTGGGTCGAGGGAACGAGCCCGCCCAGGATCGCCGCCACGCTGGGCTGCGCGATCGCCAGTTCATAGGCGAAGCAGCCGGCGATCACGACGAGCAGGGTGACGATGAACGCTTCCAGCTTGCGGAAACCGAAGCGCTGCAGCGCCAGGATCAGCAGGACGTCGAACGCCGTGAGGCAGACGCCCGCGACGAGGGGCAGGCCGAACAGCAACTGCAGCGCGATCGCGGTCCCGAGCACCTCGGCCAGGTCGCAGGCGATGATCGCCAGTTCGCACAACAGCCACAGCGTCACGTTCACGACCGGGCCGTAATTGGCACGGCAGGCTTGGGCGAGGTCGCGCCCGGTGACGATCCCCAGTCGGGCCGACAGCGATTGGAGCACCATCGCCATGATGTTCGAGAGCAGGATGACCGAGAGCAGCGTGTAGCCGAAGGCCGATCCGCCGGCGAGGTCGGTCGCCCAGTTGCCCGGGTCCATATAGCCGACCGCGACCATGTAGCCCGGCCCGGCAAAGGCGCCGACCTTGCGCCAGAAGCCGCCCCGGCCGAGCGGCACCGCCACCGTGCGATAGCTCTCCGACAGGGAAGGGCGGTGCGGCGCGGGTTCGCTCATGGCGTCGAACCCGGGAGCAGCACTGGTGGCGGGCGGCGGCGACATGCGTAACCCCTCTCGTATGCGCGTCCTTGCGTCAATCGTCGGCGCGCCTTTTGGTTGCGCGGGCGGGCCGTGGCTGGTGGCGGGGCGCCACATGCCGGGCGCGCCGGCGATTCAACCATTGTCGCCGATCATGGCAGGATGGAATCGGCAGGGCTGTTGCGAGGCCGTCCGGCGCGCTCTTTCTCCCGTGAATCGAACGGCACGTGCCGCCCGCCGGCGGACGGATCGCAGCCCTTTTCGACGGTCTTTTTTCCGCTGTTATTCCGCTGTTATCCGATAACAGCGGAACTGGGTGCAACGCATTGATATGGAAGGAGGAAAGCGGGCCGGATTTCCAACGTAACAGCGGAGAAAATTTTATGCGAAAAACGGGTCCGGACGGTCCCTCCGGCGTCAGCGCAGCACCCGTCCGGCGACCGCGTCGAGCTTGCGCAGCATGGCCACCTCGCGCGCCTCGGGCGCAGTGATCAGCGCATGGTCGAGCACCGTATCGAGCGGAGAGGGGGTGCGCTCGGCCGGCAGCGCGGCGACGAATGCCTGGATCGCCTTGCGCGCGATCTCGCCATTGACGGACATCTGCCTGATCACCTCGCTCACCTCGACGAACGCGGCTTCCTCACGCCAGCAATCATAGTCGGTGACCATGCCGATCAGGGCATAGGGCAGCTCCGCTTCGCGGGCGAGCTTGGCCTCGGGCATCGCGGTCATGCCGATCACGTCGGCGCCCCATTGCCGGTAGAGCAGGCTTTCCGCCCGGCTGGAGAATTGCGGGCCCTCCATCGCCAGATAGGTCGCCCCCTTGGCGACTGCGCCGCCGGCCGCCGTCACTGCCTCGGCGGCGAAGGCCGAGAGCCGCGGGCAGACCGGTTCGGCCATCGAGACATGCGCGACCATGCCACGGCCGAAGAAGCTCGAGGCCCGCGCGACGGTACGGTCGATGAACTGGTCGACGATCACGAACTTGCCGGGCGGCAGCTCCTCGCGGAGCGACCCGATCGAGGAAAGGGCGAGGATATCGGTGCAGCCGCTCCGCTTCAGCGCGTCGATATTGGCGCGGAAATTGAGCTCGGACGGCGGGATGCGATGGCCGCGGCCGTGGCGCGGCAGGAAGACGAGCTCGACATCGCCGATCGATCCGAACAGCAGATGATCCGAAGGGTCGCCCCAGGGGGTGGTGACATTCCCCCATTCCGCATTTTCCAGCGCGTCGATCGCGTACAGCCCTGAGCCGCCGATGACTCCGATCTTCCACTTGCCGCTCATTCGACGCTCCCTGTTGTCGCTTCCAGGCGGTCGAGCCACGCCTGTGCCTGTTTCGGCTCGCCGACCGCATGGGCCTTTACCGGCCCGCGCGCGGCGAGGAATTCCTGATGCAGCTGAAACGGCTCGATCGAAAGCTGTTCGCGCAGATCGTCGATCTCGTCGCCCAGTTCGGTGAGCGCCTCGACGATCGGCGCCGCCGCGGCCTGGCTCGCGCGATCGGGCTTGTGGTCGAACAGCCCCCATTTGCCGGCGGCCGTGCGGCGCAGGGCAGCGATCAGCGCGGCGCGATAGGCCGTTTCGCTTTCGAGGCGCCGCTCATCGAGTCGGGCAAGACGGTCGGCTTTGGCCATGGGAAATCCCTAGATCGCACCGCGGATACGTCAACAACGCGTTGGGCGAGGGGCCGCAATCCTCCACGCCGCTGCCACAATGGCACCATATGCGCCACCTATGGGGACGAGGCGTGGGATATCGGTCCCGCTCGGGAGCCGTCTCTTATGCGATTTGTTTTCGCCATTCTATTTGCGTTGCTGTTGCCCGCCACCGCCCAGGCCGCCGACCGGATCACCGGCGACTGGATCTCGCAGGACGGCAAGGGCGTGGTGACGATCGCGCCGTGCGGCCAGGCGATGTGCGGCCATCTGACGCGCATCCTGCCCAAGGCGAAGGACGATCCCACCACGGACGTCCATAACCGGAACCCGGCGTTGCGCTCGCGGCCGCTGGTCGGGCTGCAGATCCTGTTCGACTTCAAGCCGGACGACAAGGAGTGGCACGGCACCATCTATTATCCGCTCGAGGGCCGTACCTACCGCGCCTATATCAGCCGCAACCCGGACAACAGCCTGAAGGTCCGCGGCTGCTGGTACTTCATCTGCCGCACCATCAAGTGGACGCCGTACAACCCGGGCTGATCGCCCGGGCGACTGCGTCGCCGGTCGTCAGATCACCTTCATGTCGGCACCATAATGGTGCCAGGCGAAGATCGCCGCCGCGCCGCGATGCGGCCGCCACGCCTCTGCCAGGTCGCGCGTCAGCTTCTCGCTCGGCCGCTCGGCATGGCCGAGGATGCGGCCGACCTCGATCTGCACCGCCAGGTCGCCGGCCGGCCAGATATCGGTCCGCCCTTCGGCGAACAGCAGGTACACCTCGGCCGACCAGCGGCCGATGCCCTTGATCCGGACCAGCGCGGCGATCGCCTCCTCGTCGTCGGCCGGCAGGTTGGCGAGATCGAGCCGGCCGCTGGTCACCTCGTCGGCGAGGCTGCGCGCATAGCTCGCCTTTTGTCGCGACAGGCCGGCCTCGCGCAGCTGCTCGTCGGTCGCGCGGGCGATGTTCGCCGGCTCGTCGAGGCTCCCGACGATCCCTTCGAGCTTGCGCCATACCGACTCGGCCGCCTTGGTACTGACCTGCTGGCCGACGATCGTGCGCAGCAGCGTGGCATAGCCGCGGGCACGGATGCGCGGTGGCGGATAGCCGGCGCGTTCGATCGCGGCGGCGAACGCCGGTTCGCGTTGGCAGAGCGCATCGAGCGCCGTGCGCAGCTGTTCTGTGCTCAGCCCCATATAGAGGTCCCTTGATTAGCGGCGCGGAGGGCGGCATGGCGACGCCGAACCCGTAAGGAGGATTTGATGCCGAAGCTTATCGTCGTGACCCGCGAGGGGGAAGAACGCGAGATCATGGGCGAGGCCGGCCTTTCGGTGATGGAGGTGATTCGCGACGCCGGAATCGACGAGGTGCTGGCGCTGTGCGGTGGGTGCTGCAGCTGCGCCACCTGCCATGTCCATGTCGACCCGGAATTTGCGGCCAAACTGCCGAAGATGAGCGAAGACGAGAATGATCTCCTCGATTCCTCGGCCGACCGCGACGCCACCTCGCGCCTGTCGTGCCAGATCGAGCTCACCGACGCGCTCGACGGCATGAAGGTCACCATCGCGGCCGAGGATTGATCCTCTTCCCCTCCCGCGCGCGGGAGGGGAACCATTACTTGCCCGGGGCGAGCCGCAGCACCGCCGTCGGCGCGTCCTTGGTCAGCGGCGTGGCCTTCCACGTGATCGTCTTGCGGCCGGCGGTCGTCACCGCGCCGTCCTCGTTGTTCTGGCTGACGATCTCGGCATTGGTGTCGAGCGTGAAGACGCCGTCGAGCTGGCTCGATGCCTTGTCCATCCCCGGCATGCTCGTGCCGCTCTTGCCCGTATCATTGGCGAAGGCCGGCGCCTTGACCCGCACCGTGTTGTTGGCGCGCAGCTCGATCGCGATGAACGGGAAAAGCAGTTCCGCATCGACATTGTACGGCCACAGAAAGGCATGGTCGAGCGTGCCCGAGATCGCATAGTCGATGCTGAACTTGCCGTCGCCGAGATAGGCGACCTTGCGATAGCCCGCCTCCTTGGACAGCGCCGCGGCGATCTCGCGATTCTTGGCATCCGCGGCTGCCTTCTTCTTCGCTGCGTCCTTCGCATCGTCCCCGTCGGCGGGCGCGTCCTTCTGGAGAACGATCGGTTGCAGCGTCGGCGTGCCATCGCCGCCGTCGGCACCGGTCGGGTCGGTCGAATCGGTCGAGGGTGTGTCGCCGAGGCTCTTCGCCATGTCGTCGCCGAGATCGAGCGCGATCACCTCGCCGACATAGGTGAAGGTGAAGTGCCGGTCGGCATCGATCCGCAGCGTCGAGACGAACTTGCCCGGGGCGAGCACGCAGCTCGCCAGCGCGAACGGCAGCAGCAGCAGGAGCGCGAGGCGCGAAAGACGTGCGATCATCGGAACCCCCGGGTTCAGCCCCGTGTCGTTACCGCGTAGAGCGCGATTGCCGCCGCGTTGGACACGTTCAGGCTTTCCACCTTAGGCGAGATCGGGAGGCGTGCAAGCTCGTCGCAATGCGCTGCGGTGTTCTGCCGCATGCCTTCGCCCTCGGCGCCGAGCACCAGCGCGACGCGGGTTTCGCCCATTGCCTGGGCCAGCGTCTGGGTCGCCTCGCCCGTCAGGCCGACGCGCCAGAATCCGGCCTCGGCGATCTCCTCCAGCGCCCGGGCGAGGTTCACCACGCGCACCCATGGCACGATCTCGAGCGCACCGGAGGCCGAGCGCGCGATCGTCCCCGATTCGGGCGGGGCATGGCGATCGGGCGTGACGATGCCCAGCGCATCGAACGCCGCGGCCGAGCGCAGGATCGCGCCGACATTGTGCGGGTCGGTTACCTGATCGAGCACCACCAGCGGCCGGCGATCGTCGCGGCCCTGCTCCAGCAGGTCGCCGAGCCAGATATCCTCCAGCGGATCGACCTCCGCCACCAGCCCCTGGTGCGGCGCGTCGCCGGGCACGAGCCGCGCGAGATCGGCGACATCGGCAAAGGTGATCGGGATCACCGGCGGGATGTCGAGCGAGGCGAGCGCCTCGCGCGTCGCCCACAGCTTGCGCACGGTGCGCTCGGGATTGGCGAGCGCGGCCGTCACTGCGTGGCGGCCCCAGAAGCGGGGCCGGCCGGCGGGCGCCTGGGACGGGCGGTGTCCTTTGCGGGCCATCAATCGTCGTCGTTGCTGTAGGCGAAGGGATCGGTGACGACCGGCTGGGTCGGTAGCGGCGGACGCGGCAGCGCCTTGTCCGCATTGGCCGCGTTCGCGAGGAACGAGGCAAGGATGATCGAAGCCTGGCGCATATCGTCGCCTTTCAGATGATCGAACGTGTCGATGCTGGTGTGATGGACCCGGCTACCATAATCGAGCGGGTCCTGGATGAACTGGAAGCCGGGCACGCCGACTGCCTGCATGAAGACATGGTCGGTGCCGCCGGTCTTGCGGATCACGACGTTGCCGGCCCCCATCGGCGCGAAGGGCGCGAGCCATTCGCGAAAGATCGGTGCCACTGCCTGGTTGTTCTCGACATAGATGCCGCGCACCTTGCCCGAGCCGTTGTCGAGGTTGAAATAGGCCGCGAGGTCGCCCCAGCCGGGCCGGGGCGTGATCGGCCATTTGTTCGACCAGCCCATATAGCGCGCCAGGCCGGTCTGGGCGGGGTCGCCGGGCTTGCCGCGCGTGGCGAGATGATCCTCCACATAGGCCAGGCTGCCGAGCAGGCCCTGCTCCTCGCCGGCCCAGAGCGCGAAGCGGATCGTGCGCTTCGGGCGGATGCCCGAGGCGGAAAGGATGCGTGCCGCCTCCATGATCATCGCGGTGCCCGCGCCATTGTCGGCGGCGCCGTCGCCCGCGACCCATGAATCGAGATGCGCGCCGGCCATCACATAGCCGGCCCTGGGATCAGTGCCCGGAATCTCGGCGATGATATTGTAGGCGTTGCGGTCGCTGTCGTCGAAGCGGACGTCGCTGTTGATCTCGACGGTCGGTGCCGGACCGACCTTGGCGAGGCGCGCGAGGCGGCGATAATCCTCCGCGGCGATCTCGACGCCGGGCACCGCCTGGGTGTCGCCGACCGCGAACAGATAGCCCTCGCCATGCACCAG
>CAISGR010000311.1 GCA_903884945.1 uncultured bacterium
CGGTCGGGCGAGGCTTGCATGGTCCATGGCTGCATGCCTAGAGGGCGCATGCGCCTATGCGCCAAACCGGTATCGAGGGACATCATGCCGACAATCACCGCACAGGAAATGGCGAGCCGCATCGGCACCGAAACCGTTTCCGACTGGGTCGAGGTGACTCAGGAGATGATCGACAAGTTCGCGGACGCGACCGGCGATCACCAGTTCATCCATGTGAACCCGCAAATGGCCGCGATGACGCCATTCGGCGGCACCATCGCCCATGGCTTCCTGACGCTGTCGCTGATGCCGCTGCTCGCGTCGAAAGTGCCCGACGCGCCGCAGATCGAGGGCGTGAAGATGGGTGTCAATTATGGCGGCAACAAAGTCCGCTTCCTGCAGCCGGTGCGCTCGGGCAAGCGCGTGCGCGGCCGCTTCAAGCTGCTCGACTTCTCCGAGAAGCGCCCCGGCCAGTGGCAGCAGACCAATGAATTCACCGTCGAGATCGAGGGCGAACAAAAGCCCGCGATGATCGCCGAATGGATCAGCCAGATTTTCGTGTGAAACCCCTGAGGCCCCTCCCCTGGCGGGGATGGGCCCGGAAGAAAGGACCTCCCAGCATGCGTTCCGCCGTCATCGTCTCCACCGCCCGCACGCCGATCGGCCGCGCCTATCGCGGCGCCTTCAACAACCTGCCTTCGCCTACGCTGGCGAGCCATTCGATCCGGGCAGCGGTCGAGCGCGCCGGGATCGATCCGGCCGAAGTCGATGACGTCGTGTTCGGCTGCGCACTCCAGCAGGGCCACCAGGCCGGCAATATCGCGCGCACGTCGCTGCTGCGCGCCGGCCTGCCGGTCAGCGTCTCGGGCATGTCGGTCGACCGGCAGTGCTCGTCGGGCCTGATGGCGATCTCGATCGCCGCCAAGCAGATCATCACCGACAATATGGACATCACCATCGGCGGCGGCGTCGAGAGCATCAGCCTGGTGCAGACGCCCAAGATGAACGTCGCGCCCGATCCCGAGCTCGTCGCGATGCACAAGGACATCTACATGCCGATGCTCGGCACGGCCGAAGTCGTCGCCAAGCGCTACGGCATCAGCCGCGACGCGATGGACGAATATGCGCTCCAGTCGCAGCAGCGCACCGCCGCCGCCCAGGCCGCGGGCTATTTCGACGCCGAGATCATCCCGGTCACCGCGACGATGGCGATCGTCAACAAGGAGACCAAGGAGGTCACCTACAAGGAAGTGACCCTCGCCAAGGACGAGGGCAACCGCGCCGACACCACGCTTGAGGGGCTGAAGTCACTCCAGCCGGTGATGGGCCCGGGCATGACGATCACCGCCGGCAACGCCAGCCAGCTGTCCGACGGCTCCTCCTCCTCGGTGCTGATGGAAGAGAAGCTCGCGGAGAAGCGCGGCTTGCAGCCACTCGGCCGCTATATCGGCATGGCCGTGGGCGGCACCGAGCCGGACGAAATGGGCATCGGCCCGGTCGTCGCGATCCCCAAGCTGCTCGAGCGCTTCAACCTGAAGATGGACGATATCGGCCTGTGGGAACTGAACGAGGCGTTCGCGGTGCAGGTGCTCTATTGCCGCGACAAGCTCGGCATCCCGAACGAACTGCTCAACGTCTCGGGCGGCGCGATCTCGATCGGCCATCCCTATGGCATGACCGGCGCGCGTGCGACCGGCCACGCCCTGATCGAGGGCAAGCGTCGCGGCGCGAAGCATGTCGTCGTGACGATGTGCATCGGCGGCGGCATGGGCGCCGCAGGTCTGTTCGAGGTCCTGTGACCTGAACGGGAGGGCGCCGCACCGCGCCCTCCCGGCACGACCGACAACGTCACGATGGCGTCGACTGCCGATCCGCCGGCCATCCCGCGGGAGCGGTAGTCGATACTGCCGCCAATGGTGTCGCTTTGCTTTTGTTGCTCTTTCGAGCGTGCCATTAGCATATAGGTAAAGCCTGATTGCTATGGTACCGCTCACATGATCGACCCTCCCGGACAGGAGGGCGGCTGGAGAGGGCGTCGATGGCGAGCGATGATCTGGGGCTGGTGGCCGATATCGGCCGCCAATCAGTGCGATTTGCGCTGAGCGGCGGGGCCGCCGGCATCGCGCCGCGCGACCTCCACAGCTATCACACGGCCGACCACGCCACCTTCACGAGCGCGTTGCTCGCCTATCTGGCCGAAGTCGGCCTGCGCGATGCGGTGCTGCCAAGCGTGCTGGCCATTGCCGGCGCGGCACGGGGCGATCTGATCAACCTGACCGGCAGCCGCTGGTATATTTCCTTGTCCGGCGTCGAGGCCGTGCTCCGCGCGCGTCCACGGGCGCTGAACGAGTGCGCCGCCACCGCGCTGGCGCTGACCACGCTTGACCAGAGCGCCTTTACCCCGGTCGGCGCGCAATCGACGCGGCTGGTCCAGCCGGGCGGCAATTATGTCGTGATCAGTATCGGGACTGGCCTTGGCGTCGCCGCGCTCGTGACGGCGGCCAATGGCAAGCTATCGCCGGTGGCGAGCGAAGCGGGGCATGTCAGCTTCTCGCCGGCCGGCCCGGACGAGGAGAAGTTCGCCGCCCATATGCGTGCCCGCGGCGCGACCAGCGCCGAAGCATTGTTGAGCGCGGGCGGCCTGGTCGCCGCTTATGCCGCGCTCGGCGGCGGCAAGACGGTGCACAGCCCGGAAGAGGTCACGCGGGCAATGGGACGCGACCCGATCGCCACCGCGGTGACGCGCATGTTCGCCGGCTATCTCGGCGCCTTCATCGGCGACCTCGTCCTCACCTTCGGCGCCTGGGAGGGCGTGTATCTGACCGGTCCGATCTGCCGCGCCCTGCTGCCCCAGCTGAGCGATGCCCGGTTCCGCCAGCGGATGGAGGCGAAGGACGCCTTTCGCCGGCAACTCGGCGAAGTTCCCGTCGCAATCGTCAACCGTTCGGGCCTGGAGTTGCTGGGTGCAGCGGCCGCGCTGCACCACTGAACGGCCCTTCGATCAGGCCTGCTGAACGACGGGACGGACCGGCGGCGCCTGCTCCGCCACTTCCTGTGGCCCGAGATCGAACGCGTGGGTTACATCCTTGCCGCCCGACAGGTTGGTGGCGAGCGTGCCGATCGTATAGATCGGGCCCCAGGGGATGCCCCACCAGCCCGCCACGAGCGACAGGAGGGTGTAGGGCAGGCCGGCGACGACCGCATTCTTGCCCGCGGGAATGAAATGCACGCTGGACGGCCGCCGGAAGGTCATCACGAGAATCGAGATGGTGTAGTGAAACACCACGAACCGCGCGCCCTCGTCGACCGCCTGCGCGATCTCGCGGTCGCTCATGCCTTCGATGCCCACAATCTTCGTCATTGAAATCCCCCCGGTTCTCGATTCCCCGCGCGAGTTTAACGCCGGGAGAGCCGGTGACCAGAGGATGCCTGCGAAATGGTGGTGCGAGCGACGCGGAACCCGCCGGGGCCGGGACGCGTCCAACCCGGAGGGATGGCGCGCCCGCTAGCGATCAATCGTGGTGGTCGCCATGATCGCCGTGGCCGTGGTCGCCATGATCGCCGTGATGCCCGTGGCCCGGCCGGTCGCTGTCATGCCCGGGATGGCCGTAGCGGCAGCCGGAGACGGAAAGCCCGACAAGCGCGAGGGCCGCGGCCAGAGCGATTTTGCTGCGCATCGATTCTCTCCTGAAGGATGCCGGGCCAACGAACGGCAATGCCGCCGGTTCCTGCGAGGCGGCGCACGCCACGCGAGCAGCCCGCGCCATCGGCCCCTGCCCCACGGGGCCGGCGGCGGAATCAGGCGTGCGCCGCCATCCACTCCTCGAGCGCGGGGGCGATCTGGTTGCGCCACTTGCTGCCGTTGAAGATGCCGTAATGGCCGGCGCCCTGGGCCATCAGATATTTCTTCTTCGACTTGGGCAGCTTGGTCGCGAGGGTGAGCGCCGCCTTGGTCTGGCCGAGGCCGGAGATATCGTCGCGCTCGCCCTCGATCGCGAGGATCGCGATATCGGTGATCGCCGCCGGATCGACCGGCCGGCCGCGATGCGTCATCGTCCCCATCGGCAGCGCGTGGGACTGGAACACGACATCGATCGTCTGAAGATAGAATTCCGCGGTCATGTCGCAGACCGAGCGATATTCCTCGTAGAAATCCTTGGTCGCGTTGGCGCTGTCATCGTCGCCCTGCACGAGGTGTTTGAACATCTCGTAATGCGACATCATGTGGCTGCCGAGGTTCATCGTCATGAAGCCGGTGAGCTGCAGGAAGCCCGGATAGACCTTGCGGCCGGCGCCCGGATAGGTCGCCGGGATCGTCGCGATCACATTCTGTTCGAACCAGCTGTGCGGCCGCTCGGTCGCCAGCGTGTTGACCGCAGTGGGTGCCTCGCGCGTATCGATCGGGCCGCCCATCATGGTCAGCGTCTTCGGGCGGCACGGATTCTTGTCGGCGCTCATCACGCAGGCGGCGGCGTAGCAGGGCACCGAAGGCTGGCAGACCGCCAGCATGTGCGCGCCCGGCCCGATCGCCTCGAGGAACTCGATCACATAATCGAGATAGTCGTCCAGATCGAAACTGCCGTCGCTGAGCGGCACCAGCTTCGCGTCGCGCCAGTCAGTGATGTAGACGTCAGCCACCGGCAGCATCCGCTCGACCGTGCCGCGCAGCAGCGTGGCATAGTGGCCGGACATGGGGGCGACGATCAGCAGCTTGGGGCCGCCCGTCACGCCCTCGCGGACGAAATGCTTGAGCTGGCCGAACGGCTTGCGCAGCACGATTTCCTCGACGACCGCGACCTTCTTGCCGTCCACCTTCGTGTGATCGAGCCCGAAGGCCGGTTTGCCGCGCGGCGCCGCAGCATGCGCGAAGACCTCCAGCGCAGAACTGATGATCGAACCGCCGCCGAAATAGGCGAAGGGATTGGCCGGGTTCTGGAGCATGCCCGCACCGAAGTTCGCCATCGCGCTGGCGCCCGCGAGCATCGACTTCTGCAGTTCATAGGCGTTGTAGAGCATGGCGTACCCAATATCGGAAAAGCTGTTTTAGTTCCCTAGCGCATAGGTGTGCGACGCAACATAAGCAATGCGGACTCATCGTACATTGAGGGACTCTGCGGAGCCTGCTAGTGCCGCGTCATGGCCGACCCCGCACCTGCGTCACCCGCCGCCCCCGAACCGAAGCGACGCCTCGGCAACCTCAAGATGGTGTGGGACCATGCCTCGCGCTACCCACGCCAGATCGCGATCGCCGGGTTCGCCCTGCTTACCACATCGGCTGCGACGATCGCGATTCCCTATGGTTTCAAGCGGGTGATCGATCGCGGCTTCGGCCCGGGCGCCGATGGATCGGTCGCGACCTCGTTCCATTACCTGCTGATGATCGTCGTCGTTCTCGCGCTCGCGACCGCGGTGCGGTTCTATTACGTCTCCTGGCTGGGCGAACGCGTGGTCGCCGATGTGCGCACCAGCGTGCAAAGCCATCTGCTGCGGCTCGCCCCGCGCTTCTTCGAGGAAAACCGGCCGTCCGAGATCGCCTCGCGCCTGACTTCCGATACCGCCCTGATCGAACAGGTGGTCGGCACCACCGTCTCCGTGGCGCTCCGCAACTTCTTCACCGGCATCGGCGGGCTGATCTATCTCTTCGCGATCTCGCCGAAGCTTGCGGGCATGCTCGTGCTCGGCATCCCGGTGATCATCCTGCCGATCATGCTGCTGGGGCGGCGCGTGCGCAATTATTCGCGTACCTCGCAGGATCGCGTGGCGGACGTCGGCTCGATCGCTACCGAGACGCTGGGGGCGATGAAGATCGTCCAGGCATTCGGCCAGGAAGAGCGCGAGGCGGCCCGCTTCGTCGCCGTGGTCGATGCGACCTTCACCGCGGCAAAGCGCCGCATCCGGCTGCGCGCAGTGATGACCGCGATCGTGATCGGGCTGATCTTCGGGTCGATCACCATGGTGTTGTGGGAAGGCGCGGTCGACGTGGCCGCGGGGCGGATCAGCGGCGGATCGATCGCTGCGTTCGTGCTGACCGGCGGAATCGTCGCAGGTGCCTTCGGCGCCCTGACCGAGGTCTATGGCGATCTGTTGCGCGGTGCCGGGGCGGCGGGCCGCCTTGCCGAACTGCTCGAGGAAGTGCCCGAGATCAGCGCGCCGGCGAACCCCGTGCCGCTGCCCGTGCCGTCGCGCGGGGCGATTACCTTCGAGAACGTCACCTTCCGCTACCCGACCAGGCCGGAGGTGGCGGCGCTCAACGACTTCTCCTTGGCGATCGCCCCGGGCGAGACGGTGGCCGTGGTCGGTCCCTCGGGCGCGGGCAAGACGACACTGTTCCAGCTGATCCAGCGCTTCTACGACCCCACCGCCGGCCAGGTGCTGCTCGACGGCGTTCCCCTGCCCAAGGCCGATCCGGCGGAGATCCGCAAGCGGATCGCCATGGTGCCGCAGGAGACGGTGATCTTCGGCGCCTCCGCACGCGACAATCTTCGTTACGGCAAATGGGAGGCGAGCGACGACGAGCTCTGGGCCGCCGCCGAGGCAGCCAATGCCGCCGAGTTCCTGCGCAAGCTGCCGGACGGGCTCGATACCTTCATGGGCGAAGGCGGCGCGCGCCTGTCGGGCGGCCAGCGCCAGCGCGTGGCGATCGCCCGCGCCCTGCTGCGTGCCTCGCCGATCCTGCTGCTCGACGAAGCGACCAGTGCGCTCGACGCCGAAAGCGAGCGGCTCGTGCAGGAAGCGCTCGAACGGCTGATGCAGGATCGCACCACGCTGGTGATCGCGCACCGGCTCGCGACCGTCCGGGCCGCGGAACGGATCATCGTGATGAGCGACGGCCGCATCGTCGAGAGCGGAACGCATGGCGCGCTGATCGGCCAGAACGGCCTCTACGCCCGGCTCGCCAGCCTGCAGTTCAGCGAAGCCGCCTGATCAAAATCGACCGCCCGGGGTTGTTCCGGGACCCACCCTGCCGCACAGTCCCGGTACACCCGGAGAGGGGTGGGCCGCGGAACGATTCCGGGCGGTTGGCAGGGGATTCACGATGCGGGACTTCGATATCATCGTCTATGGCGCGACCGGCTTTACCGGACGCCTCGTCGCCGAATATCTGATCAACGCCTATCCGGGGCCCGACGGACCGAAATGGGCGATGGCCGGCCGCTCGCTTTCCAAGCTGCAGGAGGTGCGCGACGAGATCGGCGCTCCCGCCGACACTCCCCTGCTCACCGCCAATTCCGACGATCCCGCCAGCCTGAAGGCTTTGTGCGAGCGCACGACCGTGATGCTCACCACGGTCGGTCCCTATCAGCTTTACGGCAGCGACCTGATCGCCGCCTGCGCCGCCACCGGCACCGCCTATGTCGACCTGTGCGGCGAGCCCGCCTGGATGCGCCACATGATCGATGCGCATCAGGAAGCTGCCCGGCGCAGCGGGGCGCGGATCGTGTTTTCGTGCGGGTTCGACTCGATCCCGTTCGATCTCGGCGTGCTCGCGCTGCAGAACGCCGCGAAGGTGAAGTTCGGCAAGCCGGCGCCGCGCGTGAAGTGCCGGGTGCGCAAGATGCAGGGCGGCTTTTCGGGCGGCACCGCCGCCAGCCTGAAGGCAACGCTCGCCGCCGCCGCGCGCGATCCCTCCATCCTCGGGCTGCTGGTGAATCCCTTCGCGCTCACCCCCGGCTTCACCGGCCCGAGCCAGCCCAAGGGCCTGCTGCCCGAATATGACAAGACGATCGAGGCCTGGGTGGCTCCCTTCATCATGGCGCCGATCAACACCAAGAATGTGCACCGCACCAATTTCCTGCTCGGCGAAACCTATGGCGCCGACTTCGTCTATGACGAGATGATGGTCGCCGGGCTCGGCGATCTCGGCAAGGCAGCCGCCGAGGCAATCGCCAGGATCAACCCGCTCGCCAGCGACAAGGGGCCCAAGCCCGGCGAGGGGCCATCGAAGGAAGAGCGCGAGAGCGGCTTCTACGACGTGCTGTTCATCGGCGAGATGCCCGATGGCGGCCGCGTGGATGCAGTCGTCACCGGAGACCGCGACCCGGGCTATGGATCGACCAGCAAGATGATTGCTGAAACCGCGCTCTGCCTGGTGCAGGATGTCGGCGGAGAGGGCGGCATCTGGACGCCGGGCGCGCTGATGGGCGAGGTGCTGATCAAGCGGCTCGAGGCGAAGGCGGGCCTGACCTTCCGCGCGGGATGACTCGCTGCCGCGCCATCGCCGATGGCGAGGATCAGCTTATCCGAGCAGCCCGATCCCCACGCCGGCCGCGAGCGCCGCCGCGAGGCCGGCCAGGGCGATGCCCATGCGCTTGCGCCGGCTCTGCTGGTACGCATCCAGCTTCGGCGCATCGAGATAATATGTCCCGGCCTCGCCCGGCGCGAGCACGCCCTTTTCGCGCAGGCGATCGAAGAATTTCCGCTCCATCCGCCGCTCAGGCGTGAAGGACACGGCATTTTCGGGGGTCACTGCGTTGCGCGACATGAAGTGCGAGATCACGCGCCGCCGCGCCCGCGCCATGGCCGCCGCCACGCCCGCCGATGCTCCGCCCATTGCCATTCTCCCGAAACCTGCCGGGCGATCATGCCATGGCCTCGGCCCTGATAGAAGAGCGTGCCACTCCCAGCGATGCCGGTGAAACCGCAATCGCGATCGGCACCCAGCGCCGGCTGAGCGCCTCCGCGCCGCGATGATAGCCGACGAGATCGAACCACCAGCGCTCGATCCGGTTCTTCGGGGCGAAGGCGATCGCGTCCTCCCGGGAGAGTGCGTGTCGCGCGAGGAACTGTCCCGCCACTGGTCCCCGCACGCGGCGCATCGCGGCGGGCAGGTCGCTCACCGCTTGCGGCCCTGGTGGCGGATATTGGCGGGGCGGCCGCGCCGCTTGATCACGCGCCCGGGCCGGCTTTCGCGCTCGGGCCGCGCGCCCTTCCCGTCGACCATCTCGAAACGCAGCGCGCCCGAGACCGGATTAGCCTCGGCGAGGCGCAGTTGCAGCCGCTGGCCGCTCGCATATTCGGTCCCGCTGTCGTCGCCGACCAGCCGCCGCCCGACCTCGTCATAGCGGAAATATTCGCCGCCGATGTCGCGCACCGGCATCAGCCCATCCCCGCCGATCCCCTCGACGGTCGCGAAGAAGCCGAAATTGGCGACGCCGGTGATCCGCGCATCGACCACCTGCCCGACCCGCTCGGACAGGAAGGCGGCGACATAGCGATCGATCGTGTCACGCTCGGCTTCCATCGCGCGGCGCTCGAGCATCGAGATGCTTTCGCCGATCTTCTCCATCGATGCGGCCTCGCCCTCGGTCAGGCCGCCGACACCCAGATGATAGGCGCCGACCAGCGCGCGGTGGACGAGGAGATCGGCATAGCGCCGGATCGGCGACGTGAAATGGCCATAGCTGCCGAGCGCAAGCCCGAAATGGCCGTGGTTGATCGGCGCATAGTAGGCCTGGGTCTGCGTGCGCAGGACCTGCTCCATCACCTGCGGGCGGAAATCCGCCTCGCCGATCCGGTCGAGGATATGGTTGAACGTCCCCGGGCGCACGACCTGGCCAAGCGCGAATTCCACGCCGAACGTCTTGAGATACTCCTTGAGCGCAACGAGCTTCTCGCGGCTCGGCGGCTCATGCACGCGGTACATCACGGGCGCCTTCTTGGCCTCGAGCGCCTTGGCCGCGGCGACGTTCGCCGCAATCATGTAATCCTCGATCAGCTTGTGCGCATCGAGCCGCTCGCGCGGGGCCACCGACAGGATTCGCCCCTTCTCGTCGAGCACGACGCGGCGCTCGGGCAGGTCGAGATCGAGCGGCTCGCGCTTCTCGCGCGCCTTGTACAAGGCCTTCCAGCACGCCCAGAGCGGCTTCAGCGCCGTCTCGGTGAGCGGATGCTCGATCTCTCCGTCGATGGCGGCCTGCGCCTCCTCATAGGCGATGTTCGCCGCGATCCGCACGATCGCGCGGGTGAAGTGCCAGCCCTTCAGCGTACCGTTCTTCGCCACCTGCAAATGGCAGACCAGGGCGCCGCGATCGACATCCTGCTTCAGCGAGCACATGTCGGCCGACAATTCCTCGGGCAGCATCGGCACGACGCGATCGGGAAAATACACGCTGTTGCCGCGGCGGCGCGCCTCACGATCGAGCTCCGAGCCGGGCCGGACATAGAAGCTGACATCGGCGATCGCGACGATCGCCTTCCAGCCGCCATCGTTCGCGGGATCGTCGTCGCGCGCGGCCCAGACGGCATCGTCATGGTCTCGCGCATCGGCCGGGTCGATCGCGACGATCGGCAGGTGCCGCAAGTCCTCGCGCTCCCCCGCCCCGGACGGGGCGGGCGTGGCGGCGCCCAGCGGCGTCTTCGCGACGCGCACCGCTTCTTCCAGCGTTTCGGGCGAGAAGACGTTCGGAATGCCGAGCTTGTGGATCGCGATCAGCGAGAAGCTGCGCGGCGCGAAGGGATCGCCGAGCCGCTCGGTGACGCGCACGGTGATGCGCGGCGGGCGCCCGGCCTTTTCCGCCAGCACCAGATCGCCCGGCCCGGCGCCACCGGCGTCGGACACCAGGAACTGGTGGCGTTCCTTCTTCTCGACGCCCTGCAGCCAGAGCTTGCCACCCTCGTCGTGGAGCACGCCGAGGACGAGTTCCTCGCCGCGCGCGAGTTGCTTCATCGGATGCGCGATCCAGCCCTGGCCGGCCTCCTCGGTACGCGCCAGCACCCGATCGCCGACGCCCAGCGCGCCGCGCTTGCGCTCACGCACCCGGAGGCGCGGCGCGGGGGCGTCGGCGTCCCAGCGCTCGGGCACGGCCCACACATTGCCGCTGTCGTCGACATCGACGATGCGCAGCACCGTTACCTTGGGCAGGCCGCCCATCTTGTGGAAGGCCCGGCCCGGGGCACTGTCGATCAGCCCCTCGTCGGCCATGTCCTTGAGCAGCGCCTTGAGGCCGATCTTGTCCTGCGCGATCAGGCCGAAGGCACGCGCGATCTCGCGCTTGCCGGCAGGCACGTCGGACGAGACGATGAAATCGAGAATCTGCTCGCGGGTGGGCAGGCCGGGCGTACGCTTTGGCTTGGGCATCGACAGGAGATAGGGCGTGACGCCGGTCGCGTCACGCCCTGTCTGATCCAGAGCGCATCCGTGCCTGCCCGGACCGGCATCGCCGGCCCGGACCGCCCAGCCGTCAGAACTTGCCGCGCAGCGTCACCCCATAGGTCCGCGGCTCGGCGAGGAAGGCCGAGAAGATCTGCGTCCCGCCGGGATAGGTCGCGGCGGGGAAACCCGCGGTGGCGCCCGGCGTGGTCGATGCCGCCTGGAAGGGCGAGCTGAAGGCGACCTGGGTATATTGCGTGTTGGTCACGTTCTGCGCCCAGAATTCGATCGCCCAGCGATCGTCCTTGCCGCGCAGGCCGACGCGCGCATTCATCAGGAAATAGCCGTCCTGCTCCTTTTGCGGGAACAGGTCGGATCCCGAATTATAGTCGCTGGTCAGGCGGCCATCGACGTAGAAGAGCGCCGACAGGCCCGAGCCGCCGAGCTTCGGCGTCCAGGCGACCGAGGAAGTCGCCGTGATTTCCGGCGCGTTCGACAGATGGTCGCCCGGCAGCAGCCGCAGCGCCGGATCGAGCGCCGCGCCGCGCTCGTTGCCGATCAGGTTGTTGCGATATTTGGTGTCCGCATAGGTCAGGCCGGCACTGACGTGCAGGTCGCGCGCCGGCGACATGGAGGCTTCGAGCTCGACCCCCTGCGAGATCACGCCCGCCTTGACGTCGCTCGCCGCGCAGGTGCCGGTCGTCGCGCTGAGATCGCGGTCGGCGCCAGCCAGGTCGGTTTTGCAGCTGTTGACGTTCTGCACCAGGAAGACGCTGCCGTTGAACGTGTTCAGCTGGAAGTTGCGGAAGGCCTGGTGGAACGCCGCGATGTTCAGGTTGAAGCCGTGGGTGGAGAATTTGAGACCGACTTCGAACGCGTTGTTGATTTCCGGGTCGAACTCAAGTGCTTTCACCAGCGCCTGCGCGCCCCCTACCGAGGCGAAGCTCGGGACCGGTCCCTTGAGCGCCGACCGATCCAGGTTGAAGCCGCCCGCCTTGTAGCCGCGCGAGTAGCTGCCATAGATCAGCAGGTCCGGCGTGACCTTGTAGGAAAGGATGCCCGTGCCGGTCAGCTGGCTTTCGCTGCGCTTGTCGTTGATCGACACGCCGTTCAGCTCGGAGGTCGAATTGCCCTGGCAGGTCAGGTTGATCAGCCCGCCGGCGACCGCCGCCAGGCCTGCGTTCGACAGGAAGGGCGAGAGCGCCGCCTGTTGCGCCGGGCAGGCCGTGTTGTTGTTGCCGAAGGTCGCGTTCAGCGTCTTCGTCTCATGCGTGTAGCGCAGCCCGACCGTTACCTTGAGGCCGTCCGTCACCTCGAAGATATTATGGGTGAAGAAGGCGAAGTTCTTGCTGTTCTGATTATAGTTCGAGACCGTATCCCCGACATTGTGGACCGAATCGAGCCGGTCGAAGCCGGCGATGATCGCCGGCGCCGCGGCGCCGAACACGCTGGGCAGCACCACCGCGCGCCCGGCCGTGCTCAGGCAGCCGGTCTTGGTGACGTCGTAATAGGGAGCGAGCGCGCCGCTGGCGAGAATGCGGCATGCGGCGAAGCGGCCATATTGCGAACCGAATTTGAGATTGTCGCGGACGTTCAGGTCCTCGTTCGCGAAATAGCCGCCGACCAGCCAGTCGAGCTTGCCGCCGAACGCCTCGCCCTGCAGGCGCAGTTCCTGCGAGAAGGTCTTGAACCCGCGCCGCCCGGCATTGGGCCCCGGATCGCGGTAGAGGATGTCGACATAGCTGTAGTCGGTGTCGGACGCCTGGTAGTTGTAATATTCGCGATAGGCAGTGATCGAGGTGAGCTTGGCGCCGCCGAGATTATAGTCGATCTGCGCGGACCCGCCCCAATCCTGCGTCTTGCCGTCATAAGTGCGGCCCGGCGTGACGTAGAGGTTGCGCGAATAGGGATTGCTGAACGCCGCGACCGGCTGCCCGAGCTTGGTCAGCACCCCGATGATCGGGTTGGCACTCGTCAGCAAGCCGGCATTGGCGACGGCAACCGTCTGGTCGATATAGGCAGCGGCGCAACAGGCTTCGTCGCGCTTGGTATAGTCGGCGATCAGGCGGATCGACAGGTCGCTGCTCGGCTGGAACATGAGCTGCCCGCGCAGGAAATAGCGGTTGCGATCGTTGATCGTCCCGCCGTTCGTCGCATCCTTGTAGAAGCCATCGCGCTTGACATAGACGCCGTCGATCCGGGCGGCGAGCGTCTCGCTCAGCGGCACGTTGATGTTCGCGCTGCCCCGCCAGTAATTGTAATTGCCATAGGTCAGCTCGGCCCCGGCGCCGAAGCGGAATTCGGGCTGCTTGCTGTAGATGCTGATGATGCCCGCGGAAGCGTTGCGGCCGAACAGCGTGCCCTGCGGCCCGCGCAACACCTCGACCCGGTCGATGTCGCCGAGCTCGTTGAGGCCTACGCCCGAGCGCGAGCGGTAGACACCGTCGATGAACACCGCGACCGAGCTTTCGAGGCCGGGATTGTCGCCGACCGTGCCGATGCCGCGCAGGCGGGCCGAGCCGTTCGCTTCGTTGCCGGTGGAGGACACGAGCAGCGACGGCGCGACCTGGTTGAGCTGGCGGATGTCGTTGGCCCCCGAATTCTGCAGCGTCTCGGACGTGACGGCGGAAACCGCCAGCGGCACGTCCGCCAGGACCTGCGAGCGACCCTGGGCCGTGACGATGATATCCTGGGTCGGGTCGGTTTCGTCGGCCGCCTGGGTACCGGCACCGGCGGCCTGGGCGAAGGCCGGCGTGGCCAGCCCGAGCATCAGGGCAGGAAGCGCGCAGGCGCACAGATACTGTTTGTTAAGCATCATACTCTCCCGTTTGGCCGGAATGCTTGTCGAATCCGTACCGCACACTCGAATTGATCTCCTAATCGCGCGCACGTCAAGAGAAAGGCGCCTTGTGCCGTAGCGACAATCCCCATGTGTTGCCGAAATGCATCGGCGCAATGATCCGAAGCGGCCAGAACCTATATTCGAAATGGTGATAGTCGGGACAGCAGGCCCAAACGAAAACAGGCGCCGCCCAAGGGCGATGCCTGTCATTCGGGATCAGTGATATGAAGATCAGTAACCGTTGAGCCGCGCGAACCGCTCGCGGTGATAGGCGGCATTGCCCCACATGGTCTCGAGCACGCGCGCGCGCTTGATGTAGAAGCCGGCATCATGCTCGTCGGTCATGCCGATACCGCCGTGGAGTTGGATCATCTCCCGGCTGACGAGGTTGAGCGTGTCGCTCGCGATCGCCTTGGCAAGGCTGACTGCCTGATCGACATCCGACCGGTTGGCATCGATCGCCTCGAGCGCACCCTCGACCGCCGAGCGCATCAGTTCGAGTTCAGTGAACATCTTCGCCATGCGGTGCTGCAGCGCCTGGAAGGACGAGAGCTGCTGGCCGAACTGGACGCGGGTCTTGAGATAGTCGTTGGTGGTTGCGAACGCCTGCTCGGCCATGCCGAGCATCTCGGCGCAGAGCGCCGCGGTGGCGCGGTCGATCACCTTGCCGGTCAGGTCGGTGCCGCCCAGCCGCTCCGCCGGAGCGGCTTCGAACGTCACCTGCGCATGGCTGCGCGAGTCAGCCATGTGCCGGGCCGAGCGCGACACGCCCTCCTCGCCGGAGACGAGATACAGGCCATCGGCCGCCGCCACCACGAACAGCGCGGCGCTGTCGCCTTCCGCGACGAACTCCTTCGTGCCGGTGAGCTTGCCGCCCGACACGGTGGCCGCGATCCGCACGGGATCATGATGGGGGCCCTCGTCGATCGCGAGCGTGGCCACGATCTCGCCGGATGCGATCTTCGGCAGCCACTGCGCCTTTGCGGCATCCGATCCACCCATCGCGATCGCAGTCGCGGCCGCCGCCGTCGCGGCAAGCGGCGACGCGGCGAGGTTGCGACCAAGCTGCTCGAGCACCAGGCCAAGCGAGAGATAGCCGAAATCGGAACCGCCATAGGCCTCGGGCACGACCACCCCAGCCCAGCCCATCTGCGCCATCTCGGCCCAGGCGGCGGAATCATAGCCCTCCGCCGGCGCCGCGTTGCGCATTCGGCGGAAGGCGGAGACGGGCGACTCGTTATCCGCCCATTCGCGCGCCATGTCGCGCAGCATCGTCTGTTCTTCGTTGAGTACGGCCATGTCTTCAGGTCCCCGTGATTCTTATTGGTGATCCAGCATCCCGAGGATGCGCTTGGCGATCACGTTGTTCTGGATCTCGGTCGATCCGCCATAGATCGACACCGCCTTGCCCCACAGCCAGGTGCGCGTCTGGGTCAGTTCAGCGTCGGTGAAGCCCTCGCCTTCCCAGCCCAGCCCGTTCATCCCCATGATCTCGATCGAAAGCTCGGCCCGGTCCTGGGTGATGCGCGCGCCGACATTCTTCATGATCGACGTGGCGGCGGATGGCCCCTGGTTGGATTTCGCCTCGAGCGCGGCCCGGCGCAGCGTCAGCGCGAAGGCGCGGCTGTCCATTTCGTGGCGGACGATCCGCATGCGCAGGTCGCCGTCGCTGATCCGCCCTTCGGCGTCCGTGCCGCGATACTCCTTGGCCAGCGCCCCCATCGATGCGCCGCCGAAGAGGCGGCCGACCGAACCACCGCCCGACAAATTCTGCCGTTCGTGCTGGAGCAGCCGCTTGCCGATCGTCCAGCCCTCGCCTTCACGGCCGACCAGATTCTCCTTGGGCACCTTCACGTCAGTGAAGAAGGTCTCGCAGAAAGGCGACTGGCCCGAGATCATCCGGATCGGCTTCACCTCGACGCCCGGCGCGGTCATGTCGATCAGCAGGAAGCTGATGCCTTCATGCTTCTTCGTCTTGTCGGTGCGCACCAGCGCAAAGCACTTGTCCGCCCATTGCCCGCCCGACGTCCAGGTCTTCTGGCCGTTGACGAGATAATGATCGCCCTTGTCCTCGGCGAAGGTCTGCAGGCTGGCAAGGTCGGAACCGGCACCCGGCTCGGAATAGCCCTGACACCAGCGGACCTCGCCCCTGGCGATCGCCGGGATATGCTCCTGCTTCTGCGCCTCGCTGCCATATTCGAGCAGCGTCGGGCCGAACATCATCACGCCCATGCCGCCGATCGGGTTCCAGGCGCCGATCCGCGCCATCTCCTCGCCCAGCACCCGGGCCTCGGCGCGATCGAGCCCGCCGCCGCCATATTGCGCCGGCCAGGTCGGCACGCCCCAGCCCTTCTCGCCGAACGCCTTCTTCCAAGCTTCCTCGTCGGGGGACAGCGCCGTCGGCCCCTCCACCGTCGCCATCAGATTCTCCTTGCCCTTCAGCGCGGGCGGGAAATGCGCCTCCAGCCACGCCCGAGCTTCCTTGCGAAAGGCATCGAGCGGGTTAACGCTAGCGTCGAGTTCGGCGGCGGTCGCCATGAATGCTCTCCTTTTCAACCGAAACTGAATTTCGGGTATGGCGAGCATTTGGCACAGATCGGTGCACGAGCAAAGGGGCGAGAAGCGCCTGCGTACGAACGACCGCATCCCGCCCTTCCGCCCCGATCAGGGCGGAAGGGCGGGAATGACGGTCAGACACAGCCAGCCTGAAGCTGCGGCCCCGGCGCCCGGAAGGGGGGCCGACGCCGGGGCCGCAAGAGGGTTACTTGAGCAGCGAGAGCACGCCCTGCTGGCTCTGGTTCGCCTGGGCGAGCAGCGCGGTGGACGCCTGGCTCAGGATCTGCGCCTTGGCGAGCGCGGTCGTTTCCGCCGAGAAGTCGACATCCTCGATGCGGCTGCGCGCATCGGTGAGGTTGGAGACGTTGTTGGTCAGGTTGTTGACCACCGACTCGAGGCGGCTCTGCCCGGCGCCGATCGAGGAACGGGTCGTGTTGACTGATTTCAGCGCGGTATCCAGCGTGTCGAGCGCCGCAGTCGCACCGCTGGCGGTGGAGATGTCGGCGCCGGTCACGCCCGTCAGATTGATCGCCGTGATCGTCAGGTCGATCTTGTCCGCGGAGCCCGAGCCGGTCTGGATGCTGACGGTGACGTCGGATGCGCCAAACAGCGTGACGTTGTTGAAGTTGGTGTTGTCGGTGATGTTGGTCAACTGGCCCTGCAACTGGGTGACTTCGGTCTGCAGGTTCTTGCGGTCGTCGTCGCTATAGGTGCCCGAGGCGGATTGGACCGACAGTTCGCGGACACGCTGCAGGATGTTGGTGACTTCGCTCAGCGCGCCGTCGGCGGTCTGGGCGAGCGAGATACCGTCATTGGCGTTGCGGATCGCCTGTGTCTGGCCCTTGATCTGCGACGTCAGCGAGGACGCGATGGCGGAGCCCGCCGCGTCGTCCTTCGCGCTGTTGATGCGCTTGCCGGTCGACAGGCGCTCGATGCTCGTCTGCAGCGATTTGGAGGCGGCGTTCGAGGCATTGGTCGCGCGCAATGCGGCGACGTTCGTTCCGATAACAGTCATGAATCAATCTCCGGTCTGCCGACGCCCTCCCGCCGCCCCCCAGGCGATGGACCGAGCCGTCACCCCTAGGGAACGGCATGGTGAAAGCGACCTTAAGGATTATTTTTAACGCCCCGGCCGGGTCGCCCTGCCGGCACGCGCCGCAAGCTGCCCGTGTCGAATGACCACCCTTGTCCGGCGCGCCATGGCTGTGCCATGTTCAGCGAATGTTCCGCCCACCCGTCGCGCGCTGACCACCGACGCACGCCGACACCGTCCGAGGGGAAATGACCATGCGTTTCGGCCACCGCGCCGTGCCGATCGTGCTGGCCGCCGTGCTGATCGACACGATCGGCTTCGGCATCATCATGCCCGTCTTCCCCAAGCTGCTGATCTCGCTCGGCCATGTCGATATCGAACAGGCGACCCGGATCGCCGGCTGGATGCTCGTGCTGTTCTCCTTCGCGCAGTTCGTCTCCGGCCCCGTGCTCGGCAATCTGAGCGATCGCTTCGGGCGCCGCCCGGTGCTGCTCGCCTCGATGCTGTCATTCGGCGTGGATTACGCCCTGATGGCGTTTGCCCCGAGCCTGGCGTGGCTGTTCCTCGGCCGCGCGATCGCGGGTGCGGCCGGGGCGGTCTATGGGCCGGCCAGTTCGGTGCTCGCCGATGTGACGCCGCCGGACAAGCGCAGCGGCGTCTTCGGCCTGATCGGCGCCGCTTTCGGCGTCGGCTTCATCGTCGGGCCGGCGCTGGGCGGCCTGCTGGCCGATTTCGGGCCGCGCGCGCCCTTCGTCGCCGCGTCGCTTCTCGCGCTCGGCAATGCGCTCGTCATGTTCCTGGCCATGCCGGAGACCCTGGCCGCCGAGCACAGGCGCCCCTTCCATCTGCGCGACGCCCATTTCATCGGCGCCTTCCGGCCCCTGTTCCAGGCGGGCAATGCGGCGCCCCTGCTGATCGCCTGGTTCATCTGGCAACTCGCCCATATGATCTATCCCGCGACCTGGTCCTTCTGGGCGACGATCCGCTTCGGCTGGGATGCCCGCGCGATCGGCTGGTCACTGGCCTTTGTCGGGCTGGTCATGGCAGTGGTGCAGGGCGGCCTGACCGGCAGGGTGATCGCCCGGATCGGCGAGCCGCGCGCGCTGGTGGTGGGGCTCGGCTGCGGTGGCGCCGCCTTCCTCGCCTTCTTCTTCGTGACGCACAGCTGGCAGGCCTATGCCCTGTTCCTGCTGAGTGCGCTCTCGGGCTTCGTCTTCCCCGCAATGAACGGCCTGTTGTCACGCATGGTCGATGCGTCGCGGCAGGGTGCGCTGCAGGGCGGCATCGGCAGCATGAACAGCGTGGCCGCGATCATCAGCCCCTGGCTGCTGACCCAGACGATGGCGGCTGGTGCCGAGCGCGGCTATCCCGGCGCGGCGTTCCTGCTCGCCGCGCTGTTCGCCTTTGCCGCGCTCGGCATCATCGTCTGGAAAGTGCTCGATCGCGTGCCGCGAACGCCCGTGCCGGTTGTGTAGCCGCGCCATGCTCCCCACCTGCGCGGCAACGCCAAGACGAGGAGCCCATCGCGATGATCGACCTGCATTACTGGCCTACCCCGAACGGTCACAAGATCACGCTGTTCCTCGAAGAGGCGGGGCTCGACTATACGATCAAGCCGGTGAACATCGGCGCGGGCGAGCAGTTCCAGCCCGACTTCCTGAAGATCGCCCCCAATAACCGCATGCCCGCGATCGTCGACCGCGATCCCGCCGACGGCGGCGAGCCGATCGCGATCTTCGAATCCGGCGCGATCCTGCTCTATCTCGCCGACAAGATCGGACGGTTTGTCGGCAACGACCTGCGCAGCCGCACCGAGACGATCCAGTGGCTCATGTGGCAGATGGGCGGCTTGGGGCCCATGGCCGGGCAGAACGGCCATTTCAGCATCTATGCACCCGAAAAGATCGATTATGCGATCAACCGCTATGTCAACGAAACCAACCGGCTCTACGGCGTGCTCAACCGCCGGCTCGAAGGCCGCGACTTCATCGCCGGCGCGTATTCGATTGCCGACATGGCCTGCTATCCCTGGATCGTCCCGCACGAGGCGCACAAGCAGAATCTCGACGACTTCCCGCACCTGAAGCGCTGGTTCGAGGCAGTGCAGGCCCGCCCGGCGACCGTGCGCGCCTATGCCAGGGGCACCGAGGTCCAGGCGCACAGCGCGCCGATCAGCGACGCACAGCGCAAGATCCTGTTCGGGCAGACGGCGAACACCACCGCTTAGGCCGCGCGTCGCGGCCGGGCGGGTCAGAGTTCCTTCCCCGGCCGTCGCGACAGCCCGATATCGAGATGCGCGCCCGCGTCGAGCAGCATCGTCTCGCCGGTCATCACGCGATTGTCCGGGTCGAGCAGCATCACGACCGGCGCGGCGATATCGTCGGCACCCGCCGCCATCGCCATGGGCGTCTGGGCTGCGATGCGCGCGTTGAGCGCCGCCAGCCCGGCTTCGCCGAGGCGCTTCTCGAACCACCCGGTGCCGACATAACCGGGCGCCACCGCATTCACCCGGATCGCCGGTGCGAGCGCGCGGGCGAGGCTCTTCGTCATGGTGACCAGCGCCCCCTTCGAGGCGGCATAGGCGACCGACGATCCATTGCCGAACACGCCGGCGACCGATGCGATATTGACCACCGCGCCGATCCCGCCCTCGCGCATCGCGGGCGCACAGGCGCGGATCATCTGGAACGGCGCGATCGTGTTGAGGTGGTAGATGTCGATGAAATCCTCGGCCTGCAGCGCCTCCATGTCCTCATGATTGGCGAATTTGGTGCGCCCGGCATTGTTCACCAGGAAATCGATCCGCCCGAATGCGTCCAGTGCCGCCCCGGCGAGCGCACGGCAGGCGGCATCCTCGACGATATCGGCCTGCACCGCGATCGTGCCGGGCACGGCGGCGGCCAGCGCCTCCGCCTCGGCGCGGCTGCTGGCATAGTTGATCACGCAGCGCACGCCGCGCGCGGCCAGCCGGCGCACGACCGCCGCACCGATGCCCGTCCCGCCGCCGGTCACGATCGCGACCGCACCGTCCATCGAGGCACTCATGCCTGCGCGCTCGGGCGGGCCGAAACCCGGCCATGCCATGCCTTCAGCGTCGGCATCTCGTCCGGGATCGGGATCCCGATAAAGGCAGCGAAGTCGACGGTGGAGAGCAGCACGATGTCGGCCATCGAGAAGCGGTCGCTCGCCAGGAACTCCCGCCCGGCCAGCGCTGCGTCGACGAAGCGCATCGCCTCCTCGAAGCGCGGCCGGTTGCTTTCGCCGAACTCGGTGAACTGCCGCAGCAGCCGCGCGGTGAAGGGATGCGTGTGCTGCCAGATCATCGACAGCGGCATGCCCATGCGCAGTTCGACCCGGCGCGTCCACATGTCGATCCGGGCGATTTCCTCCGCGCCCACCCCGAACAGCGGCGGCTCGGGATGCAGCAGGTCGAAATAGCGGCAGATCGACACGGTCTCGGTCAGTACCTCGCCATCGTCCAGGACGAGTGCCGGCACCTGCCCGAGCGGATTGATCTTCAGGAACGCCTCCGACCTGAGTTCGCCCGTCGGGATCGAGATATCGGTCATCGGGACGCTGAGCCCCTTCTCCGCCAGGAAGATGCGGACCCGGCGCGGATTGGGTGCGGGCATCGGTGCGTTGTAGAACAGCAAGGGACTCTCCCGACAATTTTCGAAGATTGCGTATGGCATTTGCCGCGCGGCTCGCATAGCGCGCGGATCATGACCGCTGCCGATATGCTCGCGAGCGACTTCGCGACCCTGCCCGACCTGATCCACGCCCATGCAACGGAGCGCGGCGCCAAGATCGCGCTCGCCTCCGTGACGGGGACGATCGACTATGCGACGCTCGACGCGCTGATGGACCGGATCGCGGCGGCGCTGCAGCGCGACGGCGTCCATCAGGGCCAGGCGGTCGCGATCGTGGCTGCTTCACGAATCGAGTATGGCGCGATCTTCCTCGGCGCGCTGCGCGCCGGCTGCGTCGCCGCGCCGCTCGCGCCCTCCGCCACGCCCGAATCGCTCGCGGCCATGATCGCGGACTGCGGCGCCCCGATCCTGTTCGTGGATGCCGAGGCCGCCGCGGCGCTCGCCGGGCACGCGATCGCGGCGAAGACGGTGCGGCTCGACAGCGACGCCTTTCGCGACTGGCTTGCCCCCGAGGGCGCTCGACCCGCGCCTGTCGTCATCGCGCCGGAAGATGGGTTCAACATCATCTACTCCTCCGGCACCACCGGCACGCCCAAGGGCATCGTGCAGAGCCACGCGATGCGCTGGGCGCATATCAATCGCAATGCCGCGGCCGGATTCGGCGATGCGGTGACGATGATCGCGACCCCGCTCTATTCCAATACGACCCTGGTCAGCTTCCTGCCGACGCTGGGCTGGGGCGGCACGGCGGTGCTGATGAAGAAGTTCGATGCCCGCGGCTTCCTCGAACTCGCGCAGGAGCATGGCGCGACCCATGCCATGCTCGTGCCGGTGCAATATCAGCGGATCATGGCGCTGCCCGATTTCGACGCCTTCGATCTGTCGCGCTTCCGCTTCAAGACCTGCACCAGCGCGCCCTTCTCCGCCGCGCTCAAGGCCGATGTGCTGGCGCGCTGGCCGGGCCTGCTGGTGGAATATTACGGCATGACCGAGGGCGG
Organism: uncultured bacterium; assembly: GCA_903884945.1. Lineage (GTDB taxonomy): Bacteria > Pseudomonadota > Alphaproteobacteria > Sphingomonadales > Sphingomonadaceae > Sphingomonas. Next base: position 22,148 of record CAISGR010000311.1, read on the forward strand.
CGGCACCTGCCTGCTCGTCGCCAACCAGTTCCCCGACAAGCTCCACACCGTCGGGCGCCCGGTCGAGGGCCATGACATCCGCCTGATCGACGACGCGGGCAAGGAAGTGCCGCAGGGCGAGATGGGCGAGGTGGTGGGCCGCTCCCCGGCGATGATGACGGGCTATCACGGCCGCCGGGAGGCGACTGCCGCCGCCGAATGGTTCGATGCGGAGGGCAATCGCTATATCCGGCACGGCGATGTCGGGCGCTTCGATGAAGACGGCTTCCTGACCCTGCTCGACCGCAAGAAGGACCTGATCATCTCGGGCGGGTTCAACATCTATCCGACCGACCTCGAGGCAGTGCTGTCGCAGCATCCGGCAGTCGCCGATTGCAGCGTGATCGGCGTCCCGTCCGAGCTATGGGGCGAGACGCCGGTCGGCTTCTACGTGCCGCATCCCGGGGTGGATGCGAGCATCCATGAGATCCTCGACTGGACCAATGCGCAGCTCGGCAAGACGCAGCGCCTGTCCGCGCTCCACGCCATCGACGAGCTGCCGCGCAGCGCGATCGGCAAGGTCCTCAAGCGCGAATTGCGCGACCGCCTGACGGAGCATCGCCTGTGACCCCGATCGCCGACATTCTGGGAAACGCGACACCGATCGAGGCCGGTTTCCGCACGGCGATCCCGGCGGGCTGGCTGCAGGGCCGTACCAGCTATGGCGGCCTGTCGAGCGCGCTCGCGCTCCACGCCGCGCAGGCGATCGAACCCGATCTGCCCCCGCTCCGCTCCGCGCAGATCTCCTTCATCGGCCCGCTATCGGGTGCGGTCGACGTCACGGCGACCAGGCTGCGCCGCGGACGCAACGCCGCCTTCATCCAGGCCGATGTGACGTCGGAAGCCGGTCTCGGCTTCCGCGCGACCTTCGTCTTCATGTCGGATCAGGTATCGCGAATCGAACTCGATGGCCGGCTGCAAAGCCATCATTTGCCGCCCGCGCCCGATGCCACGCTCTACACGGGCCCCGACGAGTTCTTCACGGGCAACTTCAATTTCCTCGATCTCAAGGAAGATGCGAAAGGCGAGGCCGAATGGCTGCGCTGGGCGCGGCTGCGCGCCGGGGACGGGCTTGACCCGATGGTGCAGGTACTGGCGGTGGCGGACGCCCTGCCGCCGGCCGCGTTCAAGATGCTCGGCAAGCAACCCGCGCCGATCAGTTCGCTTACCTGGATCGTCAACCTGCTCACCCCCGCCCCCGCGACGACCGATGGCTGGTGGCTGCTGTCGGCGACGTCGGACTATGCCCGCAATGGCTGCTCGAGCCAGAACATGATGATCTGGAATGCCGACGGCCAGCCGATCGCGCAGGGCATGCAGAGCGTCGCGATCTTCGCCTGATCCCTGCGACAATTTGCGACACTTTAGCGCCTCGCTGACATGAGTCAGCGACAGGTGGGGACCAGAAGGAGTCATCGTCCGGGACAGGCCGGCCAACTTCAGAAGGACATGCCATGCGGAAATATCTTCTCGCCCTCGCCCTGGCTGGTACCGCCATCGGCGGCGCAGCCATTGCCGGACAGGCCGAACGCGCCCCCGGCGGCATGATGCAGCGCGCCGACACCAATGGCGACGGCTTCATCTCGCGGGCCGAATTCAGCGCGCAGGCCGAGCAACGCTTCGCCCGGCTCGACAAGAATGGCGACGGCAAGCTGTCCGGCGATGAACTGGCCGGCCGCCGCGGCATGGGCGGCGCCGACGCCAATGCGGACAGCAGCGTCACGAAAGCCGAGTTCCTCGCACAGGCGAACGCCCATTTCGACAAGCTCGATGCCAATCACGACGGCAAGATCTCGCCCGACGAGATGAAGGCGATGATGGGGCGGATGCGCGAAGGCCGCGGCGGCCCGGGTGGCCCCGCCATGATGGCGCCCCGGCCTGCCGGTGGTCCCGGCATGCCGGGAATGGGACATGGCGGGCACCATGCGAAGATGATGGAACGCATCGACACCAACCATGACGGCAAGATCAGCCGGGACGAGATGCGCGCGCAGGCCGATGCGCATTTCGACAAGCTCGACACCAACCATGACGGCTTCATCGACAAGGCCGAGATGGACGCGGCGCACGATCGCATGAAGACGCGCATGGGCAAGATGCATCGCGGCCATCCCGGCATGCCGGGCGCCACGGCGCCGTCGGGCAGCATGCCCAAACCAGACACCGGCCAGTAAGCCCCCACTGGCACGGCTGCCGGGCGGGCGCCTCCCCCCTTCGCCCGCCCGGCCTGTTCCTCCAGGGTGTGTTCCCAAGGCAATCGATCATGCTAGATGCAGACCCAATGGGAGAAACACCGCATCTGCTGCTCGTCGACGACGAGCGCTCCATCCGCGAGCCGCTCGCGCAATATCTCACCAAGCAGGGCTTCCGCGTCACCCAGACGGGCGACGCCGAAGCGGCCCGGACCCGGCTCACCGCCTATGCGATCGACCTGGTCATCCTCGACATCATGATGCCGGGCGAGGACGGGCTGAGCCTGTGCCGGCACATTCGCGAGACCAGCGACACCCCCGTCATCCTGCTCACCGCGCGCAGCGAGGAGACCGACCGGATCGTCGGCCTCGAAATGGGCGCTGACGACTATGTCGTGAAGCCCTTCTCGCCGCGCGAGCTCGCCGCACGGGTGAAGGTGATCCTGCGCCGCGCGGCGGCCGGGGGCACCCGCCAGCATGCGCCGGACAGCGGCTCCTTCGCCTTTGCCGGCTGGGTGCTCAAATCGGGCGAGCGCGCGCTGGTCGACCGCGAAGGTGTCTCGGTGCCGCTCTCGACCGGCGAATACAACCTGCTCCACGCCCTGGTGACCCGGCCGCGCCAGGTACTGACCCGCGACCAGCTGCTCGACCTGACCCAGGGTCGCGAGGCAGCTGCGTTCGACCGCGCGATCGACAACCAGGTCAGCCGGCTGCGCCGCAAGATCGAAACCGACCCCAAGAACCCCGACCTGATCAAGACGGTCTGGGGCGGCGGCTATACGCTCGCCGCCGAAGTCACCAGGCTGTGACCGGACCGTCCTGGTGAAGCGCCTCCGGCTGTGGCCGCGCAACCTTTCCGGGCAGATGGCGCTGCTCGTCGCGATCGCGCTGTTCGTTGCCCAGGCGATCAACTTCACGATGCTGCTGCAGGATCGCCGCGCCGCGCGCTACGAGCAGGCGACGGGCCCTGCCGTCGCGCGGATCGTCGATGCGGTCGAGCGCAGCGCGCAGGGCCGCTTCGACGGCACGCGCGGCCGGGTCCGGCGGGCAACCGCCTCCCCGGTCAATCCCAAGGCCGAGCATCAGGCCGATGTCGAAACCGGCCTGCGCACCGAACTGGCCGAAGCTGGATTGCAGGTCGGCCGGATCGAGACCGAGGTCCGGGATTTCCACCGCGGGGACAAGCGCCTGCGCCACTGGGGGCCGCGCATGGCCGAACGCGCGGTGCGCATGGGCGGCGAGCTCATCATCGCGGTCGAACAGCCCGGCCAGGGCTGGCTGGTGCTCAACGCACCGTGGCCGCGCGCCGAATCCTACCTCGTCTGGCGGCTGATCTGGCAGACGCTGATCCTGTACGGCATCGTCCTGCTCCCGGTGCTCTGGATCGGCCGGCGCCTGTCGCAGCCGCTGCGCAGCCTCGCCGTCGCGGCGCGCAGCTTCGTGCCGGGCGAGGTCGACGTGCCGGTCGAGGAACGTGGGCCGCAGGACCTGCGCGACGTGATCGCCGCGTTCAATGCGCTCCGCCTCCGCGTCACCGCCATGCTTGACGAGAAGGACCGGATGCTCGGGGCGATCGGACATGATCTGCGCACCCCGCTTGCCGCGCTGCGCGTCCGCATCGAATCGGTCGAGGACGACAATGACCGTGCGAAGATGGCGGACACGATCGCCGAGATGAACCGCACACTCGACGACATCCTCTCGCTTGCGCGGCTCGGCCGCCCGAGCGAACCGCTGACCGAGGTCGATCTCGCGGCGCTGGTCGATGCCGTGGTCGAGGATTTCCGCGATCTCGATCATGACGTGATCTTCGAGGAGATCGCCCGGCTGAAGATGCGGATCCGGCCTTCGCTGATGCGCCGGGCCATCCGCAACCTGATCGAGAATGCGATCAAATACGGCCAGTCCGCCGAGGTGCGGATCGTGCCGGGCGAGACGGCGGTAGCGATCGTCGTCGCCGACAAGGGGCCCGGCATCCCGCCCGATCAGCTCGGCAATGTCTTCGATGCCTTCACCCGGCTGGAGACCTCGCGCAACAAGGAAACCGGCGGCATCGGCCTGGGCCTCGCCCTCGCCCGCGCGATCGTGCGCGATGCCGGCGGCGACGTGACGCTCGCCAACCGGCCCGAGGGCGGGCTCGCCGCGACGATCACGTTGCCGCGAAGCTGATCCGCGGGGATTGATGCGCCCCAGTCACAGGTGCTGATCCAGTCCGGGAAATAGTGGCCGGGCCCGGCGCGCCCTACATCGCTCCCGACACGATAGTGGAGACGCATCATGGACCTCGACCTGCAAGACAAGACCGCGCTGGTCACCGGCGCGACCGCCGGCATCGGCCTCGAAATCGCCCGTACCCTCTCCCGCGAGGGCGCCGCCGTCACGATCAGCGGCCGCTCACAGGATAAGCTGGACGCCGCAATCGCGGAGATCGCCGCTTCGGGCGGCGCGCCGGTGGCGGGCGTCCTCGCCGACGTCGCGACCGCGGACGGCGTGGCCGCCCTGACGGCCGCGCTCCCGCGCGTCGACATCCTCGTCAACAATCTCGGCATCTATGAGAGCAAGGCGTTCGGCGACATCGCCGATGCCGACTGGAGCCACATCTTCGAGGTGAACGTGATGAGCGGCGTGCGCCTGTCGCGCGCCTATCTTCCGGCCATGCTCGGGAAGAACTGGGGGCGGATCATCTTCATCTCCAGCGAATCCGCGATCGCCGTACCCGAGGACATGATCCACTATGCCACGACCAAGACGGCGCAGCTTTCGATCGCGCGCGGCCTCTCCCAGTTGACGCGCGGCACCAGGGTAACGGTCAATTCGGTGTTGCCCGGCCCCACGCAATCTGAAGGGATCGAAGCGTTCCTGCGCAGCCAGGCGAGCGATCCGGGCGCGCCGATCGCGCAGATCGAGGCCGAGTTCTTCGCGACCGCCCGTGCCTCCTCGCTGCTCCAGCGCCTGATCGACGCGAAGGAAATCGCCAGCCTGGTCGCCTATGTCGCCAGCCCGCTGTCCTCTGCGACCAATGGGGCCGCGCTTCGCGCCGAGGGCGGCCTGCTCAACAGCATCGCCTGATTCCTCCGCTCCCCTCCCGCTTGCGGGAGGGGATCAGAGAGGAACAAGACGCCCCTTGGGGTTTGCTGCGCTGCATGATAATGGCGCCCCCATGCTGAATATCAACGGTATCACGGTGCGCCTCGGCGGGCGCACGATCCTCGACCGCGCGACGGCCACGCTGCCGCCGAAGAGCCGCGTCGGCCTGATCGGCCGCAACGGCGCCGGCAAGTCGACCCTGATGAAGGTCATGATCGGCCAGCTCGAACCCGATGACGGCGAGATCGAGATGCCGCGCAAGACGCGCATCGGCTATATCGCGCAGGAAGCCCCGAACGGCACGACCACCCCGATCGAAGCGGTGCTCGCCGCCGATACTGAGCGCGCCGCGCTGCTGGCCGAGGCGGAGACCTGCCATGATCCCGACCGGGTCGGCGAGCTCCACGACCGGCTGATCGCGATCGACGCCTATACCGCCGAGGCGCGCGCCGCGCGCATCCTGGTCGGGCTCGGCTTCGACGAGGAAATGCAGGGTCGTCCGCTGGACAGCTATTCGGGCGGCTGGAAGATGCGCGTCGCGCTCGCCGCTCTGCTCTTCTCCGAGCCGGACCTGCTGCTGCTCGACGAGCCGTCGAACCATCTCGATCTCGAAGCGACCCTGTGGCTCGAGAATTTCCTGAAGAACTATCCGGCGATGATGGTCGTGATCAGCCATGAGCGCGACCTGCTCAACAATGTCGTCGACACCATTCTCCATCTCGAGGGCGGCAAGACGGTGATGTACACCGGCGGCTATGACAGCTTCGAGCAGCAGCGTGCCGAGCGCGCGGCGCAGCTCGCCGCCGCCAAGGCCAGCCAGGATGCGCAGCGCGCCAAGCTGCAGGATTATATCGCGCGCAACAGCGCGCGCGCGTCTACGGCGAAACAGGCCCAGTCGCGCGCCAAGATGCTCGCCAAGATGCAGCCGATCGCGGCCATGGCCGACGACCCGACCCTGTCGTTCGATTTCCCCAGCCCGGAGGAACTGCGTCCGCCGCTCGTCACGCTCGACATGGCGGCGGTCGGCTATACCGAGGGCAAGCCGATCCTCCGTCGCCTCAACCTGCGGCTCGATCCGGACGACCGCGTCGCGCTGCTCGGCCGCAACGGCAACGGCAAGACGACGCTCGCGCGCCTGCTCGCTGCCCAGCTGACCCCGATGGAAGGCGAGATGACCGCATCGGGCAAGATGCGGGTCGGCTATTTCACCCAGTATCAGGTCGAGGAACTCGACACCGACGATACCCCGCTCGAGCATATGACCCGGATGATGACGGGCGCCTCGCCCGCCGCCGTCCGCGCGCAGCTCGGCCGGTTCGGCTTTTCGGGGCAGAAGGCGACGACCAAGGTCGGCAAGCTGTCGGGCGGCGAGCGCGCCCGCCTCGCGCTGGCGCTGATCACGCGTGACGCGCCGCACATGCTGATCCTCGACGAGCCGACCAACCATCTCGACGTCGATGCGCGCGAGGCACTGGTCCAGGCGCTCAACGCCTATGAGGGGGCCGTCGTGATCGTCAGCCATGATCGCCACATGATCGAGCTCACTGCCGACCGGCTGGTGCTGGTCGATGGCGGCGTCGCCAACGAATATAATGGCAGCATGGAGGATTATATCGCCTTCGTGCTTTCCGGCGACGGCACGTCGGGCGGCGGCGCGGGCAAGGGCAAGTCCAACAAGAAGGAAGAGCGCCGCGCGGCGGCGGAAGCGCGCGAGAAGAGCGTCGCGCTGCGCAAGCGCGCGCACGAGGCCGAGGCGATGGTGGCGAAGCTCACCACCCAGCGCAGCGCGATCGACCGGGCGATGTTCGATCCGTCGACGGCCGAACCGTGGCTCGCCAAGCTTGGCATGAGCGACCTGATGAAGCGTCGGGCCGAGGTCGAGGCGAAACTCGAAGTCGCCGAGGCAGCCTGGCTGCAGGTCAGTGAGGAACTCGACACGGTCGACGCCTGAGACGCGTCGGCCTCAGCGAGGCAGGTGCGGCGGCGATGCCGAAATCAGGGTAAGGCGCGGCGCAGCGGCGGCGCCTCGTCCTCGTCCGGCTCGGCATAGGATTCGAGATCCGGCGCGCCGGGCGCGATCATCGCCTGCTTGCCGAGCAGGTTGATCGCAATCGGCGCGTCACCGAACCGGTCGCGATGGTTGCGTATTTCCGCGAAACAAGCCGCAAGCGATTCATGTTGCGTGCCCTGCGCCACCGCGAAGCCGCGCTCGTTGAGCTTGCTCCAACTCCATCTCGTCGACGCGACGCGCGCCAGGGGCGCGGCGGCATGCACGTAGACCTCATAACGATGGTGACGAACGTCGGGCATGCAATAGTAAACATCTCATCAGGATCGTTGTTCCATTATGGCATAACTCTAATACCTTTGTTCATGATTCAGCAACGTATTTTACGACACAGATGTTGCTTAACGGAATTTAATCATTGAACTTGCCGGCAACAATCCACTCGGCCTGTTATCGTGTCGCAGTGTCGGGATAGGCGCGAACTGGCGCGGCTACTTCAATCAATATTGGAAATTGATGGTGCGGGCGGTCGGGCTCGAACCGACACTCCTTGCGGAACCGGATTTTGAGTCCGGCGCGTCTACCAGTTTCACCACGCCCGCATGCCCGTCGGCGTCAAGGCGCTGACCGGCGGAGCGCCGGGCTATATGCGAGGCTCTGGCGGATTTCCAGCGCGGAATCGGATCTCTTCATCACCAGCGCGCAGGGCGCCTCGGGGCGAACAGGGCCACCCGAAGCCGCGGCCACCATCCCAGTCGCTGGCATGTGCCCGTCGGTGAGTATCCCAGGCCCGTGTCACGAACACTGTCGCTCGGCGCGGCGCCCCACAGGCTGCGAATAAGCATGACGGGGAGAATGACGGCGCGCGCATGCACCGCGTTGAACGAACTTTGCGGATGGATTGATTTACCGCTGTTCCAGCGCTTCGCGACATCGGCGAACCGCGCGAATTGGCCCGGCAAAGGGCGTATTGCGCGCGGCAACATGTTGGCGTCGCAATGCTTCCGCGGGAAGAAAGGATTTCCCCGGCCGCCTCGTCCTTGCAGGCCGCATTACGGAGACCTTTAACCTGAGATGACCAAACGCGGCGCGCCGTGCCAAGCAGCGGCAAAGTCTCTTTCGACCGCGATTGTCGGGATATGGTTGCTGCAGGGCTTCTTGTCTCGCCGGTCCGACCGCGCTTGCATGAATGACAAATAGTTCATTTTCCGTCTTTCGGGCTTTTTTTCCACCGCTACACTGCGACAATTGCCCTGCATGCTGTTGACGGCACCAACAATCCCGCTAAGGAGCGATACATCCATTCCGGAGGAACTAATGGCCGACGACACCCTTGACTTCAACGCGACTGAACTCGCGACCGAGCTGACGATTGCGTGGCTCGGCAATCCCAACAATCGCGTGTCCGCTGACGAAGTGCCGGCGTTCCTTCAGAAGATGCATGCGACGGTCAGCGCGCTGGCCGGGTCGGGCAGTGAAGAAGCCGAGCCCGCTGTTTCCACCGAGTATGTCCCGGCCGTGACCGTGCGCAAGTCGCTCGCGTCCAAGGACCACATCATCTCGCTGATCGACGGCAAGCCGTACAAGACGCTGCGCCGCCATCTTTCGGGCCACGGCCTCACGCCGGACGAATATCGCGCCCGCTATGGCCTGAAGGCCGACTATCCGATGGTCGCTGCGACTTATTCGGAAGCGCGCCGCGCGATGGCGAAGAAGATCGGCCTCGGCCGCAAGCCTGGCGCCCGCAAGGCGGCTGCCCCCGCCGGGACCGATGCTGCTCCCGCCCCCAAGGCGCCGCGCGGCCGTCCGAAAAAGACTGTCTGACACGCCCGGGTCCTTGACCCGATCGTAGCAAGCAAGACCCGGGAAGGCCGAGCGGCCTTCCCGGGTCTTGCTTTGTGCGTCGGACAGGAAGTCGGTGAAATCGCCCCCGCGACGCGCCGGAGGATATTCTTATTCGAACGTCCTGGTCAGGTCTTCGTTGGAATCATCCAGCGGGTCCGGACCATAATCATTCGTGCCCACGGTTCCCGGCATGCAAAACCAGACAAGCAGCACGATCGCCCCAATAAGGCCGGCCACCATCGCGAGCATGGAGAGAACGAGCAGGCCCGACACTCCGCCGCCGCCCGCAGTGAGCGTGAACAAGATCGCGAAGCCGACCGCATAGGGAGCAAGCGGGACCAGCAGCCACCAGCCGCTGCGATTGACGTCGTGCAGGCGCCGCACCGACACCGCGAGACCGGGAATGAGCACGGCGAGGCTGAAGATATTGGCCAGCCACCCGCCGGACACGCCCGCGCCATAGCTGTATCCGCCTGGTACCGCGCCCGGCCCCACCTGCGTCCGGCCACCGAGGCCGAGGATCGAGTCGAGCACGCTGAGCACGATCGTCGCGATAATGACGAACAGCATCCACATCCAATATTCCATCCGCCGCGAGCGGCCGCTGAACTGGGCGTACCGCTTCAGCGGCAAAATCATCCATTCCATGATAGCTTCCCTCTTCTCCGCGTCGCTTTCGGCGCCGATGGAAGCTGACGTAAAAGGCGCGCCAGAGCAATCTCTTGACTATCGCGCAGTGCGGGGCGTCCGGTCACCGACCGCAACTTGACCCGGACTACAGGTCGCGCCTTTCAAGTTTCCGGAGCAGCGCGGCCAGGTGATCGGCCACTTCCTGGATCTTCGCGGCATGGGGAAGCGCGGCCCGCGCGGTGGGGGGCGTCGTAGCGACCTCGACGAGATTGATCGCCTCGTTCGGATCGTTCTTCAGGTCGTACATCTCCCATTCCTGCGCCGCCCGGCCCGACGGGTCGAAATAGCGCGCCAGCTTGTAGTCCATGGTGCGTACCGCCCGGACATGGTTGGGCTGCTTCACTGATCCGTGCTTCAGGTCAGCGACCGGCCCCTTGCCATGCGTCCCGTGGATGACCGACTCGACTATCTCCTGATAGACGGCGAACTCCTGGTAGGAGCGCTTTTCGGTCGCCGTCCGCGCTGGCGGGAGCGGCGCGGTGATCTCGTCGTCGGTGATGAACAGCACGCCCTCGCGGATCTCGCCGTCGGGCTCGACGATTGGAATCTCCACCGGCGCGCCATTGACCGCGCTTTCGATCAGCGCGGACAGGTCGACTCCCGGCAACCGTGGCACCGGGCGGGTCTGGGCCAGTTGCTGGGCGATCTCCTGCATCTCGGTCGCGCTCACCCCGGCGAGGCCGAGCACGGTCGGCAGGATATCGATATGGCTGGTCAGCGCATCGATCTGGGCCGGCTCGGGCGCAACGATCCCGGCCTGGGCCGATCCGCTGTCGCCGCCCGGAAACTGCACCACCACCGGCACGTGCAGCGCCTCCTGATAGGCGGCGTGCCATTTCTCGATCATCATGCCGTGCGCGGCGCCATATTCGCCATGGTCCGCCAGGAAGATGACGATGGTGTTGTCGGCCTGGCCCGATTCCTCGAGCGCCTCGAGCACGGCGTTGATCTGCACATCGACGGCGGCATGGAGCCAGGCATAGAGCTGGAGGAACTGCAGGCAGTTCTGGTCGGGCCCGGGATCGCCGGCGAGCTGGAAGGGGATGCAGCTGCGCAGCGAAAAGGCGACCGCGGCGGCCATCGCGTTATCGCCGGTCGGCTGCAGCCCGTTCGCCTCGGCACCACCGACCAGCCCGGCAACGACGTTGAACCCGCCCTTGGAGGCGAGCGCGAGCCCCACCTTGTAGGCGGCCTCGTGCTGGCAACTCGGCTTGTCCTCGAGCGACTCGTTCTGGGTCGGCGACGGATTGGCGCAATCCTGCGGGAAATCGTCCGGATTGAGCGGAATCTGGGCGGTGCCGGCCGCCGGGGGCAGCGTCTCCTCGCCCACCAGGGGCACGGTCAGCGGCCCGAAGATCGATTGCATGCCGCTGCGGGTGTCGGGATCGGGCAGCGCCTGCGCGATCACCCCGGGATAGGTCGCGATGTCGTGCGGATTGGCGAAGGACGCGACCGCGAACCAGGGCGGGATATCGGCGATGTCCGGCCCCGTCGAGGCCGGGTCCTGCGCCAGCATCGAGGCATAGGCACGGTTGTAGTTGGCGGCGAGACCCTGGCGGCGGATGAAGTTGCTCGCGCTGCCGGCGAATTCGGCATCGCGGTAGATGCCGAGATTATTGGCCTGGGCGCCGTGCGGCTCGGGATAGGATTCCTCCCAGTCGTCGAAACCATAGCGTTTGAGCGAATGCTCGGGCGGGTTGGAGACGTGCCACTTGCCGAAATAATGGGTGGAATAGCCCGCGGCGCGCATCCAGGTGCCGAGCGTCGGAATGCCGTCCGCCGCGAGCCAGGGAAAGTTCGGGGAATCGCCGTTCTTGAACAGCCCGTCGGTCTGGGTCACCCCGGTCTTGGTCCCGTACTGCCCGGTATAGATCACCGCGCGGCTGGGGGTGCAGGCGCTTGCCGCGATCGTGTGGTTGCGCAGCACCGCCGCGTTCTTGCGCAGCCGCAACAGGCCGGGGAAGAATTTCGCATAGGGATTGTCCTCGCGGATCTCGCCCTGGAAGCCGAGAATCTCCTTCAGGCGCTCGTCGAAACCGCCCTCGGCGCCATAGGAAAAGCGCGGGAAGCGATATTGATCGCAGGTGATCAGCAGGATGTTGGGCCGGGGCGGCGGTGCCGGGGTCGGGGTTGGCGTTCCGCCTGTGCCGTGGGTGGTGCCGTTGCTGCGCTCGCCTGCCATGTCCCGCTCCCGTTGCGTGGCGCCCGTGGCGCCCATCGGCACGCATCATGCCACGGGCGGGCGAGCGTGGATTCGGAGTCGGCACCGAAACGGTTATGACAATCGCGCCGGGCGATGGGGAAAGGCGCATCGCCCTTCCCCCGGCGTCTCGGCTGTCTTCACACCACCTGATCCTCCGGCGGCGCCGGGCAACCTGAACGAACCCACCCGGCCGGCGACAAATCGCGACACAATTCAGCGGCCTGCGGGACAATCCTGCGACATGCGCGTTGCACTGTGCCCCTGACGCCGCAGCGGCGTCGAAAGATTTGAAACGGGAGTTATTGTCATGCGCAAGCTACTTATCTCGATCGCGATGCTGTCGGCGACCGCCGCCGCAGTCCCCGCTTCCGCCCAGGCCTGGCGCATCCAGCCGGTCGTGCAGCGGCAGATCCAGAGCGACATCAACCAGCTGCAGAACCAGATCCAGCGCGCCCAGCAGCGCCGCACCATCTCCGCCCGCGAGGCAGTCGGCCTGCGGCGCGACGCGGTCAACGTGCAGCGCCTGTACAACGGCTATGTCCGCAACGGCCTGACGCGCGCCGAGGTCACGACGCTGCAGGCACAGGTGAACCGGGTCCATGCCCGGCTGCGGCTGGAGAAGCGCGACTGGGACGGCCGTCGCGGCTGAGCTCTCCCCGGGGCGCCGCGCGCCGGCGCCCCGGATACCGCGCTCAGCGCTTCGTGACCTCGGCGATCACTGCCCGGGCCTGCTCGATCGCCGCCGCGCTCGTCAGCTTGCCCGCCTGGATATCGTCGGCAAAGCCCATCAGCCTTTCGCCCGAGGCCGAGCCGGTCTCCGCCACCTCCGCGACCGATACGCCCTTGTCGCGCGCGATCGCCGCGTCCCAGCCGGCGCGGACGGCGGCCCAATAGTCGCTGGTCGCCGCCCAATAGGCGTCGCCCGCCTTCACGTCATAGCCGTCGTCGCGCACATAGCTGTTGAGCACGGCTTCCTGGACGAAGGGGACGAGCTTCCCGTCGACTGTCCCCATCTTCATATTGTCCTGCCAGTGGATCCAGCCCGCGGGCGTCGGCGAGTGCCGGTTGATGCCGAGATAGCGGTCATAGCGCGGATGGCGGACGGCATCGCGCCGCGCCAGCGGGCGCCAGGTCCAGTTGCTGCGCCAGCGGCGCACCCCGCCCTCGTCGGTCCACTGGCCCCAGCCGCCATAGCGCGGCGAATCGTCGGTCTGCCACACCGTCTGCGACCAGCGGCCGGCGCGCATCGCCACCGGCACCGCTTCGAGCGTCCAGCGGCCCTGCCCGGCATAGACGAGCAGGTCGGCCGGCTCGTAAGTCCAGTCCTGCCGCCAGTGCTTGATCACGATCGGCTTGCCATCGTCCCCCGTCGCCACCAGCAGGTGCTGCAGGACGATGCGGCGGCCGCTGTCCTCGATCACGCGGACGCTTTCGTGCCCGCCCGAGACCTTGGCCGGGATCGGCGCATAATCGGCGCGCCACGGCGTCGTCTCGCGCATGTCGAACGTCACCTTGTAATTGCCCGCCATGGCGAGGATCGCGGCGCGATCGGCGGCGAAGGCCGCTTGCTGCGCCGCCGCGGTCCGGGCCTTGACCGGCCCGTCGGCATAGACCGGCGCGGCAAGCGGGGCGGCGATCAGCGCCGCCAGGAAGATCATCGTGCGGGGAAGATGCATGGTCGTGGTCCTCATCGTCAGAAGCGGGCGGTGAGCGAGACGCTCGCGTTGCGGCCGGGCTGGGTATAGGCATCGGTGACGGGCGAGCTGGCGGCGAGGCCGCGCACATCGCTCCACCAGGCATATTTCGCGTCGAGCAGGTTGAAGATCCCGGCGCGTAGCGTGACCGCGGGACCGACCCGGACATAGGCGGTCGCGTCGAGGATGGTGAAGCCGTCCGGCCGGAAGCACTCGCCCGAACACAGGCCGGTGGTGGCGGCGCTTTCCTTGCGCGCCGCATGCGTCGCCATCAGCTGTCCACCGAAGCGCCGGGCGGGATCGTCATAGCCGATCCCCAGCACCAGCTTGAGCGGATCGATCGTCGACAGCGGCGAGCGGACATTGCCCGCGCCGATCACCGTGCCCACCGCATAGCTGACCGCGAAGCGCGCGCTCAGGCCATTGCGGTCATGGGCGTCGAGCCGCCCCTCCAGCCCCTTGATGCGGACCCGGGCGAGATTGACGAACTGGTAGATCGCCGGATCGGTCGGGGTGAAGCTGCCGCCGACCACCTCCTGGCTGATGAAATCGCGGTAGCGCCCGGTGAAGCCGGTCGCCGAGAAGGATACCGCCTCGCTGCCGATCCGCAGCCCGCCCTCCCAGGTCTCGCTCGCCTCGGGCCGGAGGTCGGGATTGGGGCGCGAGGTATAGCCATAGGCCAGGTTCTCGAAGAACTGGTTCACCTGGGTCGGCGAGGGCGCCTTGAAGCCGCGCGCATAATTGGCGAACAGCCGGACGGCGTCGAGCTTCAGCACCGCGCCGAGCTTGGGCGAGACCTTGGATCCGTCCTGCCCGGCCACGGCCGGTATGGGGGTGATCGCGTCCCGCTTCGGCGCCAGCTTGTAATAGTCGATGCGGATCGCGGGATAGAGGGTGAGCAGGCCGCCGGCGACCGCAATCTCGTCCGCCAGGAAGGCGCCGCCCAGCGTATAGTCGGTGACCGGGAAGGCGCGCGTCGGGAAGACGTCGGGCGCGGTCGGCACCGTGCCGTCGCGCACGCCCTGCTGCCGGGTGAAGCTCACATCGCCGCCGGCGACGAGGTGGTGGTCGACCGGCCCGGTCGCGAACCGCGCGCGCAGCTCGGCGCTGGCGCCGAACACCCGGTTCGCGAAGCTGTTGAGCCGGGTGCGGTCGGCGGCGGTGTTGCGGTCCTCGGCGGTGAACTGGCGATACTCGCCATCCTGGTACCAGCCGGTGACCTGCGCGCCCTCGATCGTGCCGGTGCCGGCATAGCGCCAGTCGAGGCTGACCCGGTCGCGCCGCGTGCGGTCGCGCGCGGTGAGGCCGATCACGCTCGTCGCACTCGACGGAATCGCGGCGACCCCGCTGAGCACATCGGTAGACACATGGGCGTCGAGATGATCGACCGTCAGGCGGAAGCGGTGCCCCTCGGCCGGCGCCCAGACCAGCTTGCCGAGCACGGCGTTCGACCGGCTGTCCTGCGGGTTGGGCGTGGTGCGGTTGGCATTGGGGGCGTCGTTCGTCCCCTGGTTGTCGAGCTCGTGCCCGTCGCGCCGGGTATAGGCTAGCATCGCCGACCACTGGCCCGAGCGGCCGGCGACGATGCCGGTCTCGCTGAACTGGTCGTCGGCCGAGTCATAGGCGGCGCGCGCCATGCCGCCGATCGCCGCGCCGTCGCGCAGGAAATCCTGCGGATCGCTGGTGACGAAGCTGACCGCCCCGGCCAGCCCGTCGCTGCCATAGAGCGCTGACGCCGGGCCACGCAGGATCTCGACCGACTTGATGATGCCGAGATCGACATAATCGCCGCGCCCGGCCGATTGCGCGCCGAATTCGAAACCGTCGGGCACCCGCACGCCATCGACCTGGATCAGCACGCGGTTGCCCTCCAGCCCGCGGATGTTGAACCCGGCATTGCCGTCCCGTCCGGTGACGCCGAGCGCCGCGCCGAACCGCGCCGGCGCGCGGCGGACGCTGACCCCGGGTTCGAAGCGGACCAGGTCCTTGATGGTCGAGGCCAGCTCGTCCGCGATGCGCTTCTCGTCGATCACCGTCACCGTGACGGGCACGTCCTCGACCGCCTGGGGCAGCCGGGTGGCAGTGACCGTGACGGTGTTGCGCGCCTCCTCGTCGCTCACCCCCGCCTTGTCCGCCGCCGCCGCCGTACTCGACAGCAACGCGCCGGCCAGTGCCAGTACGGCGCCTCCGGACCCGGCCAGGCCGCTGCCCGCCCCCCTCGTCCGCACCGCGCCGCAACGGCGGCCCGGTCGCGCGTCGTCCTGCCGAAAGATCATCTGAACCCCTTTCCTTGATGCTATTGCGAATCATTCGCGTTCGCAATTGTGGCTAGGGGCGATGCTGGAGGATGTCAATCGGATCGGGTGTAGCGGCGGCCGGGCGCGGGCGCGGGAGCGCGGATGTTGCTTCCCGCAGGCGCCTCTCGGCGCTGATCGCTCGAAAAAATGCGGACGAATGAGCGACTACGCCGGCAGCATCCCAGCCGCGCGGCCAGATCGCCCCGGCAGGAGCCACCCCGAGCTCGCCGTTCCCGGCTATCGCGACGATCCGCCGAGGCCGGCGCGCCGCATGATCCGGGCGATCGCCGCCGTCTTGTCGCGATGCCCGCGCGCGCCCTAGAACAGCCCGGTGAACGCCGCGCTGTTCTGCAGCACCGTCCAGGCGGTCAGGTTGGAAAGCAGGTTCATCTGCGTCGGCGAACGCTCGGTGCGCAGCGTGCCGTAATGCGGGAAATCCTGGGTGAGCATCTCCACGTCGAGACTGGCCTTCACCCAGCCGTCCGCGATCTCGCTCCGCCAGGTCTGCGACATGCCGAGATACACCCACAGGACCGTCACCGTACGGCCGGCGGGAATGCCGAACCAGTCGTTCGCGACGGTGGTGAGCTGCTGGCGGAAGATCGGCGCCATGCTCTCGTTGCCGCCGATGCTCTGCCACAGCCCGTCGAGCAGCGGCTGGAAGTCCCCGCTCGGGAACACCTGGTTCAGGCGCTGGAGATCGCCCGCCGGGGCGTCCGACGCCGGCATATAGGGGCTCGCCGTCTTGCTGCTGTACCCCTGGAACCCGAACAGCGCGGGAATGCTGGAATCGACGACGATCGTGCCCTTGCTGTCCTGCGTGATCGCATTCTCGGTGTTCACGCAGGCGATGATGCTGGTGATGCCGGGATAGAGCAGCATCGAGGTCACCCCCGTATTGTCGAGCGAGCCGCCATCGGCGAAATGCTGCAGCGTCGCGGTGCCGGCTGACGGCGGGTCGGCCGGCGACCAGTAATCATATTTCGGGACCAGGCCGGTCAGCACGGCCAGCCCGCCGAGCTTCGTCTTGGCGGCATCGAAGCCGTCCGCCTCCACGGTGGCGGCGACCGTCTCCAGCGTGGCCGCGACATCGGCCGCCGCCTTGCCGATCTCGGCGAAAGCCGCCGCGGCGCTCTCCTTCTGCAGTCGCAGCGCGGCAGCGAACCGTTCGGGGGAGCGCGCCCAGTCGGCCAGCCGCCCCTCCAGCGTGGCGGCGAAGGCAGCGCTGCTGGTGCCGAGAATGTCCATCAGCGACCATTGCCGGTCCTGCTGGATCGTCGCCCCGGCGCTCCCCGACGCCGTGAAGACCGAGTTGAAGCCGAAGGACCCGATCGCGGCGCCGCCGACCGACTGGCCGCCCGCATCGACTGCCCCCGACGGCGCCGGGAGGACGCCGGCCAGGATCGGCGTTGACTGGACCGGCACGAGCATCTTCGCATCAGCGCCGCCCGTGCCGCCGCCCGGCAGCGTGACGAACATGCTCGCGATGCTGAGCAGATAGGGCCGTCCCTGCCCCGGCACTTGCGCTACCAGATAGGCGGGCACGTCCGCCAGCGCCGGATTCGGTCCCGTCACGGCGCTCTCCAGCGTCGCGGCATCGTCGGAAAAGAGCGTGTCCGGCTGCCAGTCCGACGACGACGCGGGAAACAGGCCATAGGGCCGCAGGAAATGCAGCCCCATCAGCGTCTGCCACAACATGCTCGACGGCACGCCCTTGGCGCTCAGATAGACGGCGCCCGCCGCGAGATCCGCGATCGAGAAGCCGCTCGACACCTGCCCGCCGATCCACCCCGTGGGAGACTGGCGGATCAGCGTTTCGGTAAGCGCGGCCGGCGCGGTATAGCTGCCCAGGAACTGTGCGTCGGTGAAGCTGGAAGGCAGATAGGTGAAGGGAACCCCGATCCATCCGCCGCCGGACACCGTCGACATGGCCGCGATCTGACTGAGCAAGCTCGCGCCGCCCGACGTCAGCATCTCCAGCGCCTGGAGCTGCCCCATCGCCGCCCCCATCGCCCGCGATCCGCCCCCGCTGAGACAGATGCCGACGCCGCTGCCGCCGGCGGGCATGGCCGCCACGGCGGCCGCGGTGGTGCTGAACACGGGCGCGACAAAGCCCCCCGATGCGGCGTCGGACATGCGAATCCTCCATGGGAAAAGCGGTTCGAAAGGCGGCGCGGCGACGGCACAATGCCTCGCACTGCGCGCGGAAAATGTGCCGCACGCGGGGGCGAGTCAATGCGGGGAACGGAGAACTCCAACCGATCTGGCAGGAGTTGTCAGCGCAAGCTCGCTTGGTTAATACCTTGATAAGTAATGCGAAGTCGTGTGTCTCGGCGTCGGAAGATCAATCAGGCGCTCACGGACTATCGGCGCGAAGCATGGGGACACGCAGCGTTCAGGGCCGCGCGTTCGTAGTGCCATTCGACGAATTTTGGCCTGCCCGCAACGACACCTTCGATCCGCCCCGTCAGCCGATCCCCCTGCCGCAGGTAGATCACGCGCTGCGGAAAATCATGATCCAGCTTCTCGAACACCGCCTTGTCCCGGGTGATCGATATGGCCCTGAAGGCCGTGGGCAGCTGACCCTTGGGGCTGGCGAAGAAGGTGATGCCGTCCGCCGTCCGGTCGATGCGGGAAAGCTCCCAGCTGGTTCGGCCGTCACGAACTGACTTGCTGAGACCGAGCATCACCTGCCCGCGGCCGTCCGTCCACGTCTCCGCCGCTTCCCCTCTCGCGGAGCATTCGAGCCAATGGCCTGCCATCCAGGACAGGTCCGCGATGTCGGCCGTCGGCAACACCAGTGCCATGAACAATGCAAGCATGACCGCCCCCGAGTGGAAAACGCGTGACCCAACCCTCGACGTTGGATGCTCTCCAAGCGTTTAACGAAAACTTCCGGACGAAAAAGCGCCTGTCTGCACGGGCCGGATCGCGTCGCCCTGATGACGAAGCGACGCGGATATCTTTCATTCCTCGCGCCATGGAGGCCCCGGGGACGGCATGCGCGAGATTGGCGTCCCGGTCCGCCAGGCGGCGCCTGCTCACGGCACGAGCATAATGGCCAGTTCCTCGGCATCCATTGATGTCAGGCCGCCCTTCGGTACGGATGGCAGGGCCGCCTGGACTCCCTCCGCCGTCGTCAGGTCGGCGCCCGAGGCCGAGAGCGGCCCGGTCGGCGCGTTCGGCATGGAGGAGAGCAGGGCCTCGGACGTGGTCGGGTTTGACGGCGTCATCAGCGGATTCGGCTCGATCGACGGTGGCGGGCTGAGCAGCGACGACACCGGCGCGGGGGTGCTGCTCGAAAGGAGCGGCGACGCCAGCGAGGACGCATCGGTCGCGGCGAGCGGGGATGTCAGCGAGGGCATCGCGCTCTGAACGAGCGGCGACTCGGTCATGACGATGTCGCTCGATCCGAGAAGTGAATTCGGGATCGTCCCCGCCGCCCGGGCGACGGGGATCGTCACGGCCTTGTCGTAGACGCGCGCATGGACGATCGCGTGATCGGTCAGCATGCCGAGATTCAAGTCAGCCGGCCGCGCGACAGGGATGGGGTCGGCGGAGTCGATCTCGAAGGCCCGGGTCTTGTTGACCAATATCCGGTCCCAGCGGCTCTTGCCCAGGGTCGGCGTCGCGCTCTTCTTGAACGACGTCCCGCTCGACCATTTCCCGGAGAGATCGTCGAAGAATGCCGTGCCGAAAGCGCCTTGCCGGTTCAGGTCTCCGATCAGGATATCGACGTTCTGGTCACTGGCCTTGGCGACGATCGCATCCACCACCTCCGCCACCTTGCTGCTCAAATTCGGGCCCGGCGCATGGATGGCGGCGATCCTGAGGCTGTCGTTGCCATATCGGACATTCACCATCACCCCGTTGCGATACCAGTCGGGCTCGTGCCGCGCCGCGCGGAATATGGCGGATTTCGCCTTGCTTCTCTGCTTCTTGCGAACGCGCAGGCCCCTGTTCGCAATCATATTGTTGTGATTGGTCAGCGAGTTTTCGGCGTTCTGCTTGTCGCTTGCTACGAATTTGGACAGTTCGCCCCGCGCATCGAATTCTTCGGTCACCATCCGGACGCCGCGGCTGATGGTGATGATCGATTCGCGTGTGGCCCCCACCCCGCCGGAGGAATGGGCTTCGAAATCGGCATCCTGCCCGGTCTGCTTCCTGTATTCCGCCTTCAGGATCTCACACATCCCCTGCACGGACCGGTCGCTGCCCGTGATCTCGAGCAGGAAGCCGACGAACGGCGTTCCGATATCCGCGCCGTTCGCCTCCAGCGCCGACAAGATGCCGGCGATCAGGCGGGTCACCGTGTCGGGCGTGGCCCGGAAATGCTTCAGGCTCTTCTTCAGCACGTTCCAGGAGAAGACGATCAGCTCGTTCATCGCCGCATCGCCGCCCCGCCGCCGCGCGCGCTCAGCCGACTGCCATCGCTTGCAGCGTGTAGGTCGCCGCGGGGCTGCTCGTCGAGGTCAGGGTGAGCGTCACGGTGTTGAGGCCGAACTGCAGGAAGTCGCAATAATCGACCGAGGTGAAATCCTTGCAGCGCAGCGGCACGACCAGGACATTGTCGCCGCCGCTGCCCGCCTCGGGCGCGTTCACATATTTGGTGATGCTGGTGGTGCCGTTGATCACGATCGCCAGCTCGCAGGTACCGCCGGTATTGACCCAGTGCTTCAGCGACAGGCTGATGTTGCCGCTGCTCTCGAGCAGCTTGAAATACAGCGTCATCTGCACCGCGCCTTCCGAGAAGTCGGTCGTCATGATGTCGGTGAAGCCGGAGCCGCGCACGAGCATGAGGTTCGATTCGGCGGTGATCGCGAAAGCGGCGCCGGACGCGGGGGCGACGTCGAATTGCCCCGGCACGAAGCCGACCAGCGCCGCCCCGTTGCTCATGCCGATCGGGTCGAGCGCCAGCACCGGCAAATCGAGCAGCGTCGGCGTCGTCCCCGTCGGGGGGTAGACGATCGGCGCAAGCGTATCGATCGAGGCGACCAGCGCCGACTCCAGCAACTGGTGCGTGGCGGTGCAATAAGTGAGCGTGTGCTGGAAGGAGATCTGCTCGGCACCCGCCACGCCGGCCTTGGGCGTCACCAGCCAGGCGGCCTTGGACACGAAGTTCACGCCGAACTGGGACAATTCGGACGGCGGATAGACCTGGGTTCCGTCATAGAGCCGGTCGACGACATAGTCCGGCAGGATGATGTTCTCGTTATTGTCCTCGTAGCGGAACTGGATCAGGTTCCAGGGATATTCCTGCCCCCAGATCCAGGTCGGTATCGTGTTGCCGCTGTCGAGCTGCGCGTAGCTGCCCCAGTCCTTGATCGCCATCGAACTCGCGCTCGAATATTGCGCGCCATTGTCGATCGCGTTCCCCTGCGTGGTGCCGCTGCTGGTCTCGCTCGACGAGGAATCGTCCGTCGACGAGGACATGGAATCGCTGAACCCGAAGCTGCTCAACGACATGCTGCCGGAGAAGCCGAGCGATGAGGAGGTTCCGTAGCTGTTGGTCTGGGCGGTGCTCGATCCCGAGGAATATTGCTGCGATATCGTCGAACTGGTCGAGTTCATGTTGCTCTGGCTCGAGGTGACCGAGGTGTTGAGCGTCTTCGGGGAATAGTCGATCAGCGTCATCGTCTCGATGATCTCGTTGGGATCGGTGAGGCAGATCTTGTTGGTGAGCAGCGCCGGATAGCCGAAGAACCCGGCGATCTGGTCCCCATCGGGCAGGAACGGGTTCGCATTGGGGAGCACGAGGCGCTGCGTGCAGGTGACCACGAAGGAACTGACCCTCGTCAGGTTTCGCGTGTCGACATATCTGCGCACCTCGTACTGGACCGTCGACTGACCGAGCGTGACATCATCGCTGACGATCGTGAAGTTCAGGGATTGCGTGTAGAGATCGCGTGCCTTGATGATCATGACGCCCTCCCCTCAATATTTGATGATGAAGTAGAGATAGGCGTTGATCGGCCGCGTCTCGGTGCTCGTACTCGCGCCGTCGGCGTCGCCCGACGCGACCCAGCTGTTGCTGAGATGGCTGCCGTCATCGACCTGGTCGCCGCCGCTCGACATCTGGTTGTAGCCGTGCGTGTGCTGCTCCAGCGCATGCGACTGAATCGAGCCGACACCGGACGACAATTTCGTCGGATCCTGCATGTCGGTGCGCGAGGCTTCGTCCGGATCGCGATCGGCCCCGTCATCGACCCCGCGGACGAAGCGACCGCGCAGATCGGGCAGGTAGAATTCGCTCGCCGAGGTCGTCACCCCGAAATTATTGCCGATCGCCGCAAAGAGATCGGGATACTGGCTCTGGCTGACCAATTGCCCACTGCACTCGAGCCAGCCGGCGGGAATATTGGTCTTGTCGCCGCCCCACATCATGATCATGCCCGAAACGCACATTCCGAATCCCCCCGCCCGACCAGTAAATCTACCCTGTTAAGCATGATCATGCTGCCGTCCGGCGAGTCAAACGAGGTTACATCCAGATACGGATGCATTCCTTTTCTCAATTATTTCTAAATTAGTCGCAGGGCAACTGCGCATTTAACCCAATAATACTTCCATTTCAAAGGGTATGAAATCATATCCATCTGATAAAAACGGATGCATCGCGTTACCCACGTAAATTGCCGATGTCGTTTCTGATCCGATATGACTTCAGCCGCCCGGGCAGCTTCCACCCTATCCTGCCATTCGCCTTCATCGCCCGCGCGTATCAGGCAAGGGGATCCGGGCCATTAGCTACGACAGGGCCCGTATATCTTGGCAATGCGGGCGACATTCTCGGGCGCGACGGGCCCTCACCCACCCCCACTGCTCGAACTGCGCCGTCACCGCCCCGCGCGATTCAACCGCGTCATAGCTCGGCTATCCTGCGCTGTTGCCCTGGCCGCGATGGCGCAACGGGTCCGGCAGGCAAGAACAGGAACGGGGCCCGATATGCGTACGACCAAGAGCATCCCTACCGGTCGACCGATTCTCATAATTCGGCAACTATCGCGCGATTCCTGTAAAATACTCGATCGCCTTGCGAACAGCCGAATCCACCCGGATCGACGCAGCCGGCGCACGAATAGCACCCCTCATCTTTGCCTCACCAATAGCGCCACCAAAAATCTCGGGTCGACGTGCATTGTCAAAATGGCGATTCTACTTGCGAAGCGACAGTATCGCACCGCCGGCTTTACTTGGGGCAGCGCCCGCCATCCTGTCGTCCCACGCGCATCGCGGTGCCCGTCCGTCGGCCCGCTAGTTCCGCGGCGCCTGCCGCCGATAGCTGAGTGCCTCCGCCACATGGAGACGTCCCACACCCTCGCTCCCCGCCAGGTCGGCGATCGTCCGCGCGACGCGCAGGATGCGGGTATAGCCGCGCGCCGAGAGTCGCATCGCCTCGGATGCCTGGGCGAGCAGCTTGCGGCCCGGCTCGTCGGGCGTGGCGACTGCCTCGAGCAGCACGCCGTCGACTTCGGCATTGGTGCGGATCGGATGGTCGGCATAGCGCGCCGCCTGGATCCTGCGCGCCGCGGCGACGCGCGCCGCGACCTCGGCCGAACCTTCCGCCGGGGGCGGCAGGACCAGGTCGGCCGCGCTCACCGCCTGCACCTCGACATGCAGGTCGATGCGGTCGAGCAGCGGCCCGGAGACCTTGGCCTGGTAATCCGCGGCGCAGCGCGGCGCGCGCGAGCAGGCCAGCGCCGCATCGCCGAGATGCCCGCAGCGGCACGGATTCATCGCCGCGACGAGCTGCACCCGCGCCGGGAAGGTGACATGCGCGTTCGCCCGGGCGACGCTGACCGTGCCGGTCTCCAGCGGCTGGCGCAGCGAATCGAGCACGGCGCGCTGGAATTCGGGCAGTTCGTCGAGGAACAGCACGCCGAGATGCGCGAGGCTCACCTCGCCCGGCTTCACCTTGAGGCCGCCGCCGACCAGCGCCGCCATCGAGGCGGAATGATGCGGCGCGCGATAGGGCCGCGCGCGGGTCAGCCGGCCGCCGGTCAGCGTGCCGGCCACGCTCGCGACCATCGATGCCTCCAGCGCCTCGGCCGGGTCGAGCGGCGGCAGGATGCCGGGCAAGCACGAGGCCATCAGCGACTTGCCCGCGCCGGGCGGCCCGATCATCAACAGGTTGTGCCCGCCCGCCGCCGCGATCTCCAGCGCGCGCTTGGCCGTCTCCTGCCCCTTCACCTGCGCCAGGTCGGGGCCGAAGCCGGGCTCCTCCACCGCTCCCGGCTCGGGCGCGGAGAGCAGGGCATGGCCCTTGAAGTGATTGAGCAGCGACAGGATGTCGACCGGCGCGAGCACCTGAATCGATCCCGCCCAAGCCGCCTCGCTGCCCTGCGCCGCCGGGCAGATCAGTCCCTTGCCCAGTTCGGCGGCGTGCAGCGCGGCGAGCAGCACGCCGGGGGACGGCGCCACCCGCCCGTCCAGCCCGAGTTCGCCGACCACGACATAATCGGCGAGCGTCTCGGCATCCACCACGCCCATCGCGCCGAGCAGGGCGAGCGCGATCGGCAGGTCGAAATGCGATCCTTCCTTGGGCAGGTCCGCTGGCGAGAGATTCACCACGATCCGCTTGGGCGGCAGCGACAGGCCCATGGCGGCGATCGCGCCGCGCACCCGCTCGCGGCTTTCCGCCACTGCCTTGTCGGCGAGCCCCACCACATTGAAGGCCGGGAGCCCGGGGATGAGCTGCACCTGCACCTCGACTGCGCGCGCCTCGAGCCCGAGATACGCCACCGTCGATACGCTCGCGACCATAGTCCCTCCCCCCGGAACCCTTGTATTAGCCGGTTTTTGTCGGGGGGGAACCGCCACCCGCCACTATATCGCCTGCCATCATGTCGCGACGCACGGAAGATCCCTCCTGCCGCGGCGAGCCGCGAAAATGGCGACCGATCGCCAGCCGACTGTCTTGCGGAGCCAACACACGACACCCATATCGGACGCAATGCGCAAGACCCGCCACCCCATGCGGCGCTTCTGCCTGTTCTGGCTTGGCGTGCTGCTGCTGATCGCGACGCCGTTCGTCGGCGTGCTGCCCGGTCCGGGCGGCATTTTCGTGCTGGCCGCCGCGCTCGCGCTGATGCTGCAGAATTCGCACTGGGCGAAGCGGCGATTCGTCCATACCAAGCGGCGCTGGCCGAAGCTGGGCCATTATGCCGATATGGGCCTGCGCCGCGCGAGCGCGCGCCGACGCCGCGCGCGGGACTTGGCCGCGCACGAACGTTGACTTGGGCGGGCGTCTTGCCTAAGGGCACCCGCTACGAGGCCGTCCACGTGGCGGCCCTTTTCTATTCAGACGACCAGGGAATGAACGATGAAGCGGACCTTTCAGCCGAGCAATCTGGTGCGTGCGCGCCGGCACGGTTTCCGGTCGCGGATGGCGACTCCGGGCGGCCGCAACGTGATTCGCGCCCGTCGCAATCGCGGCCGCAAGAAGCTGTCGGCCTGACCACTCTTGCCGCGCGCCGCGATTTCCTCGCGGCGAATGCGGGAAAACGGGCGCCGATGCCGGGCTTCGTCCTGCTGATGCGCCGGCGCGACGACGGGGATCCGTCGATGCGAATCGGGTATACCGTCACCAAGAAGATCGGCAACGCCGTCATCCGCAACCGGATGAAGCGGCGACTGCGGGCCTTGGCGCGCGAGCTGCTCCCCGAATCGGGTGTGCGCGGCGCGGATCATGTGCTGATCGGCCGCAATGGCGGGATCGAGCGCGATTTCGGACAATTGCGGGCTGATCTGGTCAAGGCCCTGGCGAAGGTCGCGCGGTGATCGTGCGCCTTCTCATCCTGCTGGTCCGCTTCTGGCAGGTCGGCCCTTCCGCGATCCTGCCGCCAAGCTGTCGCTACCAGCCCACCTGTTCAAGCTATGCAATCGAGGCGCTTCGCCGCTATGGCGCGCTGAAGGGCGGGTGGTTGGCGGCGAAGCGGATTGCGCGGTGTCATCCCTGGGGCGGATTCGGCCCAGATCCGGTTCCTTGACTGAACGCCTACTCACGAACGGGAATCCCAAGTGAACGACGACAACAAGAATTTCATCCTGTTCGCCGTGTTCGCGGCGCTGATCCTGTTCGGTTGGCCGCTGGTGTCGTCCCGGTTCTTCCCGGCCGCCAACCCGCCGGTGTCGACGATCCAGAACGGCAAGACCAAGGTGATCGAGGGTAGCGCGGCCAGCCCCGCCGCGACGGGCGCCGCCGCCGTGCGCGATCGTGCCGTCGTGCTCAAGGAAACGCCGCGCGTCCGGATCGAGACGCCGTCGCTGCAGGGCTCGATCAACCTGAAGGGCGCCCGGATCGATGATCTCGTGCTCTCCGGCTACAAGCAGACGATCGACAAGAATTCGCCGCCGGTCCGGCTGTTCTCGCCCTCGGGCACCAAGGACGCCTATTTCGCCGGCTTCGGCTGGACGGGGAACGGCCTCGCCGCGCCCGGTGCCGATACCGTGTTCACCGCCAGCGCCCCCGTGCTCGCGCCCGGCAAGCCGGTGACGCTGAGCTGGACCAACCCGACCGGCCAGCGCTTCGTGATCCGCGTCGCGGTCGATGATCGCTTCATGTTCACCGTCGACCAGGCGATCCTGAACGGCGGCACCGCGGCGGTTTCCGCCCGCAGCTACGGCCTCGTCTCGCGCGTCGGCGCCGGCCCAGATGTCGACACCTGGACCAACCATGTCGGCCCGATCGGCGTGTTCGGCAACGGCGCGAACTACGACATCACTTATGCCAATCTCCAGGGCAAGGAGCCGAGCTTCTTCAACAAGATCTTCGGCAACAGCGGCCGCCCCGGCGACAATTTCTACGATACCACCGGCGGCTGGCTCGGCTTCGGCGACAAATACTGGCTCGCCGCGCTGATCCCGGGTCAGGACGCCGCCGTGCGCTCCGGCTTCCACGAGGCCAAGGGCGAGAGCTTCCAGGCCGATGTGTCGCGCAGCCCCGCCGTCGTCGCCCCGGGCAAGCAGATGGTCACCACCACGCACCTGTTCGCGGGCGCGAAGGAAGTGAAGACGCTCGATCGCTACGAGAACGAACTGCGCATTCCGCTGTTCGGCAATGCAATCGACTGGGGCTGGTTCCGCATCGTCGAGAAGCCGATCTTCACCTATCTCGACTGGCTGTTCCGCCTCGTCGGCAATTTCGGCGTCGCAATCATCCTGCTGACGCTCACGATCCGCGGCCTGATGTTCCCGATCGCGCAGCGCCAGTTCGCGTCGATGGCGAACATGCGGGCGATCCAGCCGAAGATGAAGGCGCTGCAGGAAAAGTACAAGGACGACAAGCCGCGCCAGCAGCAGGAGATCATGGCGCTGTACAAGGCCGAGAAGGTCAATCCGCTCGCGGGCTGCCTGCCGACCTTCCTGCAGATCCCGGTCTTCTACGCGCTGTACAAGGTGCTGCTGCTGACGATCGAAATGCGCCACCAGCCCTTCGTGCTGTGGATCAAGGATCTTTCCGCGCCGGATCCGATGACGCCGGTCAACCTGTTCGGCTATCTCCACTTCACCCCGCCGCACATGATCGCGATCGGCGTGATCCCGATCCTGCTCGGCATCTCGATGTACTTCCAGTTCAAGCTGAACCCGGCCCCGATGGACGAAGCGCAGAAGCAGGTCTTCGCGATCATGCCCTGGGTGCTGATGTTCGTGATGGCGCCGTTCGCGGTCGGCCTGCAGATCTACTGGATCACCTCCAACACGCTCACCATCCTCCAGCAGCGCCTGCTCTATGCGCGGCATCCGGGGATGAAAGTGGCGGCGGTAAAGTAGGCGCATGGCGGATGCCTTCACCCCCGAAGCGATCGAGGCCGCGCGGAAGATCTTCGCCGGCCCGGTCTCCTTCCTGAAATCCGCGCCGACGCTCGAGTTCATTCCCGATGCCAGCGTGCCCGAAGTCGCGTTCGCGGGGCGGTCCAATGTGGGCAAGTCCTCGCTGCTCAACGCGCTGGCCGGTCGCAATGCGCTCGCCCGCACGTCGAACACGCCGGGGCGGACGCAGGAACTCAACTTCTTCGACGTGGGCGCCCCCCTCGCCTTCCGGCTCGTCGACATGCCCGGCTATGGCTTCGCCAAGGCGCCGAAGGACATGGTCAAGAAGTGGCGCTTCCTGGTGAACGACTTCCTGCGCGGACGGCAGGAACTGAAGCGCGCGCTGGTGCTGATCGATGCGCGGCACGGCATCAAGGATGTCGACCGCGAGATCATGGAAATGCTCGACAAGGCCGCTGTCAGCTACCGGCTGGTGCTGACCAAGGCCGACAAGATCAAGCCGACCGAACTGGCCGAGGTTGCCGCCAGTACCGCCGAGGAAGCGCGCAAGCGCCCAGCCGCGCATCCCGACATCCTCGAAACCTCGAGCGAGACTGGCCTCGGCATCCCCGAACTGCGCGCCGCCGTGGTCGAGGCGATCGGCTGACGATGTCGCGCGCGCTGCTTCCGGCTCCGCTGGTGCCGAACCCGGCGCCCGCGCCGATCTCCGTCTCGACAGCACGACGGCAACCCCGCTAAGCCGCGCCGATGAAGCTCATTATCGGCAACAAGGCCTATTCCTCCTGGTCGCTCCGCGGCTGGCTCGCCTGCAGGCAATCGGGACTGCTCTTCGAGGAGGTCGTCGTCCCGCTCTACGACGAGAATTGGGACAAGCGCCGCCAGGGCGACGAGTTTGCCCCCTCCTCGGGCAAGGTGCCGATCCTGTGGGATGGCGATGCCGTCGTGTGGGACAGCCTCGCCATCATCGACTATCTCGCCGAGAAGACCGAGCGCATCCGCTTCTGGCCGGAAGAGGATGCCCCCCGCGCCATGGCGCGCTCGATGGCGGCCGAGATGCATTCCAGCTTCACGGCGCTCCGCCGCAAGCACAGCATGAACATCCGCCAGGTCTATCCGCCGAAGCGGCCCGACGACGACGTGCTCGCCGATCTCGCGCGGATCATGGAATTGTGGGCGCAGGCCCGCGCGCGCTTCGGCGGCACGGGCAAGTTTCTATTCGGCGAGTTCGGCGCGGCGGACATCATGTTCGCGCCGGTCGTCACCCGCATCGTCACCTACAGCCTGCCGATCGCGCGCTTCGCCACGGGCTATATGGATGCGGTGCTGCAGCACCCCTTCATGCAGGACTGGATCGCCGGCGCGCAGGAAGAGGAATGGGTCATCGAACAGTTCGAGACACCCACAGCCTGATTCCGTCCCGCGCGCCCGGCCGTCAGAAGGCGCTGCCGTCCTTGCGACGGAAGCCTTGGCCGGTGAACAGGTGCATGTCGATATCGGGGTAATGGCAATCGGTGTCCGAGGGCTTGCCGACCGCGACGAACACGCAATCGGCATCGCTGCGGTTCTGCAGGACATGGCCGTTGCCGTCGCCCTTGGGAAAGGCGGCGCAGTCACCGGCGCGCATGACATGCTCGCCCGCATCGTCGACCAGTACCGCCTCGCCCGCCAGCATGACGACGAACTCGTCCTCATCCTCATGCCAGTGCCGCTGCGACGACCACGCGCCGGGCTTCAGTGTGACATGGCTCACACCAAATTGGGCCAGCCCGCCCGCCGGGGCGAGGCGCCGGTACCAGCGGCCCTGCACGGCGGCCGCATATTCCGGCGGATAGCCGGTGGCATTGGTCTGCGGGATTGTATCGAGATCGAGCTTGGGCAATGTCGCCTCCATGGATGATGAGACCAGATTGCCCGAAGTCGTCGCGCTGACCAAGGCGCTGATCGCTTGCGAAAGCGTCACCCCGGCGCGCGGCGGCGTGTTCGATGTGCTCGAGGCGGCGCTCGTCCCCCTCGGCTTCGCGGTCGACCGCTTCACGGTTGGCGAGGCGCCCGACGGCCCGGTCGAGAATCTCCTCGCGGTGCGGGGAAGCGGCGGGCCGCACTTCGCCTTTGCCGGGCATCTCGACGTCGTGCCGCCCGGCACGGGCTGGACGAGCGGGGCGTTCGCACCGGAAATCCGTGGCGGGCTGCTGCACGGGCGCGGTGCGGTCGACATGAAGGGCGCGATCGCTGCGTTCGTCGCGGCGGCCGCGCGAACGCCCTCCACCGGCACGCTGAGCCTGATCATCACCGGGGACGAGGAAGGCCCGGCGATCTTCGGCACCCGGGCGCTGATCGACCGCATGACGGAGCGCGGACTGAAGCCCGATTTCTGCCTCGTGGGGGAGCCCACCTCGGTCGCGCGGCTCGGGGACATGATCAAGATCGGGCGGCGCGGCTCGGTCAATATCTGGATCGAGGTGCCGGGGCGCCAGGGCCATGTCGCCTATCCGCACCTTGCCGACAATCCGATCCCGAAGCTCGTCGCGATCCTGGCCGAGATCGATGCGATCGTGCTGGATGAGGGCAGCGAATGGTTCCAGCCCTCGAATATCGAGGCGACCGACATCACCGTCGGCAACCCGGCGACCAACGTGATTCCGGCGCATGCCTCGGCACGGCTCAGCGTTCGCTACAACGATCTGCATAAGGGCGACGATCTCGCCGCGCGGATCGAGGCGATCGTGAAACGCCACGCCCCCGCCGCGACCATGATCGCGCGCGTCTCCGGCGACGCCTTCCTGACCGCACCCGGGGCTCTCTCGACGCTGATCAGCGCGGCCATCGCGGCGCGCCAGGGCATCACGCCGGAACTGTCGACGACCGGCGGCACCTCGGATGCTCGCTTCCTGTCGGCGCTATGCCCGGTGGTGGAATTCGGGCTGATCAATGCGACGATGCACAAGCTCGACGAAGCCGTGGCGATTGACGACCTGGTCGCGCTGACGGACATCTATGCCGACATCATCGCCCGCATCGAAGCCCCCGAACCCACCAGTTAAGCGATTCAATTGACTCACGATTCGCCGCGACTCGTGGTGACTCCTAGGTTTTTATAGACGCGAGTCGCCCGCTGACGTAGATGTTCGCTTAACCATAATGGTAAGCGGACATGCCGATCGACCCCTGGTTCATCATTGCAATCGTCTGCAGCCTGGGGGGGTATGCCGTTTATCTGACGGGCCTGCGCCGTCAGCTCGTCCAGCCGAACCGTGCCTCCTGGCTGATCTGGAGCGCCGCGACCGCCGTCGAGGCAGGCACCTATGCCGCGGTAAACCCGGGGACACTGCAGAGCTGGGTGTTCGGCATGGCCGCGATCGCCTGCGTCGTCGTCACGCTCGGGATCTGGCGTCGCTCCAACTGGTCGCCGCCGAGCCGCGGGGAAGTGCTCTGCATGGCGGCGTGCCTCGCCGCGCTGGGTGTCTGGGTGGTCTCGAGGAATGCCTTCTGGGCGCATATGCTGGTCGTGGCCGCCGTTCCGGTCAGCTTCTGGCCGACCTGGGAAAGCGTGTGGCAGGATCGCACGCGCGAACGCTCGCCCGCCTGGGGCATGTGGACAGTGGGCGATCTCGCCACCTTGCTCGTCGCGGCGCGAAGCGGGGAACAGGCGCAGCTCGGCGAATATGCCTATCTGTTCGTCGAACTGCTCTGCCATGCCAGCGTCTGGTTCATGGTCGGGCTCGCGACGATCAACCCGCTGCGCTCGCTCGGTTTCCGCAACGGGCGCTTCTACGTCCTCGATGCCTACAGCCCGGCGGCCAACCTGTTCGCGGTGGGCGAGACCCATCTCGGCAAAACGGTCTACGCCGCGCTGGGCTTTGCCGAGGGGGAGACCATCATCCGCTTCACCGGCCGTCGTTTCCGCGCCGATCAGGTCCCCAGCCTGATGCGCGGATCGAGCGACCGCTTCGTTCAGGTCACGCCCGATCACTATATGGGGCCGTCGGGCCGGATCGACGACCTGATCAACCATAGCTGCGCACCCAATGCCGGCCTGCGCTTCGCCGCCGGCGGCGTATTCCTCGTGGCGGTGCGCGAAATCGCGCCGGGCGAAGAGATCAGCTGGGACTATTCGACGACGCTCAAGGAATCCAACTGGCACATGATCTGCCAGTGCCGCAGCCCCGAATGCCGTCGCGTGATCGGCAATTTCGAGACGCTGAGTCCGGAACGACAGGAATGGTTCAGGGCACGCAACCTGGTCGCGCCCTATCTTCGGCGGCGGGACCAGGTGGCCGGCCCGAAGGACCGAGCTGCCTAGCCTTCGAACCCGTTCCCGCAGGCAGGCTCGGATCGGATCAGCGCCGCCCGATCATATCCCGTATCCTCGCGGCCAATGCTTCCATCGAGAAGGGCTTGGTCACGAGTTCCATACCCGGGTCCAGCGGACCATCGCCGACAACGGCATTCTCCGCAAAGCCGGTGATGAACAGCACCGGGATATCGGGCCGGACCGCCCGCGCGGCATCGGCCACCTGCCGCCCGTTCATCCCACCCGGCAGCCCGACATCGGTGACGAGCAAATCGATCCGGGCATCCGACTCCAGTATGGCCAGCGCTTCCGCCCCGTCGCCGGCTTCGATCGCCGCATAGCCGAGCTCGCCGAGTATCTCGGTCACCAGCATGCGCACCGCAGGCTCGTCGTCGACAACCAGGACGACTTCGCCGCTGGTGCTGCGCGGTGCCTCGCCCGCGCCACGGGCTTCGCCGTCCTCGTCGATATTGCCGCGATGGTGCGGCAGGTAAAGACACATGGTCGTGCCCTCCCCCACCACCGAATGGATCCGCACCTGCCCGCCGGATTGCCGGGCGAAGCCGTAGATCATCGAGAGGCCGAGGCCGGTGCCCTGCCCCATCGGCTTGGTGGTGAAGAAGGGATCGAAGGCCCGCGCGATTACCTCCGGGGTCATGCCAGTGCCGGTATCCCCGACGCAGAGTGTTACATACTCGCCGGGCTCCAGATCGCGTTCGAGCGCGTCGCGATCCTCGATGCGGATCGTTCCCGCCTCGATCGTCAGCCGCCCGCCATCCGGCATGGCATCGCGCGCATTGATGCACAGGTTGAGCAGCGCGTTCTCAAGCTGGTTCGGATCAACGAGGGTCGGCAACTGCGCCGGAGATCCGACGACCTGGACCATAACGCCAGGCCCCACGGTGCCCCGGATCAGATCCTCCATCCCGGCAATCAGCCGATTGACGTCGATCGGCCTCGGATCGAGCGGCTGCCGCCGAGCAAAGGCGAGCAGCCGGTGGGTAAGCGCCGCGGCCCGACCCGAAGCCGTCTGTGCCGCGCCGATATAGCGCGGCAGATCAGCGATCCGCCCCTGCTTCAGGCGCATCTGCATCATTTCCATCGCGCCCGAAATCGCGGTGAGCAGGTTGTTGAAGTCATGCGCAAGACCGCCCGTGAGCTGGCCGACCGCCTCCATCTTCTGCGCCTGGCGCAACCGATCCTCCAGTTCGCGCTGGCGCGTCACGTCGACCCCGACGCCAATCGCCGTTTCGGGCATCCCGGCTGCATTCAGCACCACATGGCTGCGCGTCATGATCCAGCGCATCGATCCGTCCGGACGAAGCAGGCGATATTCGATTTCGCCATCGCCGCGCACGTCGCGCGCGTCGCCGATCGCCTTGATCACCTTCGGAACGTCGTCGGGATGGATGCGCGCCAGCACTTCCGCCATGGTAGCGCCATTGGCCTGCTGCGCAGCGTCGAACCCGTAAAGCGCGGCAAAGCTCGCATCGCTGTTGAAGCGGTCCGCGGCAACATCATAGGTCCAGACGCCGACTCCATCCATCGCCTCCAGCACCAGGCGCGTCCGCTCCTCGGCGGCGAGAAATTCGGCCTGGCGCCGCCGCTCGTCGGTCACATCGCGGGCCGTGGCGTAAATTCGGCCGTCAACGAAGGTCGCGCGCCAGGCGAGGATCCGATAGTCGCCCGAGCGGGTGCGAAACCGGTTTTCGAAACCGGCCACGGCATCCCCCCGAACGACATCCGCGATCTCCCGGCGGGTTCGCTCCACATCGTCGGGATGGTGCATCCAGGCCGAGGTACGGCCCACGATCTCGTCCGCGGTCCAGCCAAGCACATGGGTCCAGGCTGGATTGACCGTCTGCCAGCGGCCGTTGATGTCCGATATGCCGAGCAGGTCCTGGCTGACCTCCCATATCCTGTCGCGCTCGGCGGTACGTTCAGCGACCTCCCCGGCAAGGCTTTCATTCATCGCACGCAATGACGCGGTAGCCCGCACGCGCGCCACCGCGTCCCACGCGAGTTGCGCGACTTCCTCGACCAGGGCGATCTCGCCCGGGGTCCAGGCCCTGGCTTTGGCATGGCTTACGTAGAAGCCCGCCTGCCATCGCCCGTCGCGCACCAGCGGCACGCTCATGCCAGCCACCGTGCCAGTCACGTCCAGCGCCGCATCCGCCGGCCGCACCGGATCGTCCGGTGCACCGAAGGCCAGGGTCCCGCCGCCGCGGACGATCTCGCCAAGCTTTTCGCCGAACAATATGGAGGGCATGGAACCGGTCAGCGGCTCGAGCGCACCACCCACCCAGCAGGCGCCATAGTGGATGACGCTGTCATCGCTCACCTGGAAGAAACCGGCACGGTCAACCGCAAGACGGCGGCCGATCGCCTCGGCTGTGATCTGCATCACATCATCCGCTTCCTGTTGCACGCGCTGGCGCTCGACCAGGGCCAGGATAAATTCACGCTCATCCTTGGCATCGCGGAGTGCCGCCTCGCTCCGCTTCGCCTCGGTGATATCCAGGGTGACCCCGGACAGGCGCTGCAGGCGTCCGTCGGGGCCATTGCGGCTTCGCCCCCGCACTGAAAGCCAGCGCTCTGCACCATCGGGAAGAAGCAACCGACATTCGGTCGACACCGCCGTTTCCCGCACGAGCGCCGCCTGCATCGCCCTGCTGAATTGCAGATAATCGTCCGGATGGATATTGCTGAGATAGGCGGATACGGGTGCGCCCTGCTGCGCGAGTGCGGTGTCGATCCCATACAACCGCGCCATGCGTTCATCTGCGACGAACCGGTCGTTGCTGAAGTCCCATTCCCACGTTCCGACGGTCCCCGAAGCGTCGAGCGCCATCTGCAGCCGTTCTTCGCTGGCTCGCAGCGACACTCCGGCCAACATCTTGGCGGTGACGTCGATGCCCTGGCTCAGTACGCCGCATACCCGGCCATCCTCGTTGCGGATGGGCGAGATGCTGTAGGTCCAGTAGCTGTCGCTTCGAACCCCGTTGCGGACGAGCGGCACGAGTTGATCCGTCGTCGAGAGGCCTTCTCCGGAGGCAATCACTGCCGCGAATTGCGGGCCGATCAACGCCCAGCTGTCGCGCCGTGCCTCTGCGCCACGCTGCCCGAGTGCCCGGGGCTGGCGATCATCGAAGGCGCGCGCCCAGGAATCATTATAGATCAGGTGGAGATCCGGACCCCAGTAGATCGCGGTGGCGAAGCTCGAATGGAGGCAAAGGCTGACTGCAACCTTGAGCGCTGCGGGCCAATCCTGCGCCGGCCCGAGCGGATGCGCGGTCCAGTCGAAAGCCCTGATTCGCTCGCCCATCTCGCCGCCACCGTCGAGGAAGCCCAGCCCGGGTTTCGCGGATTGCGCATCGTGGACGAAAGCCTCGGGCATCGGGTCTCGCAGCGGTAAAGGCACTGGTGCCGGTGGTAGCGGCCGCCCCTGACCGTGCGGTCTGCTCCCTCCCCTGTCAACAATATGCGAAACCATCTCGGCCGGCGGATGGATGCCCCCCTTCCGACCCGAAGAGCCGGGCTCAAAGAAGGCCGAGATCGATCTCGGCGTGCCGATCGAGCGCAACGTCCGCGGCCGGCATCGGATATTTCAGGCCCGTCGCGCAATTGAACAATATCACCCGCTCATCCTCATCGACCTCGCCGGTGCGCAGCGCTTCCCGATAAGCGGCGAGCGTCGCGCCCCCTTCCGGGCACAACAGCAGGCCATCCTTCTTGGCGGCATCGTCCACCGCCTTCAGGATCGCGGGATCACCCACCGCAAGCGCCCGGCCGCCGCTCTCGCGTACCGCGCGGAGGATCAGGAAATCGCCGACCACCTTAGGTACGCGGATGCCCGCTGCCACGGTCGACGCGTCTTCCCAGCGCTCGGCATGCTCCGCACCCGCTTCAAAAGCGCGGACGATCGGGGCGCAGCCAGAGGCTTGCACTGCGTACATGCGGGGTCGCACCGGACCGATCCAGCCAAGCGCCTCGAGTTCGTCGAATGCCTTCCACATGCCGATCAGGCCGGTACCGCCGCCGGTCGGGTAGAAGATCGCATCAGGCAGCTTCCAGCCGAGCTGCGCGGCCAGTTCCAGCCCCATCGTCTTCTTGCCCTCGATTCGATAGGGCTCCTTGAGCGTCGAGAAATCGAACCACCGTCCTTCCGCCGCGCCCTTGCCGACAATCGCCCCGCAATCGTCGATCAGGCCATTGACGCGGTAGACCCGCGCACCCTGCAGCGCGATCTCGCGCACATTGATCTCGGGCGTGTCATCGGGGCAGAAGACAATCGTTTCGATCCCGCAGCGGGTCGCGTAAGCTGCAAGCGCGGCGCCAGCATTGCCGTTGGTCGGCATCGCAATCCGCGTAACGCCGAGCGCCTTTGCCATCGAGACCGCCATGACCAGGCCCCGCGCCTTGAATGAGCCGGTCGGTAGCCGCCCCTCATCCTTGACCAGGACATTGGGCCCGCCCGATCGTGGAAGCGGCACAAGCGGGGTTTCGATTTCCCCAAGACTGACGATGTCCCGGGTAGCGCGCACCGGCAGCAGTTCACGCCAGCGCCACAGGTCGGTCGGACGCGCCGCCACCATCGCGCGGGGGATCATCGCCCGGAGCATGTCGAGATCATAGCGTACCAGCAATGGTCGACCGACCCGCGACAGGCCATGCAACGCGTCGGCCTCGTAGCGCTCCCCGGTCATCGAGCATTCAAGATGCGTGACAAAGGTCGGGCGGTCGGTCGTGAGATTCTGGTTCATGTCTTTTCCGCTGCCTCCCGGACCGTCTCAGCGACGTCGGACACCAAACAGCAGTCGCACCAATCAGCGCGCTTCTGCCGCCCACGCACGGCCGACTTGATGGGCGATTCGGCGGCCGGAAAGCTTAGCCGAAAAACCGAGGGAGAGCGCAGCGTGCGTTTACCTCCGGCACCTCCCCAGGATAAGTCACTCGGGCTTCTTAGCCACCCCGACCAGCGCCGGACGGAGCAGCCTGTCCTTGATCATATAGCCAGCCTGCATTTCCTGAACGATCGTGCCGACCGGCTTGTCGCTCGGCACTTCGAACATTGCCTGGTGGAAGTTCGGGTCAAGCGCTTCGCCGAGCGTCGTCATCTTCTTGATGCCGTGGCGCTGGAAAACCGTATCGAGCTCGCGGCCAGTGGCTTCGAGGCCGACGATGACGTTCTTCAGCTTTTCATCATCGCGCAATTCGGCCGGAATCGCTTCGAGGCCACGCGACAGATTGTCGGCGACAGCCAGCAAATCGCGCGCGAAAGCGGTCGCGGCATAGGCACGCGCGTCGGCTGCCTCCTTTTCCGCGCGACGGCGGACATTCTGTGCCTCGGCATGTGCATAGAGCAGCGAGGATTTCGCCTCGGCCAGTTCAGCCTGCAGCGTGGCGATGCGATCATGCTCGGCAAGCTCCGGCGCTGCGGCGGCCGTTTCCTCGCGCAGGTGCTCGTCGGTAGGCGTTGCGATCTTCTCGTCTTCGATCATTGCGTCGTTTCGATCCTGTTATGGCATGAGCCGCGCCAATGTCGCGGCAGTAAAATCCACCATGGGCACGACGCGGGCATAGTTCAACCGCGTCGGCCCGATAACCCCCACCACGCCGACCACCCGTCCGTCCAGCCCCCTGAAGGGCTTGGCAATGACAGATGAGCCCGAAAGTGAGAATAATTTGGTCTCGGCCCCGATGAAAATGCGCGTCGCATCGCCGGCACCCGCGCTGTCGAGCAGTCGCGCGATCTCCTGCTTGCCCTCGAGGTCGTCGAGCAGATCGCTGATCCGTTCGAGGTCGGCCGCGGCGGCGGCGTCGATGAGGCGCCCCTGCCCGCGCACGATCAGGACCGGTCGGCGATTCGCGTCCTCGCTCCAGATCGCCAGGCCGCGCTCGATCAGCGCCCGCGCGACCGTATCGAGCAACGCGCGCTCCTCGCCGATCTCGCGCTCGATCCGCGCGCGAGCCTGGTCCAGCGTCATGCCGGAGAGCATTGCGGTCATGTAGTTACCGGCTTCGACCAGCGCGGAGGGGACTACCCCTGGGGGGAGATCGATGACGCGATTCTCGATCGCGCCGTCTTCGCTGACCAGCACCGCCAGCGCCTTGTCCGCCGATAGCGGCACGAAGCTCATCTGACGCAGCACCAGCTCCCGCTTGGGGACCATCACCAGCCCCGCACAGGCCGACAGGCCGGACAGGGCGGCAGTGGTGGCGGCAAGCGCCTCCTCGACCGGCCCGATCCGGGATACGCGTGATTCGATCGCGGCCCGCTCCTCGGCGGAAGGCTCCATCGCCTGCATCATTCCGTCGACGAACAGGCGCAGACCGCTTTCGGTCGGCATCCGTCCCGCGCTGGTATGCGGCGCAGCGAGCAGACCCAACTCCTCGAGGTCCTGCATGACATTGCGGATCGACGCCGGCGACAGGTTGAGGCCGGAGAGATGCGCGATCGTTCGTGAGCCGATCGGGGTGCCGGTGTTGAGATAGCTTTCCACCACGACACGGAAGACATCGCGGGCGCGATCATTCAGTTCTGTGATGGGGGGAACGGGCATGGGTGCCATTTAGTGTTGGCTGCCCACCGTCTCAATGTCGATCCGGATCATCCGCTAACACTGGCGCGTTCGGAGGCAGGCGTCTAGGTGGCGTGCCGACTATTCAGGAGACTCATTTTTATGCGCCCATCCGGCCGCGCCCCCGATCAGATGCGCACGATCACGATCGAGCCGCATTTCACCCGCCATGCCGAAGGCTCCGTGCTGATCGGCTTCGGCGACACCAAGGTGCTGGTGACGGCAAGCGTCGAAGAGCGGCTTCCACCCTGGCTGCGTGGCAAGGGCGAGGGCTGGGTGACGGCTGAATATGGCATGCTGCCGCGCGCGACGCATACGCGGGGCAGCCGTGAGGCGGCCAAGGGCAAGCAGTCCGGCCGCACCCAGGAAATCCAGCGGCTGATCGGCCGAAGCCTTCGCGCCGTGACCGACCTGAAGCTCCTCGGCGAGCGCCAGATCACGCTCGACTGCGACGTGATCCAGGCTGACGGGGGCACCCGCACTGCCTCGATCTCCGGCGCCTGGGTTGCACTGCGCCTCGCGATCAACGGGCTGATGGCCGAAGGCAAGCTCACCGCCGACCCGCTGACCCAGAAGGTCGCTGCGATCTCCTGCGGCATCTACCAGGGCACCCCCGTGCTCGATCTCGATTATGATGAGGATTCGAACGCCGACGCGGACGCCAATTTCGTCCTGCTCGAAAACGGCAACATCGCGGAGGCGCAGGCCACCGCCGAGGGCGCGACCTATGACGAGGAGGCGCTGCTGCGCCTGCTCCGGCTTGCCCGGATCGGCTGCGCGGACATCTTTGCGGCCCAGGCGAAGGCGGTCGCAAAATGACCGAGGTGCCCCCGCAGGCGATCCGCAAGCTCGCGCCGGGCAAGCTCGTCATCGCCAGCCACAATCCCGGCAAGGTACGCGAAATCCTCGAGATGCTCGGGCCCTATGGGATCGAGCCGGTGTCGGCGGCCGAGCTCGATCTACCCGAGCCCGAGGAAACAGGCACGACCTTCCTCGCCAATGCCGAATTGAAGGCGCTTCAGGCTGCGGACCTCACTGGCCTGCCCGCACTGGCGGATGACAGCGGGTTGTGTGTCGATGCGCTGGGCGGCGAGCCGGGAATCTTCTCGGCGCGCTGGGCGGGCGAAACCAAGGACTTCCGCGTGGCGATGCAGCGCGTGAACGATGCGATCGAGGCGACCGGCCCCAACGCCAGCCGCGACGCACATTTCATGTGCGTGCTCGCGCTGGCCTGGCCGGACGGACATGTCGAATGGTTCGAAGGACGCGTCGACGGCACGCTCGTCTGGCCGCCACGCGGCACCGGGGGGTTCGGCTACAACCCGATCTTCGTTCCAGAGGGCTGCGACCAGACCTTTGCCGAGATGCCGGACGCGAAAAAGGCGATCAGCCACCGTGCCCGGGCGTTCGAGGAAATGATGGCGGCGGTTCTCTGAGGAGACGTCAGGTCGCCAGTTGACCCACGACATTGCCCGGCGGGGTATAGCGACAGACCAGATAGTCGTCGGTCGGGCTGCTCGCGATCGCGCAACCGAAGGCGGTGGAGTTGCGCCAGATGATCTGGGTGTAGTGGGCGACATCTTCCCAGCGGCCGCTGGTACTGAAGTTCGGCGTGGGCTCGGGGCGATAAAAGCGGATCTCGTCGACCCAGTGAGCCATCATCTCCTCGTAGAGATAGGCGCCGCGCGTACCGGTCCACAGATTTTCGCCCTGCCGCCCTTCCCGCTCCGGCTGCCTTGAATGTTCGAACCGGCCACTTGCCGCCAGCGCGCGCGCATAGCTCTTCGCATCGGCCGCCAGTGCTGCGTCCCAGACCAGGGGCGGCACGCCGGCACGGGCGCGGGCGGCGTTATGACCCTCGATCATCACACGACGCAGCAGCGCGTCGCCGCGCGGTGCCTCGCCGGAGAAGCTGCGCGGCTCGACAACGCGTTGCGGCTCCGTCGCCGAACAGCCCGCGAGCATCGCCAGAGCAATCAACAGATACCGCATCTTCCCTCGCCTCGTTGCCCCCCTCATATGGGGGACGCATGAACGATCCCGAAACGCCGCCGCTCGCGCTTTATGTCCATTGGCCGTTCTGCGTGTCGAAATGCCCCTATTGCGACTTCAACAGCCATGTTCGCGAGGACGTGGACCAGGCCGCATGGCGCGCCGCGCTACTCGCCGATCTCGCTCATGAGGCGGCACAGTTGCCGGGGCGGACGCTCGGATCGATCTTCTTCGGCGGCGGCACGCCCTCGCTGATGCCCCCGGAAACCGTCGCTGCGGTGATCGACGTCGCGGGCCGCGCCTGGGATTTTACACCCGATATCGAGATCACGCTCGAGGCCAACCCCTCGTCGGTGGAGGCGGCGCGCTTTGTCGATATTGCTGCGGCGGGGGTCAACCGGGTCTCGCTCGGCCTGCAAGCATTGGACGATGAAGCCCTGAAGTTCCTCGGGCGGGCGCATGGCGTGACGGAGGGGCTGGCCGCCCTGGACACGGCCCAGCGCGCCTTTTCCCGGGTGAGCTTCGACCTGATCTATGCCCGACCCGAACAGCGCCTTTCCGACTGGGAGGTCGAACTCGGCCGCGCAATCGGCTTCGGCACCGAGCATCTGTCGCTGTACCAGCTCACGATCGAACCCGGCACGCGCTTCGCGACCGAGGCGGCGGCGGGGCGGATCGTCATCCCCGACGGCGACAGCGCTGCCGACCTGTTCGAGGCAACGCGCTCGATGACGGCCGCGGCGGGAATCCCGGCCTATGAGATCTCCAATCACGCCCGCGCCGGGGCCGAAAGCCGACACAATCTGACCTATTGGCGCTACCGCGACTATGCCGGTATCGGCCCGGGTGCGCACGGGCGGCGCGGAGGGCTGGCGACGGTGCGCCGGAAAAAGCCGGAAAACTGGATGACGGCGATCGCGCGCAACCAGCACGGCATCGAGATCGAAGAACCGCTCGCCCCGCACACCCGCGCGACCGAAGCGCTGTTGATGGGGCTCAGGTTGCGCGAAGGTGTCGACCTGGCGCGCATCGCCCGGCTCGGAGAAACTAGCGTCGAGAAGCTCATCGACTGGCCCGCAGCGACCCTGCTCGGTCGACAGGGGTTGCTGACGCACACCGGCGATCGGTTGCACGTCACCGATGCCGGAATGCTGTTACTCGACGCGATCCTGCCCGAGATCGTCCGGGACGCCCCCTGAGCTTCTAGCGGTTGCCGAAGTCGGCCGGCGCAGGCGAGACGACGACAGTCGTTCCCGCCTTGATCTCCTGCACCTCAAGCGCCCGCTCGGCGACGCTGTCGCGGCCGAAGCGGAACGCGCCGTCGATGCCGGCGAAGCCGCCCGCGTCGCGCAAACGCGCTTCGGGGAAGGCGCTGCCGACCGGCCAGTCGCGCGCGATTCGAACCGTCAGCAGCACCGCATCATAGCCGAGACTCGACAGTCGATAGGGCGCAGTACCGAAACGGGCCCGGTATTTGGCGGCATAATGCCGATAATAGTCATCCGAAACACTCGCGAACCAGGCGCCGTTGAGCGCAGGCCGGCCCGCGATCGAGGAATCGGTGTTCCACAGATCAGTGCCGAGCACATGCGCCGCGCCGCCGCCATTCTTGCGGATCAGCGGGACCGCCGCTGCTGCGGTCGCGCCGTTATCGGCGATCAGTACCGCCTCATAGGGCGAATTCTGCGCCATACGGGTAATCGCCGATGCGATCGCGCCACCGCCACGATCGTAGGTCTGCAGGGTCCGCACCTGCCCCCCCGCGCTTTCGACCGCGCGGAGGAAAGCGGTGGATGCGCGCTCCCCATAAGTGCCGTTCGGCACCAGGCCGGCGAAATCGGAGACGCCCTGTCCGCGGGCATAGGTCACCACGCGCTCAATCGACTGCGCCGGAGCATAGCCCATCAGATAGGCGCCGTTTCCTGCCGCGGTCGTATCATTCGAGAAACTGATTACCGGCACGCCGGCGCGGCGCGCGATCGGCGCCACCGCCCGCACATCTTCGGCCAGGAGCGGACCAAGGATCAGGCGATTGCCCTCGGCCAGCGCCTTTTGTGCAGCGGCGGCAGCGCCGCCGCTGGTGTCATAGGTGGTGATCCGCACTCGTTCGTTCTTGGTGTCGAGCAGCGCCAACTGGGTGGCGTTGGCGAGGCTCTGGCCGAGCCCGGCAGCGGCGCCGGCCAGCGGCACGAGCAGCGCGACGCGGTGCCGCGCGACATCCACCGGAATGCCCGGCTGGACCTGCTGTTGCTGCGATGGAATCGGGCGCGTGGCGGGCGGCGGGCCCGTGCGCGGACCGCGCGGCACTACCGTCTGGCAGCCACTCAGGATAAGTGCCCCGGCAATGATGATTGCGCGACGGAGCCAAGCTCCCCGTTGCAGTACCGATACGCCCTCTGCCATGACTGCTCCCAATGAACGCCGAACTCGCGCCCGGTCTCTATATCGTCGCCACTCCGATCGGCAATCTTGGCGATCTGAGTCCACGCGCCGCACATATACTCTCGAACGCCGCCGTAGTTGCGGTCGAAGACTCGCGTGTGACGGCGGGCCTGCTGCGTCATATCGGCGTGAAGCGGCCAATGACACCCTATCACGACCATAATGCCGAACATGTCCGGCCGGGGCTGATCGCCAGGATGGGCACCGAGGCAGTGGCCCTGGTATCCGATGCCGGTACGCCGCTGATCTCCGATCCGGGCTACAAGCTGGTCCGCGACGCACGGGCGGCGGGCCATCTGGTGGTGACGATTCCGGGCCCCTGCGCGGCGATCGCCGCGCTGACGCTGGCGGGTCTGCCGACCGACCGCTTCC
Organism: uncultured bacterium; assembly: GCA_903884945.1. Taxonomy (GTDB): domain Bacteria; phylum Pseudomonadota; class Alphaproteobacteria; order Sphingomonadales; family Sphingomonadaceae; genus Sphingomonas. The sequence continues at coordinate 65,653 of CAISGR010000311.1, forward strand.
TTTATTGCGGTTTCCTGCCGCCCAAGGCTCAAGCCCGCGCAACCGCCATTGCCGAAATCGCCCCCGTGCGCGCCACGCTGGTGCTGTACGAATCGGGGCCGCGACTCCATGCCACGCTCGCTGCGCTGGCAGAGGGACTCGGCGATCGCGAGGCAGCGGTGACGCGCGAGATCACCAAACGCTTCGAGGAAGCGGTGACTGGCTCGCTGTCGGTGCTGGCGGCGAAATATGCCGACGCACCGCCCAGGGGCGAGATCGTGATCGTGGTCGCCCCCCCGGGCGAACCCGAGGCGGCCAGCGTCGAGGACGCCGATGAAGCGCTGACCGAGGCCCTGGCGCGCCTGCCGATGGCGAAGGCAGTGAGCGAAGTGGCGAAGAAGCTCGGGGTAGACCGCAAGCTGCTCTATGCGCGGGCGCTGGAGATGAAGGGGTGACGCGCGACCGCCGCGGCGCCGAAGCCGCGGGCCGGCGCGGCGAACGGCTGGCCGGCTGGTGGTTGCGGCTAAAGGGATGGCGCATCCTCGATCGCCGCGTACGCACCCCGGTTGGCGAAGTAGATCTCGTCGCCCGTCGCGGCAGCCTGATTGCCTTTGTCGAGGTAAAGCTGCGCGCCACCGCCGCCGAACTCGACTTCGCGATCGATGAACGCCGCCTGTCGCGCGTGGCCGCGGCCGCGGAATATCTCATGACACGATATGCGGGCCCGGGTGACGATATCCGGGTCGATGTCATCCTGATCGCGCGTGGCGCGCGTCCACGCCATATCGAGAATGCGTGGATCGGGTGACTTCCGCGCGGCGCCACCCTACATCGCCGCCACCAACCCAGGAACAAGAGGTCCATCGATGCTTACCGTCGCCGTCCAGATGGACCCGCTCGATTCGATCAATATCGCGGGCGATTCGACCTTCGCGCTGATGCTGTCGGCGCAGGCGCGCGGGCACCGCCTGTTCCATTATGCCGCCGAGGACCTGAACTATTCCGGCGGGCGCGTCTGGGCCAGGGCACATCCCGTGACGGTACAGCGGGTCGCGGGCAATCACTTCAGCTTCGACGATCCGGTGAGTCTTGATCTCGGCAAAGAGGCGGACGTCGTGCTGATGCGACAGGATCCGCCCTTCGATCTCGGCTATATCACGGCGACCCATTTGCTGGAGCGGATATCCCACGAGACGCTGGTGGTGAACGACCCAGCCAGTGTCCGCAACGCGCCCGAGAAGGTGTTCGTACTCGATTATGCGCGGTTCATGCCGCCGACCCTGGTGACTCGCTCGCTCGACGAGGCGCGGGCGTTCCTGGCCGAGCATGGCGAGATCGTCGTCAAGCCGCTGCACGGCAATGGTGGCAAGGCGATCTTCAAGGTCGGCAGCGACGGCGCGAACCTGTCGGCGCTGATCGAAGTGTTCAACACCGCCTATCGCGAGCCACACATGATCCAGGCGTTCCTCCCGGACGTGGCCAAGGGGGACAAGCGGATCGTGCTGGTCGACGGGGAGGTGGCGGGCGCGATCAACCGGGTCCCCGGCGCGGGCGAGATCCGCTCCAATCTCGCGGTGGGCGGCTCGGCGGAGAAATCGGTCCTGACGCCCGAGGAGCAGGAGATCTGCGCCGTGCTTGGCCCGGAACTCAGCAAGCGCGGACTGCTGTTCGTCGGGATTGACGTGATCGGCGGCAAATGGCTGACCGAGATCAACGTGACCTCCCCAACCGGCATCGTCGCGATCGAGCGCTTCGACGGAACCGATGTCGCCGGGCTGATCTGGGACGCGATCGAAGCGAAGGTGGCCATGCGCACCGCTGCGTGACCGATTTCATCATCGCGCTGACCGCCTGGGGCGGATATTTCGGTATCTTCGTGCTGATGGCGCTGGAAAATATATTTCCCCCGATCCCTTCGGAGGTCATCATGGGCCTCGGTGGGATAGCGGTCGCGCGCGGACAGATGGAGGCGATACCGCTCGTCATCGCCGGGACCGCGGGCACCACGGTCGGCAATTACTTCTGGTATGAGATCGGCCAGCGCCTGGGCTATCGGCGGCTCCGCCCAATCGTGGACCGCTATCAGCGGTGGCTGACGGTCGACTGGTCTGACGTCGAGAAACTCGACGGCTTCTTCCAGCGCCACGGGCAATGGGTCGTGTTCGTCTTCCGGTTCATGCCGACCTTTCGGACGATGGTCTCCTTGCCGGCCGGCATGACGCGGATGCCTCGCCTGCGCTTCCTGCTCTGGACCGCTGCGGGAGCTACGATCTGGAATGCCGTACTGACCGCCGCGGGCTTTTATCTCGATGCCAATTTCCACGAGATCGACCGCTTCGTCGGGCCGGCGGCCGTTGGAATCATGATCGTGATCGGTGTGGTCTATCTCTGGCGCGTCGCGATGTGGAAACCGCGCCGCTAGGCCCGCGGATGCGCATTCCGGTAAACGTCGAGCAGATGGGCGGCATCGACTGCCGTATAAATCTGGGTCGAACTGAGGCTGGCGTGGCCGAGCAGTTCCTGCAGCGCGCGAAGGTCCGCGCCGCGACCTAGCAGATGGGTCGCAAAGCTGTGGCGCAACGCATGCGGCGTGGTGCGCTCCGACAAACCCAGCCTGGTTCGCGCCGCCTGGACGGCCCGGCGGATCAGTGTGGGGGCCAACGGGCCGCCCTTCGCACCGCGGAACAGCGGCGCATCGCGCGGGATCGGCCAGGGGCAAATGTCGACATAGGCCTGGATCGCCTCGCGCACCTGCGGCAGCAGCGGCACGATCCGCGTCTTGTCGCGCTTGCCGGTAACGCTTAGCGTTTCGCCGAGCGGGAGGATCGCACCGGTAAGACCGGTCGCTTCGCCAATCCGCAGGCCCGCGCCGTACAACAGCATCAACACGGCCCAATCGCGCGCGCCGATCCAGGGTTCGACCGCATCCTCGGCCACATCCTCGGCAAGCGAAACCGCCTCATCGGGCGAGATCGGCCGCGGCACGCCTTTCTTGACGCGCGGCCCCTTCAGGCGCGGAGCCTCAACGCCGGCAAAGATCAGAAACCCGCGGACCGCCGACAATTCCCGGGCGGCAGAAGCGTTGCCCAGACCTTCCGCGCGGCGAAAGGCAAGGAAAGCGCGCAGATCCGCGGCGCTGACCCGACTCAAGGCCGCCGGCGTCACCACCCCACCCCAATGGCCGCCGAGGAAAGCCAGCAGTCGCTCGGCCACCGCCTGATACGCGCGCACCGTATGCACCGACCGCCGGCGATCACGACGGAGGTGCTCGGCAAATCGAAGGGCGAGCGGCTGGTCCATCGCGTTCCCTTACCGGAAATCAGGTGCGCCATGCACCCAGGCGAACGCCAGTTAATCCAAGATTATTCATTCTGGTTCAGCAACAATCGGATTGGGGCGCCCGCGGGCGATGGGGAGAGAAAGAAAATTCCTTGGCGAGCTTGATGCAATGGCTGGAATCATCCCCCGCGTTTCGTTCGCTGCGCTATGTACTGGGGCTCGGGCGTGGAGACGATGCGCTGCCCAATGCGCTCGTCGCCGAACAAGTACGGGCTGCGCGCCGGTCGTTCCCCGTCACCTTCGGCGCGACGCTGCTCAGTAGCGTCACGCTGATAGCAACCCTGCGCGGGTCGGCTTATTTTAACCTGCTTGTCGCCGCCGGCCTGTTGCTGGCGGCCGTGTCCGCCTGGAGCCTGAAGCTCTGGCGCGAGGATCGTGCCAATGGCTGGCAGGTGACGGATAGCCGTGCGACCATTATCGCGCTCGCCAAATTGTCCGCCATCAGCTCGCTCGCATGGAACATTCTCCTGGGCATCGCGCTGCTCGATCCCGATCCGCAACGAAAATTGTTCGTGATCTGCGTGGTGACCGGCGTCATGTGCATCGGATCGCTCACTGTCGCGACCGTCCCGCTGGCCAGCCTGACCTTCATCACGGTCGGCGCGCTGGTGATGCTGTTCGATATTCAGTTCGCAAGCGGCCTGCCGACCCAGACCTATGTGATGCTCGGCATCTTCTTCGTGCTGCTCGGCCGGTCCGTGGTGGCGCAGGCCCGCTTGTTCATCGCCAATTTCCGAACCGGCACCGAGTTGGTCGAAGCCAGTCGCGATCTGGAGCACCTTGCAGCAGTCGCGCGAGCCGAGACCGAGCGCGCCGAACTCGCCGAAGCCCGTAGTCAGCAGCGCCTGCGCGAACAGGCGATCGAAGCGCGCCGTCGCGATATGGTCGTCTTGGCCGAACGCTTCGAGCGATCGGTCGTAGAGGCCGTCGCCACGCTGCGCCAGACCGCCGAGGAAAATCAGGCTTCGGCCGACTCGCTCGATTCGATGAGCGCAGCCCAGGCGCGCCGCGCTACCGCCATCGCGATGCGTGCCCAGGATACCAGTGTCTCCGCCCAGACTTTGCTGCAAACCGCGGACACGCTGGGTCGCTCGGTCCTCTCCGTGACCGCGCGCGTCGCCGAGCAGGCATCCCTGGCCGAAGCGGCCGACCAGAGCTCGCGCGAAAGCGAGCGAACAATCGCGGCCCTGGTCAGGCACGCCAGCGACATCGGCAGGATCGTCGCGATGATCGGCGAGGTCGCGACCCAGACCAATCTGCTCGCCCTCAACGCCACGATCGAGGCGGCCCGCGCAGGCGATGCGGGACGGGGCTTCGCTGTCGTCGCGACCGAGGTCAAGTCGCTCGCCATGCAAACACAGCGCGCCGCTGGAGATATCGCGCGCCAGATCGCCGACATGCAAGGTCATGTCGGCGGCGCAGCAGCGGCGACCGCCGAAATCGCGGCGCATGTGCACGACGTGGCGAGGCTGGGCCGGGATATCGATCATGCGATGAGCCTGCAACGCGCAGTAACCGGTTCGATCGGCACCGACGCGGCGCAAGCAGCAGCGGGGACTACCGACCTGCGCACCGCCGTCGAGGATTCGGCCCAGGCCTCGGATGCGGCACGCGCGCTGGCCGCGAACATGGCCGTCTCCACGGCCAGCCTCGTCGATCGCGCACGGTCACTGGCCGCCACGACGCAGGCTTTTCTGGCGGATCTGCGCGCAGCCTGACGCATCGCCCCTCGGACCAAGGGCACGCCCTAGGGCGTCGAGGCAGCAAGGCAGGCGCGCAAGCCGTTGCGGAGGAAAGGCGCAGACCCTAGGTCCATGCCAATGTCGCGCGCCCGTGTCCTCGTCATGAATGCTGCGCTCGGCCCGCTGGATTATCGCGTCCCGCACGGCATGCAGGTGCAGCCCGGCTCGATCGTGGTCGCTCCGCTCGGGCCGCGCCAGTTGATCGGCATCGTCTGGGAGCCGGATCACATGCCCTCCGATGCCGAGGTGGGTGACAACCGGCTGCGCAACCTGGTCGGCGTGCTGCCCGCGCCGCCGCTCGGCGCACCGCTCCGCCGCCTGATCGAATGGACCGCAAATTACTATCTCGCGCCGCCCGCTTCAGTGGCGCGGATGGCGCTCGCCTCCACCTCGGCGCTGGAAGGCGCGCGCACCGTCACTGAATATCGCGCGACCGGGTTCGTCCCAGACCGGCTGACTCCCCAGCGCCAACAGGCACTGGAGCGCATCGGCGATCGCCAGGGACTGACTCGCGAACTCGCCCTCGCCGCCGATGTCTCCGACGCGGTGGTGCGCGGGCTGATAAAGGCCGGGGCATTCGAAGCCGTCGCGGTCGATATCGACAGCCCCTTCCCCGTGCCCAATCCGGACTTCGGCATACCCGCGCTTTCCCCGGATCAGCGCGCCGCCGCCCAGGCGCTGACCGCGAACGTCTCGGCCCGCGTCTTCCAGCCCACCCTGCTCGACGGCGTTACCGGCTCCGGCAAGACCGAGGTCTATTTCGAGGCGATCGCCACTGCGATCCGCGAGGGCCGGCAGACGCTCGTCCTCCTACCCGAGATCGCGCTGACCGAGCCATTCCTCACCCGCTTCGCCGCGCGCTTCGGCTGCACGCCCGTCGCCTGGCATTCGGACCTGCGCCAGTCGCAACGTCGCCGCGCCTGGCGGGCGATCGCGAGCGGCGAGGCACTGGTGACGGTTGGCGCGCGCTCTGCGCTGTTCCTGCCCTATCGCAATCTCGGCCTGATCGTCATCGACGAAGCGCACGAAACCAGTTTCAAGCAGGAAGAGGGTGTGCACTATCACGCCCGCGACGTGGCCGTGATGCGCGGGCTGTTCGAGAAATGCCCGGTGATCCTCGCCTCGGCGACCCCGGCGATCGAGACCCGCCAGCAGGTCGCCCTGGGTCGCTATGCCGAGTTGAAGCTGCCCGGACGTTGGGGCGCGGCTGAAATGCCGACGATCGAGGCGATCGACCTGATCGCCAACCCGCCGGAGCGCGGTCGCTGGATTGCGCCGCCGATCGTGCGCGGGATCGAGGAGCGGCTGGAACGTGGCGAGCAATCGCTGCTGTTCCTCAATCGCCGCGGCTATGCACCCCTGACCCTGTGCCGAACCTGCGGCCATCGCTTCCAATGCCCCAACTGTACCGCCTGGATGGTCGAGCACCGACTGGTCAGCCGGCTCGCCTGCCATCATTGCGGGCATGTCGAGCCAGTGCCCCGTGCCTGCCCGGAATGCGGCAACGAGGATACGCTGGTCGCGGTCGGCCCCGGCGTCGAGCGCATTGCCGATGAGGTCCGCGCGCTGTTCCCGGCAGCGAAGACGGCGATCATTACCTCGGACACGATCTGGTCGCCCGCCAAGGCGGCCGAGTTCGTGCACCGCATGGAGGCGGGCGATATCGATATCGTCGTAGGTACCCAGTTGGTAACCAAAGGCTATCATTTCCCGAACCTGACCCTCGTCGGCGTCATCGACGCGGACCTGGGCCTCGGCGGGGGCGACCTGCGGGCATCGGAGCGGACTTTCCAGCAGATCATGCAAGTCTCCGGCCGGGCCGGACGCGGGGCCAAGCCGGGCCATGTCTATATCCAGACGCACAGCCCGGACGCGCAGGTCATGCGCGCGCTGGTGACGGGCGATGCCGATACGTTTTACGAAGCCGAGACAGAATCGCGCCGCGAAGCCGGTGCGCCGCCCTTCGGCCGTTTCGCCGGCATCGTCGTTTCGAGCGAGGATCAGGCCGCGGCGAACGAGATCGCGACCCTGATCGGCCGCACCGCCCCGCGACTCGAGGCGATGGAGGTCTATGGCCCCGCCCCCGCCCCGCTTGCGATGCTACGGGGCCGCCACCGCTACCGTCTGCTCGTCCATGCCCGGCGCGCCCTAGATGTACAGGACGTGATCCGCGACTGGCTCGGCAAGCTCGACTGGCCCTCCAAGGTGCGGGTGGTCGTGGATGTCGATCCCTACAGCTTTCTTTAGTGTGGCGATCACGCAGGGAGCGTGATGCCGTCGAGCAGCTGACGAGAAGAACGGCTGAATCAAACCCTGCGATGATCGGCGGGCTCTCCGCCTCGAAGCACAGACGCCACGCTACGCCGCAGCGAAGCGGTTTCACCCTGTTCCGCACGCGGCGATCCTGTCAGGATCACGCGTGATGGGCAATCTTCTGAACAAATGTGTCCGCGGCCTGTCGGCGATGGCACTCGCCGTCCTGCTCGCGACAATGCTCGTGGCGCTGCCTGACCAGGCCCGCGCCGACGATATCTCGGCCACGAGCCGGGGTGTCGTGCGCGTCGTCACGATCGCAATGGTCGACGACCAGGTCGTTGGATTCGGCCACGGCAGCGGTTTTGCGGTGGCGCCCAACCGGATCGTCACCAACGCGCATGTCGTCGAACTCGCCAAGCGCTATCCCGACAATGTCGTGGTCGGTATCGTCCCTTCCGAAGGTAGCAAGAGCTACGAAGGCAAGGTCATCGCGATCGACACCGTGCGCGATCTTGCCCTGATCGAGCTGACCGGTACCCATCTGCCGACAGTCGCCCTCTATACCGGGCCGGTGGAAGAAGGCGCGGCCGTCACCGCGCTGGGCTATCCCGGCAATGTCGATCTCGCGACGGCGCAATCCGCGGTCGACTATATCCATCCCCTGTCCCCGATCCGTTCAGAGGGCGTGTTCTCGGGCAGGCGCGCGATGTCCGGCGTCGACGTGCTCCTCCACACGGCCAACATCGCGCGCGGCAATTCGGGTGGCCCCCTGCTCGACCCGTGCGGCCGCGTAATCGGCGTGAACTCGGCCTTTGCGCGGGGCGAGGAAGGCGATTCGAGCTTCGGCTTCGCGATCGCCGATTCCGAGCTGGCCACTTTTCTGCGCGCCGCGAAGCAGAGCTTTCCTGCGGTCGGCACACCCTGCACCAGCATCCTCGACCGCGTGAAGCAGGACAGCGACGCCGAAGCGCAGGCCGCCGCCGAGGCGGATGCGGCGAAGCGCGATGCGGCGGCCAAGGCGACGCTGGCACGCGAGGTCGCGCTGACCAAGGCGCGCGATGCAGCGGAACGAAACCGCGAGAATATCATGGCCCTGGCCGCCGTGCTGCTGGTCGCAGGCGCGCTGGCGATCGGCGGCGGCGGGCTGCTCGAAGTGCGTCGCAAGCGGCGCGAGGCGATCTGGGTCGCAGCGGGTGGCGGCGTGCTGATCGTCGCCTCCGCCATCGTTTTCCTCACCCGTCCGGGCATCGAGGTGACGCTACCGCCGGACGTCGTGCAGACCGCGGCACCGACGATTTCCTCGACGGCGCCGCTCGGCAAAATGATCTGCACCGTGGTACCGGAGCGCAGCCGGGTGGTGTCTTCCTCGGTGGACCCGGTCACAATCGACTGGGGCGCCGCCGGCTGCATGAACGGCAAGACGCAATATGCCGAGAATGGCAGCAAATGGGATCGGATCCTGGTGCCCGGCGAAGAACAGACCGTTTCCGTCCTGCAGTTCGACCCGGCGACAGGGATTTATTCGAACCAGCGCTATTTCCTGACCGCCGCGCAGATGGACACACTGCGCAAGATCCGCTCGCAGGTGACTGTCAAGGCCTGCACGCCAGACGAGGCCGGGCGTGCCAACCTGGCGACACAACAGGCCGCCATCCGCACCCAACTCCCCCCCTATCCCAACGAGAAGCTGGTCTATTCCTGCAAGGCCGCGGGCTGAGCCGCCGCCTTCCGCGCCCAGAAGGGCTTGACGAAACGGCCCCGACGATAGGCGAGAATCAGGAGTATGACGCCGAAGGCGGTGGCGGCGATCATCGCCGGAAGCGAGGCTTCCGCCCCGAAGGAGCCGCCTGTCAGCAGATCGGAACCGGTAAGGCGCGGGATGAAGATGCCGTCCTGCCTGAACCCGGAAACGGCGATCCCATAGATACCACCTTGTGCGAAATTCCACGCAGCGTGCAGCCCGATCGCCGCCCAAAGCCGGCGCGTGAGCATGTAGAGCGCCGCAAGCATGATCCCCGCCTCCAGGGCAATCGCAGTGCCGGCGAGCAGCGTCGCGTTGGGGTTCTTGAGGTGCAGCGCCCCAAACAGCGCGGCCGACAGGATCAGCGCGATCCAGGTGCCGAGCCAGGATTCGACCAATCGGAAGAAGATACCGCGCAACGCGATTTCCTCGGTAACCCCCGAAGTGATCGAGATCGCCAGCATCGGCAGCAGCACGCTCGCGGGGTGCTGCCCGATCACGCGATAACCGCCGAATACAGCGATGATGCCGACAACGACCGAGAAGAGAAGGAGCCCGCCAAGCACCCCCGCCACGAGTTCCTTCACTGCGCCGGGAAGGGCGAACTCGGCGACGGCGGGTCGTCGCTCGACGAGCCGCACGAACGCGCAATAAAATGCGATGAAGATCGCTGCGACCAGGATGGCGGCCAATACCGCCAGCCAACCATTATCGGCGTGCTGAACGGCATGACTCACCTTCCCTGCAATCACGGCTGCCCCGAACAGTAAGGCGATGCCGATCAGGAGCAGCACTATCGGGAAATGGACAATGCGCCATACCAGGCTGTTCGGCGGCGTAATGGGCCTGATCGGTTCCATGGATCCCCCTGACTATCGTGGGAGAAACCTAGCCGGCATCGACCGTGGGCGCAAAGCAGATCAGGCTCGATCGATCCGCGCCGCGAAGCAGCCACGCTTCGCATTATGAGCATGAAGATAGGCGACGGTTGAAGCCGCGAAGAAGCGGCCGATCACCGCCGAGAGATCGCGCCCTTCGACCAGATCCGCATCGACCATCATGCCGTCGGCATCATAAGCGCGAACCGAAAGCGTCCTGATGGCGAGTTGGGCCGGAACCACGTTATCGAAGCGCGCCGCCCGCTCGACACCTTCGCGCACGAAGATCGCGTGGCTTTGCCGATAGGGCGTGGCGACGGCGAGATGCTCGTGGTTGAGCAACAGGACACGCGCCCCGGGCGTGACGTCCTCCAGCGAAACGCGGCAGGGAAAGCCGGGCGTCGCGTCGACCGACATGCGGATAACGCCGCGCTCCGCGAGTTCAGCGTCGTCCAGGCCATATAGTGGCCTGAACGGCGCCGGATCGAGCCCGGCGATGATGAAGCCGCTCATTCGACACCTTCCCGCTTGCGCAGCACGACCTTGCGATCAAGCCCATAAGCGTAGCCTCCGAGAGTCCCATCGCTTCGTTGCGCACGATGACAGGGAATGACGATCGAGACGTGATTGGCGCCGCATGCCGTCCCCGCCGCGCGGACCGCCCTCGGGTTGCCGGCCAGTGCAGCGAGTTCGGTATAGGTGCGCGTCTCTCCGGCCGGGATCGAACGAAGCGCCTGCTACACGGCTTCCTGGAAGGCGGTGCCCTGCACATCGAGCGGCAGATCCTGATCGCGCTCGGGCGATTCGACGCTTGCCACCACCCGCGCCGCAAGATCGGCCAGCGCCGCGCCGCCAGCGATGATCTCGGCATTAGGGAAGCGCTCGCGCAACGCTTCCTCGCCCTCATCGAACGAGACCCGGCACAGCCCCTTGTCAGTTGCGGCAACGAGCATCGGGCCGAGGCTGGTATCGGCAACGGTCCAGCGGATCGTCACGCCGGCCCCGCCCTTGCGCCACGCGCTCGGCGTCATGCC
>CAISGR010000312.1 GCA_903884945.1 uncultured bacterium
CCCCCCCCCACAACTCGCTTGGTTTTTTCTTCGTACTCCTCGGGCGTCAGGTAATCGAGCGCGGAATGGAGGCGCTGGCCATTGTAGACCTGCTCGATGAACAGCCCGATCTGCTGGCGGGCGTGGTCGGCGTCCCGATAGGCGGTGCCATCGACTTCCTCCTCTTTGAGCGTGCGCATGAACCGCTCGGCTTTGGCATTGTCATAAGGGTTCCCGACCCGGCTCATGCTGGCCTGGATGTCATGCGCCGCCAGCAATTTGGTGTAGTCGTGACAAGCATATTGAACACCCCGGTCGGAGTGGTGGATCAAGCTGCCCGGCACCGGCTCGCGCCTGGTGAGCGCCATCTCGATCGCGGCAATCGCAAGGCTTGCCTGCAAATGGGTTTCCAAAGCCCAGCCGACGACCTTGCGGCTGAAGGCATCAAGAACGATCGCGAGATACGCGAAGTCCTCGCGAAGGTGAATATAGGTGATGTCGGCGACCCAAAGCTGGTCGCAGCCGGTCGGCACGAGATTGCGTGCCAGGTTCGGGACGATCCGCCAGCCATGCTTGCTGTCAGTCGTGGCCGGAACAAAAGGCCGCTTGCGCAGCGCCAGCAAATTGTCCTCGTGCATCAGCCGGAGCACGCGCTTGTGATTGGCTTCCCAGCCTTCACGGCGCAACAGCGCCGCGACCATCCGGTAGCCTCGTTTGCGATCGGCGAGCGCCAGACGCTGGATCGCATCCCTTAGTTCAGTTTCCACCTCGCGTGGCGCCGAGGCCTGCCAGGCCCGATAAAACCCCGCCCGGCTGACCCGCCCCAGCCGACACATGCCCTCGATCGTCAATCCGCCTTGCGACGATGACGCGTTCATCTCTCGGATGACCGCGTAGATGGCGGCACGACGGGTGCGCCGGTCGTCGAGCGTGCGTCCTTCACGCGCCGCAAGGCTTTTTGAAAAAAATCGAGTTCAAGCTCCTGCTGCCCGACCTTACGCTCCAGCTCGGCAATCCGAGCCTCAGCCTGCATCAGCGCCACAGCAGCCTCGGCTAGCGGCGGTGCCTGGCTCGGCGCTTTCGATGCTGGAGAGACGACCAAAGCCGATGGCGAACCTAGCGTGTCGGCGCCGATCTCGATGCCCTCAACCAGATCCCGCTTCGGCCGCCCGCGCGACCGTAGCCCGGACGGTCCATTCGTGCGAACCCGGTCACGCCACTGATACAAAAGCTTGCGCTTGATCCCAAGCTCGCGGGCAAGAGCACTCACGTTCTCGCCCGCTAGCATCCGCTGCAACGCCGCTAACTTGAAGGCCCGCGTCAAACGGCTCGGAGGTTTCTCACTCATCAGCTCTCCTCGAAAGAGAACTGTCCCCTTTTATCCCTGTCTCAGTCTAGGGGTGCACTACAATACTTAATATGGGGCAATACGGGGACACTATACGTATTTTTAATTCTGAACTGGAGCGGAACGTGACAATGAATATGTATAGTGTCCCCGCAATTCCCGCGGCGGGCTCGTCGGCGACAAGATGGACCCCCGCCTACGCGGGGGTGACGGAGAAAGAGGGTGGGGAAACCGCTCTCCCTAGCCGACCTTCGGCTCGAAGCTC